>NZ_POQT01000001.1 GCF_002938435.1 Blastococcus saxobsidens
CGCCATCCCCGCGAGGCCGTGGCGGAGCCCGACATCCCGCTCCCGCCGGAGCCCACGGACGACGAGGACTGGCCGCACGCGGCCCGGCCGGCCGCCGTCCGGGCCGCGGAGTCCCGGCTCGAGCAGCCGCGACCGCCGGCGTCCCCGCCGCGCGCGGCCGCCGAGTCCGCGCCCGCCCCGCGCGGTGGCGAACCGACGCCGGTCGTCTCGGCGAACCCGCCCGACGCCGCGGACGACGGCGAGCTCACCACCGCCGACGTCCGCCGGGTGTGGCCCGAGCTGCTCTCCGTCGTCAAGAAGCACAAGCGCACGACCGAGGCGCTGCTCAAGAACGCCCAGGTGCACCAGCTGGCCAACGGCGTCCTGACGCTGTCGACCTCCTCGCCGGCCCTGGCCCGGCGGCTCGGTGACGACCTGAACAAGGACGTCCTGCGAGAGGCGCTCAACGAGCTGCTCGGCGTCCGCTGGCGGGTGGACGCCGTCGTCGAGGGCTCCGGCCCCGCCGCGGGTCCGACCGTCACCCCCGACGTGGCGCGGGAGGCGGCGCGGCAGGCGGAGGCCGCCGAGGCCCGGGAGCTGATGGCCGAGCGCGCCGCCGAGGTCGGCGCGGGTGGGGACCGCGAGCCCGAGCCCGCCGTCGACCAGGAACAGGCGGCGCTGCAGCTCCTGCGCGCTCAGCTGGGCGCCCGGCCCGTCGAGAGCTGATCACCGCGCGCCGTGTCGGCGTCACCTGTCGCACCCGCGGCCTACTCTCGTGGCATGTTCCCCGGAGGCCAGCCCGACCTGTCCCAGCTCATGCAGCAGGCGCAGCAGATGCAGCAGCAGCTCGTCGCCGCCCAGCAGGAGCTGGCCGCCAGCGAGGTCACCGGTTCGGCCGGTGGCGGTCTGGTGTCCGCGACCATGACCGGCGACGGTGAGCTCACCGCGGTGACCATCGCGCCCGCGGCCGTCGACACCGACGACCTGGAGACGCTGCAGGACCTGGTCGTCGCCGCCGTCCGCGATGCCAAGCGCGCGGCCGACGAGCTCGCCGCCAACGCCATGGGTCCGCTCGCCGGGGGTCTCGGTGGCGGGGGGCTGGGCCTGCCGGGCCTCTGATCGAGCGGCTCCGCCCGATCCACTTCGCAACCCGAGGAGCACCGTGTACGAGGGTGCCGTCCAGGACCTGATCGACGAGCTCGGTCGCCTGCCCGGCGTGGGGCCCAAGAGCGCCCAGCGCATCGCCTTCCACCTGCTGTCGTCGGAGTCCGCCGACGTCAGCCGGCTGGTGGCCGCGCTGACCCGCGTCCAGGAGTCCGTCCGCTTCTGCGTGACCTGCTACAACGTCGCCGAGGCCGAGCAGTGCCGGATCTGCCGTGACCCGCGCCGCTCCGACGACGTGCTGTGCGTGGTCGAGGAGCCCAAGGACGTCGTCGCGATCGAGCGCACCCGCGAGTTCCGCGGGCGCTATCACGTGCTGGGGGGCGCCATCAGCCCCATCGACGGCGTCGGCCCCGACGACCTGCGGGTCAAGGAGCTGATGACCAGGCTGATGGACGGCTCCGTCAAGGAGATGATCATCGCCACCGACCCGAACCTCGAGGGCGAGGCGACCGCCGCCTACCTCGCGCGGCTCGTCGGTCCCATGGGGCTCGCGGTGTCCCGGCTGGCCAGCGGCCTGCCCGTCGGTGGCGATCTGGAGTACGCCGACGAGGTCACGCTGGGCCGCGCCTTCGAGGGCCGCCGCCGCATCGACGCCTGAGCGAGGGTCGGGAGGGCCAGGGGTGCCCGTCGACAGGCGTTCAGACGGGATGCTGCCGGCTCCCGGGACGGACGCTGGGGCCACGGCCTGCTCCCGGTCGGCCGCACGGGCGGTTGAGCGTTCCCTCACATTCGAGGCCGCGGATTGGCAGTCGACCGGGCGCCCCGGGCATGATCGACCGGTGCTGAAGGGGTGTGCGCTGACTCGTCGTCGCGCCATCGATCTCATGCGCACGGCCAGCCGGCTCTAGCCCGGCCCCCGCCGGGTACGCCGGGGGAGACCCCGCGTGCCGGCCCCGCCGTCCGCACTGCACCGCCCAGCCCTGCCGAGGCCCCCTGTGATCGAACTGACCGACGTCCGCAAGGTCTTCCCCGCTCGTCGCGGGGCGGCCGAGGTCGTCGCCGTCGACGGCGTGAGCCTGTCGGTCGCCGACGGGGAGTTCGCCGGCGTCGTCGGCCCGAGCGGTTCGGGCAAGAGCACGCTGGCGCGGCTGGTCAACCTGCTCGAACGCCCCACCTCCGGCCGGGTCGTGGTCGACGGCCAGGTGCTCACCGACCTCGACGACGACGGCGTCCGTCAGGCCCGGCGCACCGTCGGCATGGTGTTCCAGCACTTCAACCTGCTGGACTCCCGCACCGCGGCCGGCAACGTCGAGCACCCGCTGGAGCTGGCCGGCGTCGGCAGGTCCGAGCGCCGCCGGCGCGTCGCCGACCTGCTCGACCTCGTGGGCCTGGGGGACCGGCACGCCTCCCGCCCCGCCCAGCTCTCCGGCGGTCAGAAGCAGCGCGTGGCCATCGCCCGGGCCCTGGCCGCCCGCCCCAAGGTGCTGCTCTGCGACGAGGCCACCAGCGCGCTGGACCCGGCGAGCACCACCGGCGTGCTGGACCTGCTGCGCCAGGTGCGCGCGGAGCTCGGGCTGACCGTCCTGCTCATCACCCACGAGATGGCCGTCGTCCGCGCGGTCTGCGACAGCGCGGTGCTGCTCGACCGGGGCCGGGTCGTCGACGGCGGACCGCTGACCGAGGTGCTCACCCGACCGCACTCGCCGCTGGCCGCCCAGCTGCTGCCCGCGCCGGCCGTGGCGGGGGCGACCGGCGACCTGCTCCGCATCACCGTCACCGAGTCGGCCCCCGAGGGCCGGGTGCTGCGCACGCTCGCCGGGGAGCTGGGTCTCGACGTCGAGGTCGTCGGCGGCTCGGTCGAGACCGTCGCCGGCCACCGCTTCGGCCGGCTGCTGCTCTCGGTCACCGGCGACGACGGCCGGCTGGACGCCGCGCTGCAGCGGCTGCGCGAGGGCGGCTCGCTGGTCGAGCGCGCCGTCCCCGGCGACGAGCCGGCGCCGATGGACGCCCACGACGACCCCGATCCCGCGGCACCAGACGGTCGCGTCGTCCCCCACCTCCTCGACGCCCCGGAGGTGCAGCGGTGAACGACTGGGACCGCATCGCCCCGCAGCTGGCCGAGGCCACCTGGGACACGCTCTACATGGTGGGCGTCAGCACGCTGCTCACCGTGCTGATCGGCGTCCCGCTCGGCGTGCTGCTCACCATCACCGCGCCCGGCGCGCTCTCGCCGAGCCCGCTCGTGCACCGCGTCCTCGGCCTGGTGGTGAACCTCGGACGGTCGCTGCCCTTCATCATCCTGCTGGTCCTCGTCGCCCCGGTCACCCGCGGCATCGTCGGCACGACCATCGGCTCCACCGCCACGATCGTCCCGCTGACGATCGGCGCCGTCCCGTTCCTGGCCCGGCTGGTCGAGACCAGCCTGCGCGAGGTCGGGCACGGCAAGGTCGAGGCGACGCTGGCCATGGGTGCCCGCCGGCGCGACGTCGTCCGCACCGTGCTGCTGCCCGAGGCGCTGCCGTCGCTGGTCGCCGGGATCACCGTCACCGTCGTCGCCCTCATCAGCTACTCGGCCATGGCCGGCGCCATCGGCGGTGGCGGCCTCGGCGACTTCGCCATCCGCTACGGCTACCAGCAGTTCCGCACCGACATCACCGTGGCCACCGTGGTGCTGCTGCTGGTGGTCGTCCAGGCCCTGCAGTGGGCCGGCGACCGCTGGGCCCGCCGCCTCGCCCACGCCTGAGCGACCCCTCCGAACGTCCCGCACCACCCCACCCCGCAAGGAGAAACCCCGCATGACCCGCCCCACCAGGTCCGCCCTCGCCGCCCTCGCCACCGCCGCGCTGCTCGGCCTCACCGCGTGCGGGGGTGGGGAGGCGGAGCTCTCGGGTGCCGAGGAGCCGCTGCGCGTCGGCGCCAGCCCGGTGCCGCACGCCGAGATCCTGCGGTTCATCGACGAGGAGCTCGCCGCGGACGCCGGCCTGGAGCTCGAGGTGGTCGAGTTCACCGACTACGTGCAGCCCAACGTGGCCCTCGACGACGGGTCGCTGGACGCCAACTACTTCCAGACGGTGCCCTACCTGGAGGAGCAGGAGGCCAACGCCGGCTACGACTTCGCCGCGCTCGAGCCGGTGCACATCGAGCCGCTGGGCCTCTACTCCGCGTCGCTGACCGACGTCGCCGACCTGCCCGACGGCGCCACGGTCGCGATCCCGAACGACCCGACCAACGCCGCCCGCGCGCTGCGGCTGCTCGCGGCCAACGACCTGCTCACGCTTGCCGACACGGGGGACGCGGCGCCCACCTCCCTCGACATCGAGGAGAACCCGAAGAACCTGGAGATCACCGAGGTCGAGGCCGCCCAGCTGCCGCGCTCGCTGGCCGACGTCGACGCCGCGGTCATCAACGGCAACTACGCGATCGACGCCGACCTCTCGCCGGCCGAGGACGCGCTGGTGCTCGAGGAGGCCGAGGGCAACCCCAACGCGAACCTGGTGGTCGTCCGCAGCGGCGACGAGGACGACGAGCGCATCCAGCAGCTGGAGGAGCTGCTGCACTCCGACGAGGTCCGGCAGTTCATCGAGGAGACCTACTCCGGAGCGGTCCTGCCCGCCTTCTGAACGGAGTGCGCCGTGGCGCCGTCCGGCCCGGACGGCGCCACGACGTGCACCGCCGGGCGCGGCGGACCCCGACACGCCGAAGGTCACGGCTTGGTGTCGATGGACGGCGGGGCCTCACGCGGAGCGGTGACGGCCGCCTAGGGTCCGAAAACGCACGTGGACCCCTTCCGGTCCGCGGCGCCCCCGTCCGGAACACGTCCGGCTCGCACGAGCCGGGAAGGCAGGTCTTCCGCGATGACACGTCGTCGTACCACCCGAGCGCTCGCTGCCTCCGCGGCCGCGCTCACCGCAGTGACCTTGTCTGCCTGCGCCTCCAGCGACCGGGACTCCGGCGGCGAGGGCAGCGGCAGCGAGGAGTCCGGGGGCACGCTGGTCTTCGGCGCCGCCGGCGACCCGGCGATGCTGGACCCCGCGTTCGGCAGCGACGGTGAGACCTTCCGCGTCTCCCGCCAGATCTTCGAGGGTCTCCTGGGCAACGAGCTCGGCGGCACCGACCCCGTGCCCGAGCTCGCCACCGACTGGGAGGTCAGCGAGGACGGCCTCGAGTACACCTTCGAGCTGCAGGAGGGCGTGCAGTTCCACGACGGCACGGACTTCAACGCCGAGGCCGTCTGCTTCAACTTCGACCGCTGGTACAACTTCGACGGCCTGGCCACCAGCCCGAGCGCCTCGTACTACTACCAGGCGGTCTTCGGCGGCTTCGCCAGCACGCCGGACACCCCCAGCATCTACGAGAGCTGCGAGGCGACCGACGAGAACACCGCGGTCATCCGGCTCACCCAGGTGACCTCGAAGTTCCCCTCCGCCCTGGCGCTGCCGGCCTTCTCCATCCAGAGCCCCACGGCCCTGGAGGAGTACGACGCGGACGACCTGAGCGGCAGCGAGGACGCGCTGACCTACTCCGAGTACGCCATGGAGCACCCGGTCGGCACCGGGCCCTTCAAGTTCGACAGCTGGGACCGGAGCAACGGCGAGGTCACCATCGTCCGCAACGACGACTACTGGGGCGAGAAGGCGAAGCTCGACAAGGTCATCTTCCGCACGATCTCCGACGGGAACACCCGCCGCCAGGAGCTGCAGGCCGGCTCGATCGACGGCTACGACTTCGTCGCGCCGGCCGACTACGCCACCCTCGAGGACACCGGCGCCCAGGTGCTGGTCCGCGACCCGTTCAACATCCTCTACCTGGGGATCAACGGCGGGAACGTGCCCGACTCGGGTGCCAACCCGGCACTGCAGGACGAGCGGGTCCGCCAGGCGATCGCCCACGCGATCGACCGCGAGACGATCGTGAACTCGCTCCTGCCCGAGGGCGCGGAGGTGGCCACCCAGTTCATGCCGCCGACGGTCGACGGCTGGGCCGAGGACGTCACCACCTACGAGTACGACGTCGAGAAGGCCAAGTCGCTGCTCGCCGAGGCCGGCGCCACCGGCACGACGCTGCGCTTCTTCTACCCGACCGATGTGAGCCGGCCGTACCTGCCGGACCCGGCCGCCATGTTCCAGGTCATCAGCCAGAACCTGACCGACGCCGGCTTCACCGTCCAGCCCACGGCGCTGCCGTGGAACCCGGACTACCTGAACGCCGTGCAGGCGGGCCAGGCGGACATCCACCTGCTCGGGTGGACCGGTGACTACAACGACGCCTACAACTTCATCGGGACGTTCTTCGCCGAGGCGTCGAACAACCAGGCGTCGGCCGAGTTCGGGGCGTTCAGCGCCCCGGAGATCTTCGCCGCGCTGGCCGAGGCCGACAGCGAACCCGACCCGGCCAACCGGACGGAGATGTACCAGGAGGCCAACCGGCTGATCATGGACTACCTGCCGGCTGTCCCGGTCTCGCACTCGCCGCCGGCCCTGGTCGTCTCCGAGCGGGTCCAGGGCCTGGAGCCCAGCCCGCTCACCGCCGAGGTCTTCTCGACGGTCTCGCTCAACGACTGAGGAAGGACCCCCTCGCCCCCCACCGCTCGCAGGCTCGCGGCGGGCCCCTGCAAGGGGGCCGCCGCGAGCCTGTTGGTCCGGTCCGTTCCGTGAGAGGGGAATGGAGCACGTGCTCCGTTTCATCGTCCGGCGGCTCCTGCAGCTGATCCCCATCCTGCTGGGCCTGTCGGTGCTGCTCTTCGCCTGGCTGCGCGCCCTCCCCGGCGGTCCGGCCCAGGCCGCGCTGGGGGAGCGCGCCACCCCTGAGGCGATCGCCCGCTACAACGAGCTCTTCGGCCTGGACGAGCCGCTGATCGTCCAGTACCTGCGCTTCCTCGGTCGCGCGATCCGGCTGGACTTCGGCACCTCCGCGCGCACCGGCCGCGCGGTCACCACCGAGTTCCTCGAGCGCATGCCGGGCACGATCGAGCTGACGATCTTCGCGATGATCTTCGCGATCGGCGTGGGCATCCCGCTGGGCTACCTCGCCGCCCGCAGGCACGGCAGCTGGTTGGACTCGACGTCGGTCATCGGCTCGCTGCTCGGCGTCGCGATCCCGGTGTTCTTCCTGGCCTACCTGCTGCGCCTGGGCTTCGCCGTCGAGCTCGGCTGGCTGCCCGGCTCCGGGCGGCAGGACGTGCGGATGGATGCCACCCGCATCACCAACTTCTACGTGCTCGACGGGCTGCTGACCCGCGAGTGGGACGCCGCGTGGGACGCCGTGCTGCACCTGGTCCTGCCGGCGATCGCGCTCGGCACCATCCCGCTGGCCATCATCGTCCGGATCACCCGGGCCTCGGTCCTCGACGTGGTCAACGAGGACTACGTGCGGACGGCGAACGCCAAGGGGCTGGCGACGTCGACGGTGCGGCGGCGGCACATCATCAAGAACGCGCTGCTGCCGGTGTCGACGACGATCGGCCTGCAGACCGGTCTGCTGCTGTCCGGGGCGGTGCTGACCGAGAGCGTCTTCGCCTTCGGCGGGGTCGGCTCGGCGCTCTACGACGCCCTGTTCGCGCGGGACTTCGCCGTCCTGCAGGGGTTCATCCTCATGCTGGCGATCGTCTACGTGCTGGTGAACCTCCTCGTCGACATCTCCTACGGTCTGCTCGACCCGAGAGTGAGAGTTCGATGAAGCGTGCGGAATCGGACCGGGGGGCACAGCGGTGACCGCGATGGGTGACGTCAAGCGGCGTCGGATCGACGAGCTGGCGGCGCGGGCCGGCCAGGTGCCCGAGGGCGAGGGCGGGGTCTCCCTGACCCGGAGCGCCTTCCGCCGGCTGCGGCGCGACCCGGTCGCGATCATCGGTGCGGTCATCGTCGTCACGTTCCTGCTCGTGGCCCTCTTCGCGCCGTGGCTGGCCCCGCGCGACCCGCTGGCGCAGACGCTGCTGTCGCAGATCCGGCCGGGGCTCATCCCCGGCAGCCAGGAGGGCTTCCCGCTCGGGGTGGACAACCTCGGCCGCGACCTGCTCTCCCGGTTGATCTACGGATCGCGGCAGTCGCTGATGATCGGGGTCGTCTCCACCGTGCTCGGCGTCGCCGCCGGCATGGCGCTGGGAATCATCGCCGGCGCGTTCGGCGGCTGGGTCGACACCGTGGTCATGCGGTTCGTCGACATCCTGCTGTCCATCCCGGGCCTGCTGATGGCCATCAGCATCTCGGTGCTGCTGGGCCAGAACCAGTACGCGCTGATGATCGCCATCGCGGTCACCCAGGTGCCGATCTTCGCTCGGTTGCTGCGCGGCTCGATGCTGGTGCAGCGCGGCAGCGACTACGCCCTGGCCGCGCGGGCGCTGGGCATCCGCAAGCGGCGGATCGTGTTCGGCCACGTGCTGCCCAACTCGCTCAGCCCGGTGATCGTGCAGGCCACGCTGTCGCTGGCCACCGCGATCATCGAGGCGGCGGCCCTGTCCTTCCTCGGCCTGGGCGACCCCGACCTGGCTCGGCCGGAGTGGGGCGCGATGCTGGCCAACGCGCAGGCCTTCCTGTCCGTCCGACCGGAGCTGGCCGTCTACCCGGCGCTGTGCATCATCGTGGTCGCGCTCGGCTTCACGCTGCTGGGCGAGTCGCTGCGCGAGGCCCTCGACCCGAAGTTCCGGAGGTGAGCACCCCGATGAGCTCGCTGCAGGGCGGCGCCCCCGTGCTCGAGGTCGAGGACCTCTCGGTCACCTTCCAGCGCAAGGGGGAGAAGCCCACCCGCGCCGTCGACGGCGTCAGCTTCTCCGTCGCGCCGGGCGAGACCGTCGGCCTGGTCGGGGAGTCCGGCTGCGGCAAGTCCGTGACGTCGCTGGCGATCATGGGCCTGCTGCCCAGCCGCGGGGTGAAGGTCGGCGGATCTGTGCGCCTCGAGGGGGAGGAGCTGATCGGGGCCGGCAGCCGGAAGCTGCGCTCGCTGCGCGGGGCGCACATGGCGATGGTCTTCCAGGACCCGCTGTCCTCGCTGAACCCCACGGTGCAGATCGGCACGCAGGTCACCGAGGTGCTGCTCGAGCACCGCGACATGTCCAAGGCGGAGGCGGCGGCGGAGGCCGTGACCCTGCTGGACCGCGTCGGCATTCCCGACCCGCGGCGCCGGCTCAAGGAGTACCCGCACCAGCTGTCCGGCGGCATGCGCCAGCGCGCGCTGATCGCCATGGCGCTGGCCTGCTCCCCGCGGCTGCTGATCGCCGACGAGCCGACCACCGCCCTCGACGTCACCATCCAGGCCCAGATCCTGGAGCTCCTCAAGGAGCTCGTCGTCGACACCGGGACGGCGCTGGTGATGATCACCCACGACCTGGGCGTCGTCGCGGGGCTGTGCGACCGCGTGCACGTCATGTACTCGGGCAAGATCATCGAGACCGCCGACCGGCACGAGCTGTTCGCCAGGCCCCGTCAGCCCTACACCGGGGGCCTGCTCGCGTCGGTGCCCCGGCTGGACGCCGGCCGCGGCACGCCGCTCACGCCCATCCGCGGGTCGGCGCGCGACGCCATCCCGTGGGCCGAGGGGTGCGCGTTCGCCCCGCGCTGCGACAACGCGCAGGACGACTGCCTGACCGAGGTGTCCGGCAGCGTCGTGCCGCTGGCGTACGACGGGCCCGGCAGGGAACTGCGCTGCCGCCATCCGCTGGAGCACCCGACGGCGCCGTCCGGCGCCACCGCCCTGGGAGCCCCCCGATGACCGCCGCCGCTGCGCACGCCTGGGGGGAGGAGCCGCTGCTGCGGGTCCGGGGACTCAAGGTGCACTTCCCGATCAAGCGGGGGGTCGTCTTCGACCGGACCGTCGGGCACGTCCAGGCCGTCGACGGCGTCGACCTCTCCATCGCCCGCGGCTCGACCTACGGGCTGGTCGGGGAGTCCGGCTGCGGCAAGTCGACGCTGGGCCGGGCCATCCTGCGGCTGGAGGAGCCGACCGCCGGCGAGGTGCTCTTCGACGGCACCGACGTCGCCTCGCTGAAGGGCGAGGCGTTGCGCACGATGCGCCGCCGGATGCAGATGGTCTTCCAGGATCCGCTGGGCAGCCTCGACCCCCGGCAGAACGTGGAGTCGCTGCTGTCCGAGCCGCTGCGCGCGCACGGCCTGGGCGGAGGGACCGCGGGGATCGCGGAGAAGATCCGTGGACTGCTGGACGCCGTGGGTCTGCCCTCGGCCGCGCTGCGCCGGTACCCGCACGAGTTCTCCGGCGGGCAGCGGCAGCGCATCGGCATCGCGCGGGCCATCGCCCTGGAGCCGGACCTGCTGATCGCCGACGAGCCGGTCTCCGCCCTCGACGTCAGCGTGCAGGCCCAGGTGCTCAACCTGCTCGAGGAGCTGCAGGAACGGCTCGGCCTCACCTACCTGGTCATCGCGCACGACCTCGCGGTGGTCCGCCACATCAGCGACGTCGTCGGCGTCATGTACCTGGGCTCGCTGGTCGAGCAGGCCCCCGCCGACGACCTGTACGAGCAGCCGCTGCACCCCTACACGCGGGCCCTGATGAGCGCCGTCCCCGTGCCGGACCCGGTCGTGGAGGAGACGCGGGAGCGGATCCTGCTGGCCGGCGACCTGCCGTCGCCGGCGAACCCGCCCAGCGGCTGCCGGTTCCACACCCGCTGCCCGTGGCGCCAGGAGACCCGGTGCGACGACGAGGTCCCGGTGCTGCGCGAGCTGGCACCGGGGCGGCTGGTCAGCTGCCACTGGGCCGAGGAGATCCGCGACGGCGTCCTGCAGCCGAAGTCGGCGGACGAGGTGGCGGCCCTCATGGGCGTCTCCGTCCGGGCGACCGGGGCGGGGCCGATCGAGACCGACGCCCTGGTGCAGGGCGTCGACGAACCCATCGAGCGCCGCTGACCCGACGCGGAGTCGGATCAGCGGCACAGGCGATCAGGGCGGGAAGCGGGGGGTCGCACTCGCGTGAGCACACGGAGCGGTCGACCGCCCTGCTTCAGCCGTCGGCCCCCATCACATCCGCCAGCTGGCGAGTGTCGACGTACTGGTGGAAGCGCACGAGCTTGTCGTTCCGCAGGTCCCACACGTGGACGACCTCGGCGTCCAGCGGCTTACCGGTCGCCGCGTGGCTCCGGGCGCGGTAACGACCCTCCATGATGACCGTGTCGCCGTCCCGCAGGAAACGGGTCGGATGGATCTCGAACCCCTCGAACTCGGTGGCTATCCGCTGGAAGACCCCGTCGACGACCTCCTGCGGCCCGACGAAGGGGCGGCCGAGGAACCACGGGCCTCCTTCGGCCTCATACCACTCGATTCCCTCGTCCATCGCCGCGAGAACCGTGGGGATGTCGCCGCGGCCGAACGCGTCGTACAGCCCCTTCATCCGGGTGACGGGGTCGCTCACTGTTCCTGTCATGGCAGCCTCCCTGCCGAAGGTGGGGCGGCAGATTAGCGCCGTCGTGGCAGTGCCAGGGCCGGTGAGCGTCCGGGTGGCGCACCAGCGGGGCGAGCCGGGACCTGCCGTCACCGGGGGCTTCGCGCACGTCACCGTCTGCGGACGGCGCTACTCCAGGACGACCTCGTCGCCCTCGCGGGTCGCCCGGCGCACGCGGAGCCGGGCCACCGACCCGAGCAGGCGGACCAGCCGGCTGTAGACCGGCGTCGGGCCGTGGTAGCCGAGGAAGCCGCGCGGGCCCTCGACCATCTCCCCGGTGCGCACGTCGTAACGGCTCTGGTGCCACGGGCAGACCAGGCAGCCGTCGGCGTCGACGGTGCCGTCGGACAGGTCGGCGAGCTGGTGGCGGCAGCGCCGGGACACCGCGAAGTGCCGTTCCCGGCCGTCGGGGCCGGGGCCGCGGTTGCCGACGGCCCAGTCACCGACGCGGCGCACGGCGCCCGGCGGCAGGTCGGCGGCGGGCACGGATTCGCGGTCGGGCACGGGTTGTCCTCCTCGGACGGCAGCGGGTCGCCGTGGCGCCCTACCCACTGCGGCCGGGCCGGACCCCTCCCGCGTCGGTAGTGTCGCGGGGGTTCTGCTCCCACCGTCCTGGAGGTCCTCCGTGCGCCGGCTGTGCGTCGCCCTGGGGGTGCTCGCCGTCCTCGTGCTGACCGCCGGCCCGGCGCTCGCCGTCCCCCCGTTCCGGCTGGCCGAGCAGGTCGTGGACGAGGTGGGCGCGCTGGACGGTGAACGGGCGGGCGTCGAGGCGACGCTGGAGGACCTGCGGGCCGAGGAGGGCACCCAGCTGTTCGTGGTGTTCGTCGCCAGCTTCGACGGGGCCGACGGTCCCGAGTGGGCGGCGGCGACGGCGGAGCTGAGCCAGCTCGCCCGCAACGACGCCCTCCTCGCCGTCGCGGTCGAGGACCGGCTCTACGGGTTCGTCCCGCCGCCGGGCTTCCCGCTGTCCCGCGCCGAGATCGAGGACCTCGCCGCCACCACCGTCGACCCTGCCTTCGGCGAGGGCGACTGGGCCGGCGGCGTGGCCGAGTTCACCGACATCCTGCGCACCGATTCCGCCGCCACCGCCGGGTCCGACGGGAACGGGTCCGGTGGCGGCGCCGGCCCGCTGCTCGTGCTCGGCGGGATCGCGGTCGTCGGCGGCGGGGCCTACCTGGTCAGCCGGTCGCGGCGGAACCGCAGCGGCACGGCCGTGCCGCCCGGCCGGCAGCGCCGGGAGCCCGACCCCCACGAGGGCACGCCCACTCCCGAGCTGCAGGGCCGCGCCAGCGAGGCGCTGCTGGAGGTGGACGAGGCGGTCAAGACCTCCCAGCTGGACCTGGACTTCGCCCGCTCGCAGTACGGGGAGGAGGCGGTCGCCGGCTTCGGTGCCGCGCTCGAGCAGTCCAAGGCCGAGCTGTCGCGGGCCTTCGCGCTGCGCCAGGAGCTGGACGACGACTCGGGCGGGCGGGGGACCGGCAGGGACGAGCCGACCACCCGGCGCATGCTGGCCGAGATCCTCTCCCTGACCGGGGCCGCCGACGCGCGCCTGGACGAGCAGAGCGCGGCCTTCCAGCAGCTGCGGGACCTGGAGCACCGCGCTCCGGAGGTGCTGGCGGCGCTGGAGCCACGGATCGCCGAGCTGCGCGGCCGGCTGCCGCAGGAGGAGCAGCGGCTGGCCGGGCTCCGGCAGCGGTTCGCCGGCTCGGCGGTCGCCGCGGTCGCGGAGAACGTGACCGAGGCCGGCGCGCGGCTGGACGCTGCGGAGCAGGAGATCCGGGAGGCCCGGGAGGCGATCGCCGCCGGCCGGACCGGGGAGGCCGTCGGTGACGTCCGCGCCGCGGAGGACGCCGTCGCGCAGACGGGGACCCTGCTCGACGCCGTGGGGCGGCTGGCCGCCGACCTCGACGCCGCCGCGGGCCAGGTCGCCGCCGCCCGCGCGGAGACCGAGAAGGACCTGGCGGAGGCCCGGGCGCTGCTCGGCGCCGGGGACCGCAGCGGGCTGGAGCCGCAGATCGCCCGCGCCGAGGCGGCGCTGGCCGCGGCGGACGCGGCGCTGCGCCCCTCCGACGCCTCGCCGGGGGACCCGCTGGCCGCGCTCCGCCAGCTGGAGGACGCCGACGCCGCGCTGGAGCAGACCCTCGCGGTGGCCCGGGACGCCCAGACCCAGGCCCGCCGGGCCGCGGCCGCGCTCGACCAGGCGCTGCTCACGGCCCGGTCCACGGTGGCCGCCGCGCAGGACTTCATCGACACCCGCCGTGGCGCGATCGGCCCGGAGGCCCGCACCCGGCTCGCCGAGGCACGGCGCTACCTGGAGGCGGCCGTCGACCGGGGCCGCACCGATCCGGTCGCGGCGCTGCGATCGGCGCACCAGGCGGGACTGCTGGCCCAGCACGCGCTCGACCTGGCGCAGGACGACGTCGACCGGTGGAACTCCGGCGGCGGCTACGGCTCCGGCATGGGCGGCGGATTCGGGGGCGGCTACCGGCGGGGTGGCGTCGACCTGGGCAGCCTGGTGCTCGGCGGCATCCTGCTGGGCGGCGGCCGGCGCGGTGGCCACGGCGGTGGCTTCGGTGGCGGGTTCGGCGGTGGCTTCGGCGGTGGCGGCGGCTTCGGCGGCCGCAGCGCGGGGGGCGGCTCCTTCGGCGGCGGTGGCGGCGGCGGTGCCGGGGGCGGCCGCTTCTGACCCCGGCGCGCGCGAGCCCCTGGGAACTGTCGGTGCCCGGTGCCACGGTGGCCTCCCCCACATCAGGAGGAGGCAACGATGCCCACCCGAGACACCGCCTGGCCGGCGGGAACCCCGTGCTGGATCGACTACGGCGCCAGTGACCTGGACGCGGCGAAGGAGTTCTACGCCGAGCTGCTGGCCTGGCGGTACACCGGCGGGGAGGCCGAGTTCGGCGGCTACCTGAACGCCGAGAAGGACGGCCGCCAGGTCGCCGGCCTGGGTCCCCGGATGGACGAGGCGGGGCAGCCCGGCTGGACCACCTACTTCGCCACCGACGACGCCGACGCGTCGGTGGCCCGCATCCGCAAGGCCGGTGGCACGGTCCTGGTCGAGCCGATGGAGATCGGGCCGATGGGCCGGATGGTGGTGGCCCTCGACCCGCAGGGCAGCCTCTTCGGGCTCTGGCAGGCCGGCCAGCACACCGGCGTGCAGCGGTTCAACGAGCCGGGCTCGCTGGTCTGGAACGAGGCGGCGGTCGGGGACACCGACGCGGCGCAGACCTTCTACAGCGCCGTCTTCGGATTCGAGTGGGACCCCATGGAGGGCATGGCGCCCTACGCCACGTTCCGCACCGGTGACCGCCCCCTCGGCGGCCTCGGTGCGGTCCAGCCGGGCCTGCCCACCGGGTGGACGGTGTGCTTCGCGGTGGAGTCCACCGACGGCGCCGTCGCCACCGTCGAGAGCCGGGGCGGCAAGGTGCTGCACCCGGCGGAGGACACCGAGTTCGGCCGGTTCGCCGTGGTCGAGGACCCCTGGGGCGGGTCCTTCTCGGTCATGGAGTAGAAGGACCCCGTCCTCCCCACCCTTCGCACGCTCAGGGCGGGCCCCTGGACGGGGCCGCCAGGGGTCAGCCGACCTGGCCGTAGGCGTGCTCGGGGTGGAACCGGACGACCAGCCTGCCGTCGGCGACCATCGCCGCGCGGTAGGCGTCCCAGTCCTCGTGCTCGCCGTTGATGCCGCGGTAGTAGGTGATCAGCTCCTCGACCGTGGCGTCGTGCGGGTCGGCGGCGACCGGGGTCAGCTCGGCGGTGCCCTCGACCGCCACCCACGACCAGAAGTCCTGCGACGCGACGTGCAGCGTCACCCGCGGGTCGCGGCGCAGGTTCCGCGTCTTCGCCCGGTCGGCGGTCACCGACACGCGGATCACCCCGTCGTGCCAGGAGTAGCCGACGTTGGACAGCTGGGGCCGGCCGTCGCGCTTGAGCGTCGTGAGCACGCCCCAGCGCCGGTCGGCGACGAAGTCGAGCAGCCGCGGGTCGAGGGGCCGGTCCCCGTGGTCGCCCGTCACCGCACGCGTCCGCGGGACATGAGCGGCACCGGGGGAAGCGGCGGGGCGGCGAGCCGCTCGCCCTCGTAGCCCACCACCGCGCCGAACCGCTCGTCCCCGGCGTTCCACCGCTCGGCGTACTCGGCGATCTCCTCGCCGGACCGGCCCACGAAGTTCCACCACATGACCAGCCGCTCCTCGAACGGCTCCCCGCCCAGGAGCAGCAGGCGCGAGGCGTCGGCAGCACGCAGCCGCAGCGAGCGCCGGCCGGTGCCCAGGTAGAGCATCGCCCCGCGCTCCAGGGACGCCTCCTCGACCGAGACCGACCCCGACGACGCCAGCAGCGCGTACTCGAAGCCCGGTTCCAGCGGCACCTCCACGTCGGCTCCCGCCGTCAGGTCGAGGTCCGCACCGACCAGCGGCGTGTAGGCCCGCCCCGGCGAGGTCGCGCCGGCGAACGTGCCCATGAGGACGGTGGTGCGCAGCCCGTCGGAGCTGAAGCTGGGAAGGGTGTCGTGGTGCTCGAAGTGCGGTGCAACGTCGCGGTCGGCGTCCGGCAGGGCCACCCACAGCTGGGCGCCGTGCAGGAACCGCGGGTGGCTCACCGGCGACTGCTCCGAGTGGGCGATGCCGTGCCCGGCGGTCATGAGCGCCAGTTCGCCCGGGTGGAACGTCACGTCGCTGCCGAGCGAGTCGCGGTGGTGCACCGCGCCGTCGAGCAGCCAGGACACCGTCTGCAGCCCGGTGTGCGGGTGCGGGGCCACCTGCATGCCGGAGGAGGCGGCGATGTCGTCGGGCCCGTAGTGGTCGACGAACGCCCACGCGCCCACCATGCGCCGGCCGAGCGTGGGCAGCAGCCGGCGCACGCGGGTGGACTCGCCGAGCAGCACCTCCTTGGCCGGGAGCAGGTCGAGCGCCGGCCCGGCCGAGGTCTGCTGCAGGCCGCCGAGGTCGCGGGCGGCGGGGCGGCGGTCAAGGTTGCTCATGGCGCGCTCACTCCTTCGCCGAGATCACGGGATCTCGACGGTTCCAGGGGCATGGTGCGCCGAGAGCCCGTGATCTCGGCGCGGGGGACGCGGGATGCTGCCGTCAGTCAGTCTGGCCCCGCAGGTCGCCGTGCGGAACCGGGCCGGAGACCCGCTGGGCGGGGATCGTGCCGAGCCGGCCGGCCGCGAAGTCGTCGAACGCGCCCCTGACCTCGTCCGCGGTGTTCATGACGAACGGGCCGTACATGGCGATCGGCTCGTTGATCGGCCGGCCGCCCAGGACGACGACGTCCAGGGCCGGGGTGCGCGACTCCTGGTGGACGGCGCCCCGAACGGTCACCGTGTCGCCGGGGCCGAGCACCGCGAGCTGACCGGTTCGCACCGGGGCACCGTCGATGCCGACCGAACCGGCGCCGGAGAGCACGTAGACCAGGGCGTTGAAGTCCGGCCGCCACGGCAGGTCCAGCGTGGCGCCGGGGGAGACGGTGGCGTGCACCATGGCCATCGGCGTGTAGGTGGAGCCCGGCCCGGTGTGCCCCGCGACGTCGCCGGCGATCACCCGGAGCAGCGCCCCGGCGTCGGGGCTGGCGAGCAGGACGGAGGCGTCGGCGCGCAGGTCCTGGTAGCGCGGCTCCACCCACTTCTGCGCGCGGGGCAGGTTCACCCACAGCTGCAGCCCGTGGAACAGCCCCCCGCTGACGACGAGCTCCTCCGGCGGCCGCTCGATGTGCAGGACGCCGCCGCCGGCGGTCATCCACTGCGTGTCGCCGTTGCTGATCGTGCCCCCGCCACCGTGGGAGTCGGCGTGCTCGAAGGTGCCGTCGAGGAGGTAGGTGACGGTCTCGAAGCCCCGGTGCGGGTGCCAGCTGGTGCCCTTGGGCTCGCCGGGGGCGTACTCGACCTCGCCCATCTGGTCCATGTGCAGGAAGGGGTCCAGCGCCCGCAGGTCGACCCCGGCGAAGGCCCGGCGGACCGGGAAGCCCTCGCCCTCGAAGGCCGAGGGTGCGGTGGTCACCGACCGGGTGCGGCGGCGCACCGTCCGGGGCGCCGGCAGCGGGACCCGCGGCAGGGTGGTGGTGTCCTCGACGGTCACGGCAGGCATCCGGTCCTCCTCGTTGAACATTCAACTAGTGCTGACCGTAACCCGCGCAGGGGTCGTTGTCTTCCCCCGTGCGGCCCACGCCGGCCGATCAATGCAAAGAACTCGTTGCAAAGACACCTTTGCAGTCCTACGCTCGCCGGCATGGCCACGCGGGACGACGCCCTGGAACCCCAGGTCCAGGTGAGCGACGTGCGGGCGCTGCGCGCGCTGGCGCACCCGCTGCGCAACCGCCTCCTCGGGCTGCTCCGCCTGCACGGCCCGGCCACCGCCAGCGGGCTCGGCCGCCGCGTCGGCGAGAGCAGCGGGTCGACCAGCTACCACCTCCGCCAGCTGGCCGCGTACGGCTTCGTGGAGGAGGTCGAGGACCAGGGGACCGCCCGTGAGCGGTGGTGGCGCGCCCGCCACCGGATGACCAGCTGGGAGGCCGCCGACGTCCTGTCGCAGGAGGGTGGCGCCGAGGTCGAGGACGAGCTGCGCCGGCAGCAGCTGGCCGGCCATGCCCGCGTGCTCACCGCGTGGCAGGCGCAGGAGGCGGAGCTCGGCCCCGCGTGGGCGGAGGCCGCCTCGCTGAGCGACTACGCGCTGCGGCTGCGTCCGGACCAGGCCAAGGCGCTGACCCGCGAGCTGAGCACCGTGCTGATGCGCTGGCTCGCCGAGCACCCCGCCGACCGCCCCGCGGAGGGGTCCGACCTCGTCAGCGTCCTCGTCGACGTGGTCCCGCTGAAGGAGTGGCCGGCGTGACCCCACCGCAGACCGTCCGCTCGGCCACCCGGCGGCTGGTCGGCCTCACCGCCCTGCGCTGGCTGCCGGTCGGGCTGACCACCCCGGTCACCGTCCTGCTCGCCCAGGCCCGCGGGCTGTCGCTGGCCGAGATCGGCCTGCTGTTCACGCTGCACGGTGTCGTCGTCGTCGCCCTGGAGCTGCCCACCGGCGGGCTGGCCGACGTCCTGGGCCGGCGCCCGGTGCTGCTCGCCGGGGCGGCGCTGCACCTCGCCTCCTGCGTGCTGTTCGCCGTGGCGACGAGCCTGCCCGGGTTCGTGCTGGCGGTCCTCGCGCTGGGGCTGGGCCGCACCCTCGACTCCGGACCGCTGGAGGCCTGGTACGTCGACAGCGTCCACCGCATCGACCCGGGCGCCGACGTCGCCCCCGGGCTCGCCCGCCACTCCGCGGCCGACGGTGGCGGGCTCGCGATCGGTGCCGTCGCGGGCGGCCTGCTCCCCGGCCTGCTCGGCGGGTCCACCGGCGCCGCGCTCGCCCTGCCGTTCGCCGTCGCCGCCGTCCTCGACCTGCTCTACGTGGGCTTCGTGCTCCGCCTGCTCACCGAGGACCGGCCGCCCCGCGAGGGCAGCGTCCGGACGGCGCTGGCCGCCGGCGCCGGGACGGTGCCGGGGACGGTCGCCGGGGCGTTGCGGCTGTCGGTCACCGACGGGCCGCTGCGGCTGGTCCTGCTGATCACCGCCGCCGGCGGTGTGGGGCTGGTCGGCTGCGAGCTGCTGGGACCGCTGCGCTTCGCCGAGCTCGCCGGCGGCCGGGACGACGGCGCCGCGGTCTACGGGACGGTGCTGGCGATCTCGTTCGCGGCGGCCGCGGTCGGCGCGATGGCCACCCCGGCGATGCGCCGGGTGTTCGGCGGCTCGACCCGCGTCACCTGTGCCGTGCTGGCGCTGCTCGGCGCCGCGGCGCTCGCGCTGTTCTCCGGCCCCGACCTGCTCGTCGTGGCCGCGGTCGGGTTCGCGCTGTACTACGTGTCGCACGGCGCCACCTGGCCGCTGACCAGCGCGGTCCTGCACGACCGGGTCACCGCGGCACACCGGGCCACGGCGGTCTCCGCGATGTCGCTGTCGATGGCCCTCGGCGGGATCCTCGGCAACCTCGCCGTCCCGGTCGTGGTGCGCCTGATCGGGCAGGACGGCGCCTTCCTCGCCATCGCCGGGGTGGTCCTGCTCAGCGGGCTCGCCTGCCTCCGACTGCCCCGCACCGTCCGGGCGGAACCGGTGACAACCGACGGCACCGAGCTGAACGTGGTCTGACCTCGGAAGCTCCCCGCGGGTGGCCGCCGCCGGGCGGCGCGGATACTGGTGGTGATGAGCGCACCCCTGAACCTGGTCAACCTCGAGCGGGTGCACAAGGCGCACGGCACGACCGTGATCCTCGACGACGTCTCCCTCGGCGTCGCCGCCGGCGAGCGGATCGGCGTCGTCGGCCGCAACGGCGGGGGCAAGAGCACGCTGCTGTCGCTGCTCACCGGCGCCGACGAGCCCGACTCCGGCCGGGTCACCCGCCGCGGCGACCTCGCCATGGGGGTGCTGGACCAGTCCGGCACCCTGCCGGCCGGGACGACCGTGCGCGACGTCGTCCTCCCCTCCTCGATGTTCGCCGCCGAGCACGAGTGGGCCGGCGACCCGGCCGTCCGCTCGGTGCTGACCGGGCTGGAGCTCGACCGGCTGGGGCTCGACGCCCCGGTCGCCCCGATGTCCGGTGGCGAACGCCGCCGGGTGGCCCTGGCCGCGCAGCTCATCCGGCCGCTGGACCTGCTGATCCTCGACGAGCCCACCAACCACCTCGACGTCGAGGGCGTGGCCTGGCTCGCCGAGTACGTGAAGCAGCGGGCCGGCGGCATGGTCGTCGTCACCCACGACCGCTGGTTCCTCGACGAGGTCTGCACGACGACGTGGGAGGTCGCCGACGGCGACGTCCACTCCTACGACGGCGGCTACTCCGCCTACACCCTCGCCCGGGCCGAGCGGGCGCGGATCGCCTCGGTCACCGAGGAGCGGCGGCTGAACCTGGTCCGCAAGGAGCTGGCCTGGCTGCGCCGCGGCCCGCCGGCCCGCACCAGCAAGCCGAAGTTCCGCATCGAGGCCGCGCAGGCCCTGATCGCCGACGAGCCGCCGGCCCGCGACTCGATGGCGCTCAAGGGCTTCGCCGCCCGGCGCCTGGGCAAGACCGTCTACGACGTCGAGGGCGTCGACTACGCCGTCCCCACCGAGGACGGTCCCCGCACGCTGTTCGAGAACCTGACCTGGAACGTCGGCCCGGGCGACCGGATCGGCATCGTCGGGGTCAACGGCGCGGGCAAGACCTCGCTGCTCAAGCTGCTGGTGGGGGAGACGAAGCCCGACTCGGGCACCGTCGTCGTCGGCCAGACCGTGGCACCGGCCTACCTGTCGCAGCACGTCACGGAGCTGCCGCCGCGGGCCCGGGTGCTGGAGGCGGTGCAGGACGTCGCCCGCATCGCCCGGATCGGCAACCAGGAGATCTCGGCGTCCACGCTGGCCGAGCGGTTCGGGTTCGCCGCCAACCGGCAGTGGACGCCGGTGGGTGACCTCTCCGGTGGCGAGCGGCGGCGGCTGCAGCTGCTGCGGTTGCTGATGGCCGAGCCGAACGTGCTGGTGCTCGACGAGCCGACCAACGACCTGGACATCGACACGCTCACCGCGCTGGAGGACCTGCTCGACAGCTTCCCCGGCACCGTGCTGGTGGTCAGCCACGACAGGTACTTCGTCGACCGGGTGTGCGACAAGGTCGTCGCGCTGCTGGGCGACGGCACGCTCGCCGAGCTGCCCGGCGGGGTGGACGAGTACCTGCGCCGGCGGGCCGCGGGCGGTGCACCCCTGACGACGGCGACCGGCGGCGGGGGACCGCGCCCCGTCGGGGCTCCCTCGACGTCGGCGCCGGCGGTCTCGGCCGCCGAGGCGCGGGCGGCGCGGAAGGAGGCCGGCCGGCTGGAGCGGCGGATGCTCAAGCTGGACGCCGACGAGAAGAAGCTGCACGAGCAGCTCGCCGCCGCGGCCACCGACTACGCGCAGGCGGCCGAGCTCGACGCCCGGCTGCGCGCCGTGCAGGCGGAGAAGGAGCAGGTCGAGGAGGAGTGGCTGGTCGCCTCCGAGACCGCCGAGGGGTAGGCCGCCCGCTCGTCCTCCCTCACCGTGCGGGGTCCTCCCTCACCGTCGACCGCGAGGGAGGACGCCTGACGATCAGGTCCCCTGATCATCGGCGAGGGGGCCGGTCGGTGGTGTCCCAGGTAATCTGCAGGAAGCGCCCGCCGCTCGTCCCCGGACGTCTGTGGTCGTCCCCGAGCCCATCGAGACTCCCGGAGACCTGTGCTCGCACTCCTGCTCCTCCACCTGGTGGCCGCCGTCCTGGCGCCGGTCCTCGTGCGGTGGTGGGGTCGGGACGCCTTCCTCGCGCTGGCGCTCGTGCCGGCGGCCTCGTTCGTCTGGGTCCTGACCCGGCTGACGGGCGTGACCGGGGGCGGTGAGGTCACCGAGACGGTGCCGTGGGTGCCGGCGCTGGACCTCGCCCTCACCCTGCGGCTGGATTCCCTGGCGCTCGTCTTCGCGCTGCTGGTCACCGGGGTCGGCGCGCTCGTCCTGCTGTACTGCGCGCGCTACTTCGAGCCCGACGACGAGGGGACCGGCCGGTTCGCCGGCTCCCTGACCGCGTTCGCCGGCTCCATGCTCGGCCTCGTCCTCGCCGACGACCTGCTGCTCCTCTACGTCTTCTGGGAGCTCACGACCGTCTTCTCGTTCCTGCTCATCGGCGGGGCGGGGACCAAGCTGACGGCCCGTCGCGCGGCCAGCCAGGCGCTGATCCTCACCACGGCCGGCGGGCTGGCGATGCTGATCGGGCTGATCATGCTGGGGGAGACCAGCGGCAGCTACCTGCTGTCGGAGGTCGTCGCCGATCCGGGCAGCGGCCCGCTGCTCGTCGCCGGCACGATGCTCGTCCTGGCCGGAGCGGTCACCAAGTCGGCGATGGTCCCGTTCCACTTCTGGCTCCCGGCCGCGATGGAGGCCCCCACCCCGGTCAGCGCCTACCTGCACGCCGCGGCCATGGTCAAGGCCGGCATCTACCTGGTGGCCCGGCTGGCCCCCGGGTTCGCCGAGGTGCCGGGCTGGCGCCCGGTGGTGCTGGGGCTGGGGCTGGCCACGATGCTGGCCGGCGGCTACCGGGCGCTGCGCCAGAACGACCTGAAGCTGCTCCTGGCGTTCGGCACGGTGAGCCAGCTGGGCTTCCTGATGGTCCTGGTCGGGGGCGGCACCCGGGAGCTGGCCGCCGCCGGGCTGGCGATGACGCTCGCGCACGGGCTGTTCAAGTCCACGCTGTTCCTCACCGTCGGCGTCGTCGACCACGCCACCGGCGTCCGCGACCTGCGCCGGCTCTCGGGGCTCGGTCGGCGGCTGCCGGTGCTGGCGGGGATCGGCACGCTCGCCGCGGCCTCCATGGCCGGCCTGCCCCCGCTGCTGGGTTTCGTGGGCAAGGAGGCGGCGTTCACCGCGCTGTGGGACGGCGGCCTGCCCGACCGCACCGCCGCCGTCGTCGTCCTCGTCGGGCTGGTGCTGGGCTCGGTGCTCACCGCCGGCTACACCGCGCGGTTCGTCTGGGGCGCCTTCGCGCGCAAGCCCGACCTGCCGGCGGACGAGCCCACCGAGCTCATCCACCCGCCCTCGGCCCTGTTCTTGGCCGCGCCGGGCGTGCTGGCGCTCACCGGCCTCCTCGCCGGGCCGTTCAGCCCGCTGCTGGAGCCGCTGGTCGCGGAGTACGCCGACACGATGCCCCTGGTGGCGGACGAGGCGGAGAAGCTGGCGCTCTGGCACGGCCTCCAGCCGGCCCTGCTGCTCTCGGCGGTCACCGTCGTCGGGGGTGCGCTGCTGTTCCTCGCGCGGGCCCCGGTCTTCGGGCTGCAGCGCCGGTTCGCCGTCGGCGCCTCGGCCGACGAGGGCTACTGGAACACCCTGCAGGCGCTGGACCGGCTCGCCGTGCTCGTCACGGGGACGACGCAGCGCGGCTCGCTGCCGGCCTACCTGGGCACGATCCTCGTCGTCGTGCTGGCCCTGCCCGGGGCGGTGCTGCTGTTCCGTGCGCCGTGGCCGGGGGAGTGGCGCGCCTGGGACACACCCGTGCAGGCCCTGGTCGGGGTCGTTGTGGTCGGCGCCGCGCTCCTCGCGCTGCGGATCCGGCAGCGGCTGTCCGCCGTCCTCGTCGTCGGCGTCACCGGGTACGGGCTCGCCGTGCTGTTCGCGCTCCAGGGCGCGCCCGACCTGGCGCTCACGCAGTTCCTGGTCGAGACGCTGACCCTGGTCGTCTTCGTGCTGGTGCTGCGCAAGCTGCCCAAGGACATCACCGAGCGGCACCGCCCGCGGGAGCGCGTCGGCCGCGGGGTCATCGCCGTCGCCGTCGGGGCGCTGATGGCCGGCGCCGGTGCCGTGGCGTTGACCGCCCGCACCGCGACGCCGGTGTCCGTGGCCCACCCGGACGCGGCCTACGACTTCGGCGGCGGGCAGAACGTGGTCAACGTGACCCTGGTCGACATCCGGGCCTGGGACACCCTCGGCGAGGTGGCGCTGCTCGTCGTCGCCGCCACCGGCGTCGCGAGCCTGGTGTTCCTCCGGCGGCGGACCGGCGCCGTCGACCGGCTGGACCCCGTGCAGCTGGCCCGGCAGGAGCGCAGTTCCCGGCGGGCCCCCCGCGGGAAGTGGCTGGCGGCCACGGCGGCCCTCGCGCCCGAGCGGCGCTCGGTGATCCTCGAGGTCATCACCAGGATCCTGTTCCACACGATCCTGGTGTTCGCGGTCTTCCTGCTCTTCAGCGGGCACAACGAGCCCGGGGGCGGGTTCGCCGGTGGCCTCGTCGCGGGCTTGGCGCTCGTGCTGCGCTACCTCGCCGGCGGACGCTACGAGCTCGGCGAGGCCGCGCCGGTCGACCCCGGCCTCCTGCTCGGGCTCGGCCTGCTGTTCGCCGGCGCGACCGGTGTCGTCGGGCTGACGCTCGGTGCGCAGGTGCTGCAGACGGCGATCCTGGAGACCACGCTGCCGGTGCTCGGCGACGTCAAGCTCGTCACCTCGCTGTTCTTCGACATCGGCGTCTTCCTGATCGTCGTCGGGCTGGTGCTGGACATCCTGCGCAGCCTCGGCGCTGAGCTGGACCGCGAGGCCGACGAGGACGACCCGATCGACGTCCAGCCCGGAGAGGTGATCCTCCGATGACCCCCACCGTCGTCCTGCCGGTGATCATCGGTGTCCTCTACGCGGCCGGGGTGTACCTGCTGCTGGACCGCAGCCTCACCCGCGTGCTGCTGGGCTTCCTGCTGCTCGGCAACGCGACCAACCTGCTGCTGCTGTCGGCCGGCGGGCCGTCGGGTCTTGCGCCGATCCTGGGGTACGCCGAGCCCGAGGAGATGAGCGACTCGCTGCCGCAGGCGCTGATCCTCACCGCCATCGTCATCACGTTCGGGATCGCGGCGTTCGTGCTCGCGATCATCTACCGGTCCTGGCGCCTGGTCCGCCAGGAGGTGATCGAGGTCGACGAGGAGGACCGCCGCATCGCCCGGCGGTCGGACACCGACGCCGACGACATCGACCCCGACGACCTTGCACCGGAGGACCGGCCCGCCATGCACGCGGACACCTTCGCGGCCGACAACGAGGTGGAGCGCAGCCTGGCCCGGCAGTACTCCGGCATCGCGTCCGACGACGTCGACCTGCCGCCGACCCAGCGGAGGAAGCGATGATCCGGGTGCTCACCCCGCTGCCGGTGCTGCTGCCGCTGCTCGGGGCGGCGGCGGCGCTGCTGGTCGGCGGCCGGCACCCGCGCATCCAGCGCACGCTGAGCGTCCTCGTGCTGAGCGCGGTGCTCACCGTGTCGGTCGTGCTGCTGGTGCTCGCCGACGCCGACGGCGCCGACGCGATCTCCGTCGGCGGGTGGCCGGTGCCGCTGGGCGTCGTCCTGGTGGTCGACCGGCTGTCGGCGCTGATGCTGGTGGTCGCCGCGACGGTGGCGCTGGGGGTCCTCGTCTTCGCGGTCGGCCAGGGTGCCGCCGACGGTGACGAGGAGACGCCGATCTCGATCTTCCACCCGACGTTCCTGGTACTGATCGCCGGCGTGGCCAACGCCTTCCTGGCCGGTGACCTGTTCAACCTCTACGTCGGCTTCGAGATCCTGCTGACCGCCAGCTACGTGCTCCTGACGCTGGGGGGCTCGGCAGCGCGCATCCGCGCCGGCATCACCTACATCATCGTGAGCCTGCTCAGCTCCATCCTCTTCCTCGCCGCGATCGGCCTGGTCTACGCGGCCACGGGCACGGTGAACATGGCCCAGCTGGCCGGGCGGCTCGCGGAGCTGCCCGAGGGGACGCAGCTGCTCCTGCAGTCGATGCTGCTGATCGCCTTCTCGATCAAGGCGGCGGTCTTCCCGCTGTCGGCCTGGCTGCCGGACAGCTATCCCACCGCCCCGGCGCCGGTCACCGCCGTGTTCGCCGGCCTGCTGACCAAGGTCGGCGTCTACGCGATCATCCGCACGCAGACGCTGCTGTTCCCCGGTGGCGCGCTGGACCAGGTCCTCATGTGGGCCGCGCTGGCCACGATGGTCGTGGGCATCCTGGGGGCGGTGGCGCAGACCGACATCCGCCGGATCCTGTCGTTCACGCTGGTCAGCCACATCGGCTACATGGTCTTCGGCATCTCGCTGGCGTCCACGGCGGGCCTGGCCGGGGCGATCTTCTACGTCGTCCACCACATCGCGATCCAGACGACGCTGTTCCTCGTCGCGGGGCTGGTCGAGCGCCAGGGCGGCTCCACGGGCGTGGACCGGCTCGGCGGCCTCGCGACGGCCTCCCCGCTGCTCGCGATCCTCTACTTCGTCCCGGCGATGAACCTGGCCGGCATCCCGCCGTTCTCCGGCTTCATCGGCAAGCTCGGCCTGCTGGAGGCGGGGATCGCCGACGGCGGCTGGCTGCCGCTGGTCCTCGTCGCCGGAGGTGCGGTGACGAGCCTCCTGACGCTGCTGGCGATCTCGCGGGTGTGGAGCCGTGCCTTCTGGCGCCCTCCGGCGCAGGCCCCGGAGGCCGACACGTTCGACGCCGCCGCGGCCGACGCCGGCCCCGACCTGGCCCCCGGTCCGTTGCCGGACCCGGCGGACGAGGAGCAGCCCGCGGACGAGAAGGAAGCTGCCGGTCGGGGTGCCGGTACCCGCGCCGAGGCGCGCCGCGCGGCCTGGGAACGGCACACCGCGGTGGCGACGGCGACCACGCCGGTCACCGACGGCCTCGGTGAGGACGACGGCCGCGAGCGGCCGCTGCGCCCGCTGCCGCGGGTGATGGTCGCCTCGACCGCCGCGATGGTGGTCGTGACCGTCGGTCTCACCCTGGTGGCCGGCCCCCTGTACGGCATCGCCGAGCGGGCCGCCGCGGACCTCCGGGACCGCACCCCCTACGTCTCGGCCGTCTTCGGCGGGGAGGAGGTGCCGTGAGCGACGAGTCCACCCCCGAGTCCGGTCACCGGGTCCGCCACCAGATCCCGCTGCTGGTCTGGCTGGTGCTGGTCTGGAACCTGCTGTGGGGCACGTGGTCGTGGGCGAACCTGCTCGGCGGCGTCGCCGTGGCGCTCGCGGTGACCTGGCTGCTCCCGCTGCCGCCGGTGGTCGGGGGCTCCCGGGTGCGCCCCCTGCCGACGTTGTTCTTCCTCGGCTACTTCCTGGTCGACCTGATCCGATCCGGTGCCCTGGTGGCCTGGCAGACGATCCGCCCGCGCGGCATCGACCGGAGCGCGATCATCACCGTGCAGCTGCGCACCGACTCCGATCTGCTGCTCACCGTCCTGACCGAGTCGCTGACGCTCGTGCCCGGGTCGATGGTGATCGACCTCGACCGCGAGCGGCGCACGCTCGCGCTGCACGTCCTGCACGTGCGCGACGACGCCGACGTCGAGGCGCAGCGGACCGCGGTGCTGGCCCAGGAGGAGCGGGTGGTGCGCGCGTTCGGCTCCCCGGAGGCGGTCGCGGCGCTCGGCGGGGCCGAGGCGGGGACGGGAAGGGATGCGCGGTGACCGTCGTCTACTGGATCGCCTACGGCCTGCTCGGGATCGGGGCGCTGCTGGCCCTCATCCGGCTGGGCATGGGTCCTTCGCTGCTGGACCGGGTCGTGGCGACCGACACGCTCCTGGTCATCATCGCCGCGGGGCTCGCCGTCCACGCAGGGCTGGAGCGGGACCCGACCGTCGTCCCGGTCCTGGTCGTGGTCTCGCTGCTCGCCTTCGTCGGATCGGTGTCGGTGGCCCGCTACGTCGGCGGCATGCTCATCTCGTCCGCCGACGACGGGTCGGACGTCGGACTGCCGGTGGCGGCCGAGGAGCAGTCGGCCCGGGCCACGGAGGAAAGCCGGTGAACGAGCTGGAGATGGCACGGGACGTCGTGGCCGTGGTCCTGCTGCTCCTGGGCGCGTTCCTGTGCCTCACCGCGGGGCTCGGGCTGCTGCGCTTCCCCGACGTGCTCACCCGGATGCACGCCGGGACCAAGCCGCAGGTGCTCGGCGTGCTGCTGGTCATGGTGGGCGCGGCCATCCGGCTGCAGGGGTGGTCGGCCACCTGGATGCTGCTGCTGGTCGCCGCGTTCCAGCTGCTCACCGCGCCGGTGAGCGCGCACATGATCAGCCGGGTGGCCTACCGCCGTCGGCACGTGCGTCGCGACCGGATGCTGGTCGACGAGCTGACCACCGGCGGCGCCGTGCGCGACCGCGTCTACCAGGGCGACGAGCCGGCGGACGCGCCTCCGGAGCAGCCCGGCACGGCCCTGGAGGAGAGCCGGCGGCGGGACGGGGCGCGCTGAGCTCGCGCGCCCCGTCCCGCCTGCGGATCAGCGCTGGGCGCGGTTGACCGCCGAGACGACGGCGCGCAGCGAGGCGGTGACGATGTTCGGGTCGATCCCGACGCCCCACAGCACCCGCTCGCCGACAGCGCACTCCACGTAGGCGGCGGCGCGCGCGTCGCCACCGGCGGACATCGCGTGCTCGGCGTAGTCGAGCACCCGCACGTCGACGTCGACGGTCGACAGGGCGTCGACGAACGCCGCGATGGGGCCGTTGCCGCGCCCCTCGACCGTGACCGGCACGCCGTCGTCGACCAGCTCGACGACCATCTCGTCGAGCTGGTCGCCGTGGGCGGTGTGCCGGTGGCCGGTCAGCGCGAAACGGCCCCAGGGTGCGTCGGGGTCGGGCAGGTACTCGCTGCTGAAGGCGGTCCACATCTGCTCGGCGGTGACCTCGCCGCCCTCGTCGTCGGTGTGCCGCTGGATGACCGCGCTGAACTCGATCTGCAGCCGGCGGGGCAGGTCGAGGTGGTTCTCGGTCTTCATGATGTAGGCGACGCCGCCCTTGCCGGACTGGCTGTTCACCCGGATGACGGCCTCGTAGCTGCGGCCGACGTCCTTGGGGTCGATCGGCAGGTACGGCACGGCCCAGGCCTGCTGCTCGACGGGGACACCCGCCTGCGCGGCGTCGGCCTCGAGGGCCTTGAAGCCCTTGTTGATCGCGTCCTGGTGGGAGCCGGAGAAGGCGGTGTAGACCAGGTCGCCGCCGTAGGGGTGCCGCTCGTGCACGCCGAGCTGGTTGCAGTACTCGACGGTGCGGCGGATCTCGTCGATGTCGGAGAAGTCGATCTCCGGGTCGATGCCCTGGCTGAACAGGTTCAGGCCGAGGGTGACGAGGTCGACGTTGCCGGTGCGCTCGCCGTTGCCGAACAGGCAGCCCTCGATGCGGTCGGCGCCGGCCCGGTAGCCCAGCTCGGCGGCGGCGACGGCGGTGCCGCGGTCGTTGTGCGGGTGCAGGCTCAGCACCACCGAGTCGCGCCGGGCCAGGTTGCGGTGCATCCACTCGATCTGGTCGGCGTAGACGGTCGGCTCGGCCATCTCGACGGTCGCCGGCAGGTTGAGGATCGTCGGCCGGTCGGGGGTGGGCTCCCAGACGTCGGTGACGGCGTTGCAGACCTCGACGGCGAAGTCGAGCTCGGTGCCGGTGAAGGACTCGGGGGAGTACTCGAACCGGATGTCGGTGTCGCCCATCTGCTCGGCGAGCTTGCGCACCACCTGGGCGCCGTGGACGGCGATGTCGACGATGCCGGCGCGGTCGGAGGCGAAGACGACCCGGCGCTGCAACGTGCTGGTGGAGTTGTAGAGGTGCACGATCGCCTGCTCGGCGCCGCGCAGGGACTCGAAGGTGCGCTCGATCAGCTCGTCACGGGCCTGGGTGAGCACCTGGATCGTGACGTCGTCGGGTACCAGGTCGCCCTCGATCAACTGCCGGACGAAGTCGTAGTCGGTCTGGCTCGCCGCGGGGAAGCCGACCTCGATCTCCTTGTAGCCCATCCGGACCAGCAGGTCGAACATCCGCCGCTTGCGGTCGGGCGTCATGGGGTCGATCAGCGCCTGGTTGCCGTCGCGGAGGTCGACGGCGCACCAGCGCGGGGCCTTCGTGGTGACCGTCTCCGGCCAGGTGCGGTCGGGCAGCGCGACCGGCGTGAAGGGCGCGTAGCGGTGGACCGGCATCCCCGACGGCTGCTGGGGATGGCGGGCGTGCGGGTGGGTGTCGCTCATGAGGAGGCTCCTGGTGCGGGCTGCCGTGCGCGGAGTGCGCACAGCTCCGGGGACGGTCAGCGGACGCCGGGGACGCCTGAACCCCGCGGCGAGGGAGCCGACCTAGGAGAGGGCCTCGCCGCGGCGGGTAAGCAGGAGGCTGCCGCGCACGTCGTCCACGGTAGCAGCGGCTCGGCCCACGTCGCAGCGACACGGGCGGTCGGCGGTGTGGAACGGCGGCGTGCCGCCGCAGTCCTCCGTGCATCCCCGCGGGCGCCTGCAGACGACATCCCGATGGCGCGCCCCCGGCAGCCGGCGGCTCTCTCGCGTTGCGCGCGAGGGGACGGCGCGCCAGAGTGTGACGCGCACCATACATGCGGGATGAGCGTCCAGAGGGGGGCGTCATGTCGGGCTCGCTGGGGCGGCGTTGTGCCGCGGAACTGGTCGGTACGGCACTGCTCGTGGTGTTCGGTCCGGGGTCGGTCGTGGCGGCTCTGACCGTCGGCGGCGGAGAGCTCGACTACGCGGGCCTCGGGATGATCGCGCTCTCCTTCGGGCTGGTGGTCGCGTTGGTCATCTACGCCTTCGGCAGCACGTCCGGGGCCCACATCAACCCGGCGGTGACCGTCGTCCTCGCCGTGACCCGTCGCTTCCCCTGGACCGACGTGGGCCCCTACGTGGTGGCCCAGCTCCTGGGCGCGCTGGTGGGCGCGCTCCTGCTCGTGGGTGCCTTCGGCACCGGAGCGGTCGACCTCGGGAACATCGGCGGCGTCGCGTTCGGTGACGGCGTGGGGTACGGGCAGGCGATCCTCGCCGAGGCGCTGGCCACCTTCCTCCTCATGCTCACGATCATGGCGCTGGCCGTCGACCGCCGGGCGCCGGGTGGGTGGGCCGGCTGGCTCATCGGCCTCTCCGTCACCGGCCTCGTCCTGGTCTTCGCGCCCCTCACCGGCGCCGCCGTCAACCCGGCCCGGGCCCTGGGTCCCAACGCCGTGGCCGCGATCTTCGGCGGCGACGTCGCCTGGACCCAGTTCCCCGCCTATGTCGTCGGCTCCCTGCTGGGGGCGCTGGCCGCCGCGGTGCTCTACGAGGTCCTGGCCCGCCCGGGCGCGGCCGAGCCCGAGGAGCCCGAGGTCCAGGGGACCCAGGGGGAGGTCACCGGCTCCCGCGGTTGACCCACAAGCAGACCAGCCGCACGACCTGGGACGGCCCGGCCGGAGGAGGTGAGTCGGACACCGCACCCGGCGGTGTGGTCAGAAGCGTTGCACGGCGCGGATCGGGCCCCGGGCCCGTCGCGCACCCAGTCTCATGGAGGGAAACGGACACATGGCAGGCAACAGAGGCGTCGCCTACATCGGGCCCGGCAAGGTCGAGGTGCAGGACATCCCCTATCCGAAGCTCGAGCTCCAGGACGGCCCCGGGGTGAACCCCGCGAACGTCGGGCGCAAGACCGAGCACGGGGTCATCCTCAAGGTGGTCACCAGCAACATCTGCGGTAGCGACCAGCACATGGTCCGCGGTCGGACGACGGCTCCGGAGAACCTCGTCCTCGGGCACGAGATCACCGGCGAGGTCATCGAGTGCGGTCGCGACGTGGAGTTCATCAAGGAGGGCGACCTCGTCTCGGTGCCGTTCAACATCGCCTGCGGGCGCTGCCGCAACTGCAAGGAGGGCAAGACCGGCATCTGCCTCAACGTGAACCCGGCGAGGCCGGGGGCCGCCTACGGGTACGTGGACATGGGCGGCTGGGTCGGCGGCCAGGCGGACTACGTGATGGTCCCGTACGCCGACTGGAACCTGCTCAGGTTCCCCGACCGGGACCAGGCGATGGAGAAGATCCGCGACCTCACCATGCTGTCGGACATCTTCCCGACCGGGTTCCACGGTTGTGTCACGGCCGGGGTGAAGCCCGGCTCCACGGTGTACATCGCCGGTGCCGGACCTGTCGGCATCGCCGCCGCCGTCGGCGCCCAGCTGCTCGGCGCCGCCGTCGTCATCGTCGCGGACCTGGTCGAGTCCCGGCTGGCGCAGGCCCGGAGCATCGGGTGCGAGACCGTCGACGTCTCCCGAGGTGATCCCAAGGACCAGATCGAGCAGATCCTCGGTGTCCCCGAGGTGGACTGCGCGGTCGACGCGGTCGGCTTCGAGGCGCGTGGGCACGGGGAAGGGTCGGCGACGGAGGCGCCGGCGACCGTGCTCAACTCGCTGATGGAGGTCACCGCGGCCGGCGGTGCGATCGGCATCCCGGGCCTGTACGTCACCGGGGACCCGGGTGGCATCGACGAGGCGGCGAAGATCGGGGCACTGTCACTGAGCCTGGGCACCGGCTGGGCCAAGTCGCTGTCCTTCACCACCGGCCAGTGCCCGGTGATGAGGTACAACCGCGGCCTGATGATGGCGATCCTGCACGACAGGGTGCAGATCGCGAAGGCGGTCAACGCGACGGTCGTCCCGTTGGACAAGGCTCCTGAGGGTTACGCGGACTTCGACAGCGGTGCAGCGAAGAAGTACGTCCTCGACCCGCACGGCATGGTCGCCTGAGCGCGGTGGGGCGGCGGGCCTAGGCCCGTCGCCCCGTCAGCGGGTCAGAACTGCCTTCTGAACCGCATCCCCAGCGGGCGCCCGTCGGGGTCCACCAGCAGCCGGTACACCGGCGTCGCCCAGAGGCGGGTCAGCCAGGACAGCTTCTCGGGGCGGTGCGGTCGCAGCCGGCCCGGTGGACGGGGGCCGCGCCGGCCGGCCTCGTGCCATTCGTCCAGTGCGGCCGCACGTGCCTCGAGGGATGCGACGAAGTGCTCGGGATCGAGCAGCAGGTCGTCCGCGCTCCCGTCCTGCGGCAGGTCCAGGTGCTCGCGGGCCAGCTCCAGGCGCAGGTCGCGGGCGAACGTGCGCGCGCAGTCGCCGGTGCCGGCCGGGTCCCGCGGCTCGCGGGGGTCACGGGTGGTGTCGACGACAGCGGTGGACAGCTCGCTGTCGTGCGTCCAGGAGCGGCGGTTGAAGTTGTCGCTGCCGATGCTGGCCCAGACGTCGTCGACCACGCAGACCTTGGAGTGCACGTAGACCGGCGTCCCCGCGCGGTTCTCCACGTCGAAGACGTGCACCCGGTCCTCGCCGCCGGCCCGGACGCAGAGATCGATGGCCTGGCGGCGGCCGACGTACTGGGGTGTCGCGTTGAAGGCCCCCTCCTGGTCGGGGATGCGCGGCACCACGACGACCAGGTGCAGCTCCGGGTTGGCGGTCAGCGCGTCGGCGAACAATTGGGCGACCTCGGCGGACCACAGGTACTGGTCCTCGAGGTAGATCAGCCGGCGGGCCTTCTTGACCGCCTTGCTGTACCCCCGGGCGATGGAGCGCTCGCCCTCCGGGGCGAAGTCGTAGCGCGGCCGGATCCTGGGGTAGGTCCGCAGCGTCTGCACCAGGTGCGGCCCGCAGGGTGGGGGTGGGGGGAGCTCCGGCGGCAACGGCGACGGATCGAGGCGGGCGCGGCGGAACCGGTCGACGACGTAGGCCACCGGATTGCCCTGGACCGGGCTCGTCGGGTCGTCCCACCGTTCCCGGAACGCGGTGTCGAGGACGGCGACGGCCGGCCCGCGGATCTCGGCCTGGACGTCGTGCCACGGAGGCGTCGGCCCGTAGGCCGACGCCATGTCCACCGCCTGCGGGTCACCGCGGTGGTCGGCGTCGTCGCGCCGGCTGTGGCACAGGTCGATGCCGCCGGCGAACGCGACGTCGCGTGAGGGGTCGGCGGGGCAGCGGATGAGGACGATCTTCTGGTGGTGGCTGCCCACGCGGCGCACGCGCTGGTCGAGGACCACCCGGCCCCCGTCCTCCTCGATCTCCCGGTCGAGGGCCCGGTTCTCCTCCTTGCTGTAGGACAGCGCGTCGGTGTGCGATCGCCACACCAGGCCGCGGATGTCCACGCCGCGGTGCGCCGCCGCGCTGAAGAGCTGGTCGACCGTGGGGCCGTCGGGACGCAACCGCTCGTCGGGATCACCGCGCCAGTCGGTGAACCAGACGCGGTCGCCCGGACCCAGCCGCTCCACCTCCTCGACCAGCCGCTCGAAGTAGGCGACCCCGTGGACCAGCGGCCGGACCAGGTTGCCTCCGGTCCAGGAGGGGATGGGGGTGCCGGGGTTGCCGCGCTCCTCCTCGGTCAGCAGCCAGTCGCTCTGGTCGTCCACCGGGTGATCTCATCCTGCGGGAACCGGAGGACGCAACCGCCGGTACCGCGCGCCACCTCGGTAGCCTCATGAGCCGTGGCCCTCGTCGTCCAGAAGTACGGCGGTTCCTCCGTCGCCTCGCCCACGCACATGTTGCGCGTCGCCGAGCGGATCGTCGCCGCCAAGAAGAACGGCGACGACGTCGTCGTCGTCGTCTCCGCCATGGGCGACACGACCGACGAGCTGCTCGACCAGGCCAGCCAGATCACCGCGGACCCGCCCGGTCGTGAGCTCGACATGCTGCTCACCGCCGGCGAGCGGATCTCCATGGCGCTGCTGGCCATCGCCATCTCCACCCATGGTTACGAGGCCCGCTCCTTCACCGGGTCGCAGGCCGGTGTCATCACCACCGGCAGCCACGGCAAGGCGCGGATCATCGACGTCACCCCCGGCCGGCTGCGCTCGGCGCTCGACGAGGGCTCGATCGTGATCGTCGCCGGGTTCCAGGGCGTCAGCCAGGACACCAAGGACATCACCACGCTCGGCCGCGGCGGCTCGGACACCACCGCCGTCGCCGTGGCGGCGGCGCTGGACGCCGACGTCTGCGAGATCTACACCGACGTCGACGGCGTCTTCACCGCCGACCCGCGCATCGTCCCGAACGCCAAGCGGCTCGAGACCATCACCTACGAGGAGATGCTCGAGCTCGCCGCCTCCGGGGCCAAGGTGCTCATGCTGCGCTGCGTCGAGTACGCCCGCCGCTACGGCATCCCCGTGCACGTCCGCAGCTCCTACTCACAGCTCTCCGGCACGATCGTGGCCGGCTCGATGGAGGACCTCCCGGTGGAACAGGCGATCATCACGGGCGTCGCGCACGACCGCTCCGAGGGCAAGATCACCGTCTTCGGCGTCCCGGACCGGCCCGGTGAGGCGGCGCAGCTGTTCCGCGTGCTCGCCGACGCCGAGGTCAACATCGACATGATCGTGCAGAACGTGTCGGCCGGGGCCAGCAAGCTCGCCGACATCTCCTTCACGCTGCCCAAGAGCGACGGCCCCACCGCCATCGCCGCCCTGGAGAAGGTCAAGCACACGGTCGGCTACGCGGACGTGGAGTTCGACCAGCACATCGGCAAGGTGTCGCTGGTGGGCGCGGGCATGCGCTCGCACCCCGGTGTGTCCGCCAAGTTCTTCGGCGCGCTTGCCGATGCGGGGGTCAACCTGGAACTGATCAGCACCTCGGAGATCCGCATCTCCGTGGTCTGCCGCGACACCGACGTCGACATCGCCGTCCGCGCGGTGCACGACGCCTTCGACCTGGGCACCGACGAGGCCCAGGCGGTCGTCTACGGAGGGACCGGACGATGAGCGCGGACATGCGCCCCCTGCACATCGGCATCGTCGGCGCGACCGGCCAGGTCGGCGCGGCCATGCGCTCGATCCTGGCCGAGCGCGACCTGCCGATCGCCTCGATCCGCTTCTTCGCCTCGGCACGCTCGGCCGGCACCACGCTGCCCTGGGGCGACGGCGAGATCACCGTCGAGGACGCCGCCACCGCCGACCCCACCGGGCTGGACGTGGCGCTGTTCTCCGCCGGCGCCACCACGTCCCGGGCGCAGGCCCCGCGGTACGCCGCGGCCGGCGTCGTCGTGATCGACAACAGCTCGGCCTTCCGGCGCGACCCGGAGATCCCGCTGGTCTGCAGCGAGGTCAACCCCCAGGACATCGCGCAGGCCGCGGGGCGGATCATCGCCAACCCGAACTGCACCACCATGGCCGCGATGCCGGTGCTCAAGCCGCTGCACGACGAGGCGGGTCTCGTCCGCATCGTCGCCAGCACCTACCAGGCGGTCTCGGGCTCGGGCATCGCCGGCGTGCAGGAGCTGCACGGCCAGGTCAAGGCCGTCGTCGACAAGGCCGACGAGCTGGCCTACGACGGGTCCGCGGTCCAGTTCCCCGCCCCGGCGAAGTACGTGGCGCCGATCGCGTTCAACGTGCTGCCGATGGCGGGCTCCGTCGTGGACGACGGTTCCTTCGAGACCGACGAGGAGCAGAAGCTCCGCAACGAGAGCCGCAAGATCCTCGGCATCCCCGACCTGCGGGTCTCGGGGACCTGCGTCCGGGTGCCGGTGTTCACCGGGCACTCGCTGTCGCTGAACGTCGAGTTCGAGCGGCCGCTGAGCGTCGAGCGGGCGACCGAGCTGCTGTCGACCGCGCCCGGCGTGGAGCTGTCCGACGTGCCCAACCCGCTGCAGGCCGCCGGTCGTGACCCCAGCTACGTCGGCCGGATCCGCCAGGACCCCGGCGTCGACGGCGGCCGTGGGCTCGCGCTGTTCGTCAGCAACGACAACCTGCGCAAGGGTGCCGCCCTCAACACCGTCCAGATCGCGGAGCTGATCGCCGCCTCCCGCTGAGGAGCGCGCACGGCGACCGTGGCCTCAGCTCCCGGCTGATGCCTGGTCGGACTCGCGCTGCTGAGCGGCGGCCTCCTCGTCGGAGGTGCGCTGCTGCGCGGCGGCCTCCTCGTCGGAGGTGCGCTGCTGCGCGGCGGCCTCCTCGTCCGAGGTGCGCTGCTGCGCGGCGGCCTCCTCGTCGGAGCTGCGCTGCTGCGCGGCGGCCTCCTCGTCGGAGCTGCGCTGCTGCTCGGCGGCCTCGGCAGAACGCTGACCCTCGCGCTGCGAACGCTCCGGCACCGACGAGTCGTCGGCGTCGTGCTCGGGCTCGGTGTCGCGCGGGGCCCCGGTCGTCCGGGTCGCCGGGCCGCCGCCGCTCTGCGTGGCTGATGGCGACGGAGGGGCCGACGAGCCGGCCTTCTCTGACGGCGAGGCCTCATCGGCCGTCTCCCGCTCGTCCTTCCGCGGAGCCACGTCGGGTGTGGGCCGCGGCAGCTCGAACGGCGTCAGTGCGCTGACCAGGTCGGCGACCACGGCCTGCACCGGCGCCGGGAGTGCCGCCGCCGTCCCGGCCACGACGACGGAGGCCGCGGCCGCGACCAGGCCGGCGCCGGTGCGTGCCGCCCAGCGCCGTCGCTGCCCGGCCGGACGCCGGAACGGCACCACGGTCGGCTCGAAGCCCCGGGCGAGCAGATCAGCGAGGGCCGCGCTCGGCGGTGGAGCCGGTCCGTCGGCCAGCGTCGCGATGAGGGCGACGGCCCGGTGCAGGTCCGGGTCGGCGGCCGCGCCGTCGAGGACGGTGCGTGCATTTCGGCCGGTCACGGGGTCACCGGTGCCAGGCCGAAGGAGAAGCCGTCGTGGATCTGCGCGCGCAGCGCCAGCAGGGCACGGCGCTGGAGCTGCTTGACGGCGCCTGCGCTGCGGCCCACGGCCGCGGCGGTCTGCTCGACGCTCAGGTCGGCGACCACCCGCAGGAGCAGGACGTCCCGCTGGTCCGCCGGCAGCTCGTCGAGCAGGGCGCGGATCTCGGCGGTGCGGATCCGGTCGACGGCCTCGTCCTCGGGAGAGGGCGCCGTCCGGTCGTCCTGCCAGTCCTCGTAGGAGACGGCGTTCCCTCGGCGGGACTGCCGGCGGAGGTCGTCGACGAGGCGCGCATGGGCCACGGAGAAGACGAGGGTGCGCAGACCTGCGGCGCCGCCGGTCACGGTGGCCAGCTTGGAGAACACGGTCAGGAACACCTCGCTCGTCAGGTCATCGGGCTCGCTCGCGCCCCGGGCACTCAGGTAGCCGTGCACTCGAGGGGCCAGCTGCTCGTACACCTCTCGCAGGGCTTCCGGCCGGCCGGCCTGGGCCGCCGCGAGGGCATCGTCGAGCCCCGCGGGATCGGTCGGTGGCATGCGAGTCCTATCGGCACGAGGGCGGGCGGACTGGAGGCCAGTCCGCCCGCCCTGTGGTGGTCAGCCGTTGTCGGAGATGCGCTGGGCCTCGGCGGACTCCTCGTCGGAGGTGCGCTGCTGCGCGGCGGCCTCCTCGTCGGAGGTGCGCTGCTGCTCGACGGCCTCCTCGTCGGAGGTGCGCTGGGCCTCGGCGGACTCCTCGTCGGAGGTGCGCTGCTGCGCGGCGGCCTCCTCGTCGGACTCGCGCTGAGCCTCGGCGGCCTCCTCGGCGGCCTCGCGGGCACCCTCCTCGGCCTCCTCGGCGGCCTCACGGGCCTCCTCCGCGGCCTCCTCCGCGGCTTCCTCCGCAGCCTCGAGCGCCTCCTGGGCCTCGTCCGCGGCCTTCTCCCGGGCCTCGTAGAGCCCGTCCGCGGCGCCGTCCGCGTCCGGTCCGGTGCTGTCGTCCTCGGTGACGTCGTCCGCGGAGAGCTCGGAGTCCAGCAGCGAGTCGACCTGGCTGTCGTCCTCGACCACCACGGCGGGCTCGTCGCCCGGCAGGATCTCGTCGAGGGGCACCACCCCGGTGGCGCCGGCGGTGCCGATTGCCGCGGCCGAGACGACCCCCGCGACGGCGACCTTGGCGGTCACGGTGGCGGCGCCGGCCTTGGCCAGCAGGAGGGGGAGGAGGTTCAGCATGGTGGTGCCTTCCGTTCGGTAGCCCCGATGCCCCTGAGGGGCCGGTTGCTTTGCTGACTGCCGTTGCCGGCAGGTCGCCCTTGTCGTGGGTTGACGTTGCTGTGATCGATCGGAGCCGCCGCAGGGTTACGCGCTACCGCCGGCCTCCCTCGATGGGGGGAGAGGCGAAAGCGCCCGGGGTCAGGGCCGCACGTGGCGCAGGGCGAAGTCCAGCGCGACCTCGACCTGCCGGATGGTCTCCTCGATGACCAGCGACCCGTGGCCGGCGTCGAACCGGTAGACCTCGTGCTCCTTGCCCAGCTCCTCGAGCCGGCCGAGGTAGTTGTCGATCTGCCGGATGGGGCAGCGCGGGTCGTTCGCGCCGGCCACCACGAGCACCGGCGCGGCGACGGCGTCGGCGTAGGTGATCGGGGAGGACCGCACGTACACGTCCCGCACCTCCGCCGGTGAGCCGCCGAACAGCGCCCGGTCGTAGGCCCGCAGCCCCTCCATCTCGTCCTCGTAGGCGGCCAGGTAGTCGGCCACCGGCACCTCGGCGATGCCGGCCGTCCAGCGCTCCGGCTGGGTGCCCAGTCCGAGCAGCGTGAGGAACCCGCCCCACGAACCGCCGGTCAGCAGCGTGCGCCGCGGGTCGACGACGCCCTCGGCGACCAGCGCATCGTGGACCGCGCCGATGTCCTCGAGCTCGGTGAGCCCCGGCCGGCCGGTGAGCGCGTCCCGCCAGGCCGACCCGTAGCCGGTCGAGCCGCGGTAGTTCACGTGCACCACCGCGTACCCGGCGTCCACGTAGGCCGCGCGGCGGGCGCGGTAGGAGTCGTCGTCGGCCGCCTCCGGGCCGCCGTGCACGAGGAACGCCGTGGCGAACGGTCCGGCCGGCCCACCCCGGCCGGCGGGCCGGACGAGCAGCGCGTGGATGTCCCCACCGGGGCCGGGCACCCAGCGGTCCTCCACCGGGTAGGCCGCCGGCGGGTCCTCGTCGGCGACGGACAGGACCACCGGCCCGTCCGCGCGGCGGATCACCGGCGGCAGCTCGGAGTTCGACCAGGCCAGCTCGACGGTGCCGTCGGGGCGCGCGGTGGCGCCCCGGACGACGCCCGGCGGCGTGTCCAGCTTCTCCAGCACACCGGTCGCGAGGTCGTAGCGGTACAGCTCCGTGCGGGCGGCGTGGTCGTGCCCGACCAGCAGCGCCGTGCCGTCGGGGTACCAGCCGGCCGTCACGTCACCGGGCAGGTCGAGGACGAGCTCGGTCTCGGTGCCGGCCTCGACGTCCCAGATCAGCAGCTCCTCCCGGCCGCGCCGCTCGTGGCCGACGAGGAGCCGGCGGTCACCGGGGAGCGGGGCGAACTCCAGCGCGTGCAGGCCGAGCCCCTCGCCGTCCCACTTCTCCGTGACGACCGCGGGGGAGTCCTCGGTGGTGCCGGCCGTGCGCAGCACGCGCAACGCGGGGTAGCGCGGATCGCCGTGCTCGGAGTGCGAGACGACCAGCAGCTCGTCGTCCCGGGTGAGGGCGTCGACGGACGCCGGGTCGGCGTGCCGGTAGATCACCCGGGGCGTCCCGCCGTGCGGCGCCAGCCACAGCTCGCTGCCGTCGTCGGTGCTCCGCCCGATCGCGACGAGCGAGCGGCCGACCTCCAGCCCCGCCGGGTAGGCCGCTCCCACCTCGGGGACGGCCACGGTGTCCTCGCCGCCGGGGAACGGCTGGGTCATCCAGACGCCGAACTCGTCGCCGTCGGTGTCGGCGAACCACCAGATGGTCCCGCCGTCCGGGCTGAGGGTGCTGATCAGCGTGCCGTTGGGTCGGTCGGTCACCGGCCGGTGCTCGTCGGTCGAGCGGTCCCAGGCGTACTGCTCGACGACGCCGCTGACGTCGGAGGAGTAGACGTTCCGGTGCGGCGCCTCCTCGGCCCAGTCCGGCAGCGACACCCGGGGTGCGCGGAACCGCGCCTGCCAGCGGGCGGTGACCGCGAGGGGGAGTGCGGGGACGGTGCTCGGGTCGCTCACCCGGTCATCTTCCCCCGCCCCCCGCGCCGGTCGCGGCGGCGCCCTCGACGCGGGGCCGGCGCTCGTCGACCCGGCGTCGTTCGGCGGCGGCGTCCCGCACGTCACCGATCAGCTGCTCGAGCACGTCCTCCAGCGCCACGATGCCGCGGATGCCGTCGCCGTCCCGGACCAGGCCGAGGTGGGCGCCGGCCTTGCGCATGGTGGCCAGCACCTCCGGCAGCGGGTCGCCGGCGCGCAGCTCCACGAACGGCAGGACGTCCCGGTCCGGCATGGGCTGGTCCCGGCGGTCGACCGGGACGTCGAGCACGTCCTTCACGTGCACGTAGCCGGCCGGCTCGTCGCCCTCGTCGCAGACCGGGTAACGGCTGAAGCCGTGCTCGGCCACGACGCCCTCCAGCTCCCGCGGGGTCGTGCGGCGGGGGACGGTGACCAGCCGGTCGAGCGGCAGGAGGACCGAGGAGAGGTCGGTGTGCTCGAAGGCGAGCGCGCCGGCGGCCAGCTCACCCATCCCGGCGCCGAGGTGCCCCTCCTGCTGCGACTGGGTGACCATCGAGCGGATCTCGCCGGCGTCGAAGCTGGCGGCCACCTCGTCGGTGGGCTGCACGCCGAACAGCCGCACGAACCCGTTGGCGATGGTGTTGAAGAACCAGATGAACGGCTTGAGCAGCCGAACCATCACCGCCAGCGGCGGGCCCAGCGCCAGCGCGGCCCTGTCGGGGCCGGCGATGGTGATGTTCTTGGGCACCATCTCGCCCAGGACGATGTGCAGCACGGTCACCAGGGAGAGCGCGATGACCAGCGAGATGGGGTGCAGCAGCGCGTCGGGCACCCCGGCGGCGTGCAGCGGCACCTCGATCAGGTGTGCCACCGCCGGTTCACCGACCATGCCCAGGCCCAGGGAGCACAGCGTGATGCCGAGCTGGGCCCCGGCCATCATCTGCGACACGTTGCGCATCGCCGCCAGGGTCTTCACCGCGCGCGGCTGCCCGGCCTCGGCCCGTGGCTCGATCTGGTCGACGCGTGCGGAGACCAGCGCGAACTCCGCGGCCACGAAGAAGGCGTTGCCCAGCAGCAGCGCCACCAGGACCAGCAGGCTGACCGCGGTCATGCGGGGACCTGCTCGCGGTCGGCCGTCACCGGCTCGACCGCGTCGTCGCCCACCGGGGCGGGCAGGCGGCGCGCCACGACACGAGCGACCCGTCGTCCCTGCACGGTCTCGACGGCGAGCTCGAACCCGTCGACGCGGACGACATCGCCCTCCTCGGGCAGTCGCTGCAGCTCGTCGGTGAGGAAGCCGGCGAGCGTCTCGTACCGCCCCTCGGGGACGGCGATGCCGGCGCGCTCCTGGACCTCGTCGGGGCGCAGCAGGCCGGAGAGCACCCACGTGTCGGCGTCCACCCGGCGCAGCGCGCGCAGCGGCTGGTCGGTCTCGTCGGCGATCTCGCCGACCAGCTCCTCCACGATGTCCTCCAGGGTCACCACACCGTGCGTCGCCCCCCACTCGTCGACGACGAGCGCCAGTTGCAGCCCCTGGTCCCGCAGCAGGTCCAGCAGCCGCTCGAGGTGCATCGAGGAGGGGACCGCCAGCACCGGGACCGCCAGCTCCCCGGCGGTCCGCGTGGCCCGCTCGGCCTCCGGGACGGCGACGGCGTGCTTGACGTGCACCACACCGGTCACCTCGTCCAGGTCGGAGCCGTAGACGGGGAAGCGGGAGTTGCCGGACTCGACCGCGGCGGCGATGACGTCGGCGGCGGTGGCGCTGGCCCGCAGGGTCCAGAGCTGGGTGCGGGGCGTCATGACGTCGGTGGCGTACTTCCCGCCGAGCTTCAGCGAGCGCTCCAGCAGCCGTGCGGCGACGGGCGAGAGGTCGCCGTCGGCCGCCGACCGGCGGGCGACGGCGGCCAGCCCCTCGGCGTCGCGGGCGGTGTCGAGCTCTTCCCGGGGCTCGAAACCCAGCCGCCGCACGATGGCGTTCGACACCCGTTGCAGGCTCCCGACCAGCGGGCCGGCGACGCGGGTGAAGCCGCGCATGCCCGGGGCGATGAAGCCCGCGACGGCCAGCGGGTTGGCGATGGCCAGGTTCTTCGGCCCGAGCTCGCCCAGCAGCATCTGCAGCGTCGTCGCCAGCGCGATGGCCGACGCGACCGACACCGCCGTCACCGACCCGCCGCTCAGGCCGACGGCCTCGAGCGGACCGCGCAGCAGCTGGCCGATCGCGGGCTCGGCGAGGTAGCCGACCAGCAGCGTGGTGATCGTGATGCCCAGCTGGGCGGCGGAGAGCTGGGTGGACAGCGTCTGCAGCGCACGGACGACGCTGCGCCCGCGCCGGTTCCCGCTGTCCGCCGCCTCCTCGGCCCGGCCGCGGTCGACGGTGGTCAGCGAGAACTCGGCGGCGACGAAGAACCCGGTGAAGGCCGTCAGCACGACGGCGGCGAGGAGGAGCACCCATTCGGTCATCGCGGGGGACGGTGCCCCCCTGGGGGCCGGTCCAACCGGTGGCGGTCGCGCGTGGCCGGCCGCCGGCCGGGGCCGCGCCACCGAGGACAGCGGACAAATGTCCGCTACGCGTGCGTCATCTGTCTCGTGCTCGCGCATACGCGGGATCACGTCGGGCGGCGGGGGCTTGACGGGGGTCACATGTGATCTGCACCCTATGCGGACCGTCGTCCGCACTACGGACATCTGACCACGAGTCCAGGAGCCCCCATGACCCAGTCCCGCACCCGGGCGCCCGAGCCGGAATCCGCACCGGCCGCCGGGCCGAGCACGACGGCGTCGACGACCGCCGTGATCATCGGCTTCACCGTGCTGTGCCTGTCGTACATGCTCAACGCCATGGACCGGCAGGTCTTCTACCCGCTCCTGCCGCAGATCCGGGAGGACTTCGGGTTCTCCCTGGACCAGACCGGCCTGCTCGCCACCGGGTTCACCCTGGGCATCGCGCTCACCGGCGTGCCCGCCGGCTACCTGCTGGACCGGCTGTCCCGGAAGTGGATCATCGTCGTCAGCGTGGTCGTCTACTCGCTGGGCACGGTCGCCATCCCGCTGTCCGCCGGGTTCGGCGACATGTCCGTCTACCGCCTCGTCTCGGGTATCGGCGAGGGCGTCCAGGCGACGGCGATCTACGCCGTCATCGGCGCCTTCTTCTTCCACCGTCGTGCGCTGGCGGCAGGCTTCATCGGCGTCGCGTTCGGTCTCGGGGTCTTCCTCGGGCCGATCGTCGGTCAGTCCCTGGCCACCGCCTCCGACACCTGGCGCACGCCGTTCTACGTGTTCGGCGCCGCCGGGCTGGTCATGGCGCTGATCCTCGCGGTGGCCGTCCCCCGCGCGATGAGCGAGGCCGTCGCCGGCCGCTCCGGCACCGCCGACACCGCCTCCTACGCGCACGTGCCCGCCAGCCCCTACAACCGCGGCACGCTGGGCCTGGGCATCGCCTCGGCCATTTCCGGCCTGGTCTTCTACGGCTTCCTGGGCCTCTACCCGACCTTCCTCCAGGAGCAGCTGGGCTTCCAGCCCCCGCAGGCCGCGCTCGCCGCGTCGCTCATCGGCTTCGGTGCCATGACGGCGCTGCCGGTCGGCTGGCTGGCCGACCGCTACGACCAGCGGATGCTGCTCGCGATCGGCTTCGTCGGGTCCTCCCTGACGGCGCTGCTGGCCTACCGGTTCGCCGAGGGCGCGGGTGCCCAGTACGTGCTGGCGTTCCTCATGGGCGCCTTCGCCAGCGGCTTCCTGTTCACCAACTGCACGACGGCGATGCAGCGGGCGGTGCGCCCCGAGCACGTGGGCCGCGGGGCCGGCCTGTTCATGCTCACCTACTACGTGGCCGCGGCCTTCTCCGGGCTGCTGTTCGCCCGCCTGGTCGGGAGCATGGGCTGGGACGGCGCCGGCCTGGTCCAGCTCACGCTGCTGCCCATCGTGGGCATCGCCGCGCTGTTCCTGGTCGACGCACGGCGGATGAACGTGCCGCCGCGGCTCGCCCGCACCTGATCCACCACCACCGGCACGGCGTCCCCCGGGCGCCGTGCCGGTGGGCGTTCCGGGGCCGGAACGACTCAGGGGCCGCCGAATCGGCGGCCCCTGAGCTGTTGTCGGGGTGACAGGATTTGAACCTGCGGCCTCGTCGTCCCGAACGACGCGCGCTACCAAGCTGCGCCACACCCCGAGGTGCGCAGGAGGAGTCTAGCGCTCCCCTTCCACCGGGTCGGCGCCGGGTCGGGGCTCCTTCCCCTGGGCCGCCCTTCCTCAGGCCGGGCGCGCCGTGAGGGTCAGCAGCGTCGCCTCCGGCGGGCAGGCGAAGCGCACCGGCGCGTACGGGCTGGTGCCCAGGCCGGCCGAGATGTGCAGCCACGTGCCGGCCGGGCGCGCCGGCCCCGGCGGGGCCCAGCGGTGCAGCCAGCGCACCCGGGCGCGGTCGATGCCGCAGTTGGTGACCAGCGCGCCGTAGAAGGGCACCCGCAGCTGCCCGCCGTGGGTGTGCCCGCACAGCAGCAGGTCGTGGCCGTCGGCGGCGAAGTGGTCGAGCACCCGCGGCTCGGGGGAGTGGGCCAGGCCGATGCGCAGGTCGGCGGAGCGGTCGGCCACGCCTGCCACCAGGTCGTACCGGTCCCGTTCGAGGTGCGAGTCGTCGACGCCGGCGAAGGAGATCCGCCGGCCGCCCACCTCCAGCTCGCCGCGGGCGTTGGTCAGGTCCAGCCAGCCGCGCTCGCGCATGCCGTCGCGCAGGTCGCGCCAGGGCAGCTCGTCGCCGTGCACCCGCTTGTGGTCGCGCTTGAAGTACTTGAGCGGGTTCTTCGGCCGCGGGGCGTAGTAGTCGTTGCTGGCCAGCACGAAGGCGCCGGGACGGTCCATCAGCGGGTCGAGGGCGCGCAGGGTCCCCGGCACGGCGTCGTGCCCGGCCAGGTTGTCGCCGGTGTTGATCACCAGGTCCGGCTCGAGCGCCGCGAGCCCGGCCACCCACTCCTGCTTCGAGCGCTGACCGGCGGTCATGTGCAGGTCGGAGATGTGCAGGACGGTCAGCGGCGCGGAGCCCGGGTCCAGCACCGGCAGCTCGAAGCGGCGCAGCGTCCAGCGCGTGCGCTCGTACAGGCTCGCGTAGGCGGTCACCGCCGCGCCCGAGGCGACGGCGGCGGTGGGGACGGCGGTGTACCAGCGCACCCGGAGAGCCTACGGGCGCGTGCCGGAAAGGTGTCGTGTCACGCTGGACCTCGTGTCCGACCTCAAGGAACAGCTGCGCGCCGACCTGACCACCGCCATGAAGGCCCGCGACGAGCTGCGCACCGCCACGCTGCGCATGGTGCTCGCCGCGGTCAGCGCCGAGGAGGTGTCGGGCAAGGAGGCCCGGGAGCTCTCCGACGACGAGGTGCAGGCCGTGCTCCGTCGGGAGGCGAAGAAGCGGCGCGAGGCCGCCGACGCGTTCGGCTCCGCGGGCAGGGCCGAGCAGGCCGCCCGCGAGCAGGCCGAGGGCGAGGTGCTGGCCGCCTATCTGCCGGCCCAGCTCGAGGACGCCGACCTGGCGGCCATCGTCGCCGACGTCATCACGCGGACCGGCGCCTCGGGCATGAAGGACATGGGCAAGGTCATGGGCGCGGCCAACGGCGTCGTCGCCGGGCGGGCCGAGGGCTCGCGGGTGGCCGCCGAGGTGCGTCGCCAGCTCGGCTGAGCTGCACCGGACCGGCGTCGCCGGCCGGCGACGCCGGTCCTTCAGGCCCCGGCCGGCCCAGCGGCCCCGGTGTCGGTCCCGTCCGGCCCTGTGGCGGTGGGCGGCTCGCCGCCCTCTTCACCCGCGGGCGGGACGATCGGTGTCTGGTCTGGCACCGGCTCAGGTGCCGGAGCCGGAGCCGGAGCCGGGGCGGGTGCGGGTGCCGGGGCAGGGGAGGGTGTCGGCCGCGGAGCGGGGCGGCCGCCGTTCAGCAGTTTCTGGTCGGCCGGCGGGAACGGGGAGGTCTCCTTGTCGGCCAGGAACGGCGCCATCGCGTTGCGCCAGATCGTCGCGGGCATGTTGCCGCCGAACCCGCCGACGTCTTGCTTCTCCTTGGGGTTGAACACCATCACGCTGGCCGCGTACTCGGGCATGTAGCCCACGAAGGCGACCGAGTCCCGGCCCTGCGACGTCCCGGTCTTGCCGGCGATCTCGCGACCGGGGATGGCGGCCCGGGTGCCGGTGCCCGCCGGGGTGGAGACGTCCCCCACCAGGATCTGGCTGAGCGTGTTGGCGATGGCCGGGGAGACGGCCTCCGTGCAGTTGTCCTCGATCACCAGGGGCTGCCCGTCCGCGCCGGTGGCCGGCGCCCCCGTCCGGTCGAGCACCTCGAGCACCGGGAGGGGGGTGCAGCGGGTGCCCTCGGCGCCGAGCGTGGCGTAGGCGTTCGCCAGGTCCAGCGGGCTGGTGGCCTCGGCGCCGAGCGTGAAGGAGCCGAAATTGCCCTCGACGATCTCGTCCGCCGAGTTCTGGGTGGGCTGGTCGTAGGTCATGCCCAGGCGCTCGGACATGCGGACCGGGCCCTCCACGCTGCCCAGCCGGTCCTCCAGCGCCAGGAAGTAGGTGTTCGACGAGCGGATGAGCGCGCCGACCATGTCCAGCGTGTCGGGGTAGTTGCCGACGTTCTCGACGCAGTACATGCCGCGCTCGTTGGTGCCGTTGCGGTCCTCGGCGCCGCAGGCGGGACCCCGGTACACCCGCGAGGTGTACCGGTTGCCGGGGGTGGTGATCGTGGTCCCGGCGCCGATGTCCGCCTCGAGCGCGGCCGCCGCGGTGAAGACCTTGTAGGTCGAGCCCGCGCCCTTGCTGGCCACGGTGTTGAGGACGACGGACTCGCAGTCGGGGTCGGAGCACCCGTACCGGCGGTTCACGCTCATCGCCAGCACGTGCCCGGTGCCCGGCTCGATGGCGGTGAACATACCGGCGAGGCGGTCGCCCATCGCGAGGGTGTCGAGGACCGCCTGGTCGCCGTGCGCCTGCAGGTCGGGGCGCAGCGTCGTCCGGATGGTGTAGCCGCCGCGCTCGAGCTCGGCCTGGGAGACCCCCAGCGTGCCGGTGACGTGCTGCAGCGCGAAGGCGCAGAAGAAGCCGCCGATCGTGGCGTCGATGCAGCCGTTCGGCGGGTTCAGCCCCGGCGCCACCTGCACCGGCTGGGCGGAGATCTCGGTGAACTCCTGCTCGGAGATGTGCTCGAGGTCGAACATCCGCTGCAGCACCTGGTTGCGGCGGATCTGCGCGTTCTCCGGGTTGTTGATCGGCTCGTCGTAGAACGGGCTCTGGACCAGCCCGGCGAGCATCGCGGCCTGCGGCAGCGTGAGGTCGGCCGCGTTCACGCTGAAATAGCGCTGGGCCGCGGCCTGGATGCCGTACGCGCCCTGGCCGAAGTAGACGAGGTTCAGATAGCGGGTGAGGATCTCGTCCTTCTCGTACCTCTCCTCCAGCGCCATCGCCAGGCGGGCCTCGCGCAGCTTGCGGGCCACGCCCGCGACGCCGTCCTGCTCGACCGCGGCGTCGCGCTCGGCCTGGGTGTCGGCCGTCTCCAGCAGCGTCTGCTTCACCAGCTGCTGGGTGATCGTGGAGCCGCCCTCGCGGACCTGGCCCGCCGCGAGGTTCGTCAGCAGCGCCCGCATCGTGCCCTGCACGTCCAGGCCGTTGTGGTCGTAGAAGCGGGAGTCCTCGATGTCGACGAGAGCCTGCTTCATGACGTCGGCGATCTGGTCGGAGGGGACCGGCGTCCGGTTCTGCTCGTAGATGTTGGTGATCAGCGAGCCGTCGGCCGCCAGCACCCGGGTGGCGCCGGCCGGCGACTCGTCGGTGAGCTCCACCGGAAGGGCGTCCAGCAGGGTCGCGGAGTTCCTGGCGATCAGCCCCGTGCCGCCGATCCAGGGCAGCATGAGGCCGGCCACGAGCGCGCCTGCGACGACGATGGTCGCGGCGAGCTTGGCGAGCAGACGGGTCCGGATGCGCGCGTTCTCCGACATCGCGGTCAGCGTACGACGTCCGGAGCGCCGGACGGCCGGGTCAGCCGCGGCGCGCGGGCAGGACGCGCGTGCGCGGGGTCCCGGTCGGCGTGTCGGCGTCCGGCCCGGTCAGCGCCTCGGCCATCACCCGCAGTCCGTCGAGGTCGTGGACGTCGCCCGCGGCGGCGGGGACGGTGCGGACGGCGACGTCGGGATGGGCGCTGGTGAACCGGTCGGCCAGGTGCTGCTCGCGGGCGGCGAGCTGCATCCGCCCGGCGTGCACGCGCAGCGCCGCGGCGGCGAGTGCGGCGGACGGCCCGCCGCCGTCGGCGACGCCCTCCGCCGCGCCCTCGGCCCGGGTGGCCGACAGCGCCGTCGTCGCAGGGGGGTGGGTGCGGTTGACGACCAGCCCGGCCAGCGGCATGCCCTCCGCCGACAGCCGGTCGACGAAGTAGGAGGCCTCCCGCAGCGCGTCCGGCTCGGGGGCGGCGACCACCACGAACCAGGTGCCCGGACGGCGGAGGAGTTCGTAGGTGGCGGTCGCCCGCTCACGGAAGCCGCCGAACATCGTGTCCAGGGCGGCCACGAAGGCGGAGATGTCGCGCAGCAGCTGGCCGCCGAGGATCTTGCTCACGATCCGGCTGAACAGCAGGAAACCGGCGCTGGCGAACTTGAAGCCCGCCCGGCTCGGCGCCATGAGAAGCCGGATCATCGTGCCGTCGAGGAAGCGGCTCATCCGGTTCGGGGCGTCCAGGAAGTCCAGCGCCGACCGGGACGGAGGCGTGTCCACGATGATCAGGTCCCAGTTGTCGCTGGCCCGCAGCTGCCCCAGCTTCTCCATCGCCATGTACTCCTGCGTCCCGGAGAACGACGAGGAGAGCGCCTGGTAGAAGGGGTTCTCCAGGATCGCCTGCGCCCGCTCGGGCGTGGAGTGCGCGGACACGATGTCGTCGAACGTCCGCTTCATGTCCAGCATCATCGCGTGCAGTTCGCCCGGTGCCCCCGGGACGTCCACCCGCCGTGGCTCGTTGTCCAGCTCCACCAGACCGAGGCTCTGCGCCAGCCGACGGGCGGGGTCGATGGTGAGGACGACGACGGTGCGCCCGGCCTCGGCGGCGGCCAGCGCCAGCGCCGCGGAGCTGGTCGTCTTGCCGACGCCGCCGGCGCCGCAGCACACCACGATCCGGGTGGCAGGGTCGGCGATCAGCGCGCCCAGGTCCATGGGGGGCGCCTGCCGCCGGCTCGCCGCGGGTGCCTCCTCCTGCCGAGCGCTCACGCGGCGACCTCGGCGGCGTCCAGGTGCTCCTCGAGCCGCCCGGCCAGCTCGAACAGGCAGCCCAGGTCCACCGGTCCCGGGAGCAGCGGCAGCTCGACGGTCGGCCGGCCCAGCGCGTCCACCTCCGCGCGCAGCGCGTCCTGCGCCGCCCAGCGGCGGGCGTGCTCCACCACCTCGGCGGCCAGCGCGTCGGCGAGCTCGGCGCCGCCGGGGAGCTGCGCCCCGGCCAGCGCCGGCGTGAGGTCGGCGCCGGTCAGCTCGCCGGCGGCGGCACGGGCGAGGTCCTCGTCCGGCAGCACCGGCTCGGCGGCCATGTTGACGACGACGGAACCGATGGGCAGCCCGGCCGCGGTCAGCTCGGCGATCGCGTCGGCGGTCTCCTGCACCGGCATGTCCTCCAGGATCGTCACCAGGTGCACCGCCGTCTGCGGCGACCGGAGCACGGCCATGACGCCGTCGCTCTGCGTCTTGATGGGCCCGGAGCGCGCCAGCTGCGACATCTCGCCGGTGACGCCCAGGAAGCGGGTGATCCGCCCGGTGGGCGGGGCGTCGACGACGACCGCGTCGTACACCTGGCGGCCGTCGTGCCGGCGGGTGACGGCCTCCTTGATCTTGCCGGTGATCAGCACGTCGCGCAGCCCTGGCGCGATGGCCGTGGCGAAGTCGATCGCGCCCATCTTCCGCAGCGCCCGACCGGCCCGCCGGAGGTTGTAGAACATGTCGAGGTAGTCCAGCAGGGCCTCCTCGACGTCGATGGCCAGCGCCTTCACCTCGCCGCCCCCGCGGGCGACGGCGACCCGGCGCTCCTCGTAGGGCAGCGGCGGGGTGTCGAAGAGCTGGGCGATGCCCTGGCGGCCCTCGGTCTCCACCAGCAGGACCGAGCGGCCGTCGGCGGCCAGGGCGAGCGCCAGCGCGGCCGCGACGGTGGTCTTGCCGGTCCCTCCCTTGCCGGTGACCACGTGCAGACGTGCGGAGGAGGGATCGGAGGTCACCGCACCAGCGTAGAAGAAGGACCCCGTGCCCCCCACCGCTCGCAAGCTCGGTCCGGGTCCCTGAAGGGTGGCCGTTCCAGCACGTCACCACGGGGCCGCCCGCTCAGGTCACCTGCTGCAGTAGCGTCGCGTCCATGAGCGACACGGCCCGCCAGAAGTGGGAATACGCGACCATCCCCCTGTTGGTGCACAACACCAAGGCGATCCTGGACTCCTGGGGTGTCGACGGGTGGGAGCTGGTGACCGTGCTCCCGGGCCCGGGCGGCGCCGACCAGCTGGTGGCCTACCTCAAGCGCCCGGCATGACCGGCCCCGCGTCGCCGGCCGGCGCCCCCGCGCCGAGCTGGCACGCCCGGCTGGCCGAGCTCGGCATCCGGCTGCCGCCGGTCGCGGCCCCGGTGGCCTCCTACGTCCCGGCGATCCGCACCGGCTCGCTGGTGTTCACCTCCGGCCAGCTGCCCTTCGTCGACGGCGGTCTGCGCCGCACCGGCAAGGTCGGCGGCTCGGTCGACGTCGAGGCCGCCGCCGCCGACGCCAAGCTCTGCGCCCTGAACGCGCTGGCCGCGATCGACGACCTGGTCGGGCTCGACTCGGTCGCCCGGGTGGTCCGCGTCGTCGGCTACGTGGCCAGTGCCGAGGGGTTCACCGGGCAGCCGCGCGTGGTCAACGGCGCCAGCGAGCTGCTGGGCCGGATCTTCGGTGACGCCGGCACGCACGCCCGGAGCGCGGTCGGCGTCGCCGAGCTGCCGCTCGGTGCCCCGGTGGAGGTCGAGCTCACCGTCGAGCTGCGGTGACCTCCGAGGGCACCTCCGGCCGCCCGGCCGCCGAGCCGAAGCAGGCCGCGACCGTCCTGCTGCTGCGCGACGGCGCGGCCGGGCTCGAGGTCTACCTCCTGCGGCGGACCAGGGGCATGCCGTTCGCCGGGGGGATGACCGCCTATCCCGGCGGTGGGGTCGACCCGCGGGACGGGGAGACCGACCTCGGCTGGGCCGGGCCGGCCCCGGCGCAGTGGGCGACCGCCTTCGGCTGCGACGAGCGCACGGCCCGCGAACTGGTGTGTGCCGCGGTGCGCGAGACGTTCGAGGAGGCCGGTGTCCTGCTGGCCGGGCTGCCGGACGGCGCGGTCGTGCCCGACGTGTCGGGTGCCGACTGGGAGGAGCAGCGGCAGGCGCTGCTGTCCCGGGAGCTGTCCCTGGCCGAGCTGCTGGCCGACCGCGGGCTGCTGCTGCGGTCGGACCTGCTCCGCCCGTTCGCGCACTGGATCACCCCCCGGGTGGAACCGCGCCGCTACGACACCAAGTTCTTCGCCGCGGCGCTCCCGGTGGGGCAGGAGGCGCGCGACGTCTCCGGGGAGGCCGACGAGGCGGCCTGGCTCGCGCCGGCCTCCGCGCTGGCCGAGCTGGCCGCCGGTACGCGGCCGATGCTGCCGCCGACCTCGCACACGCTCACCCAGCTGCAGGCCTTCCCCGACGTCGCCGCGGCCCTCGCCGGCTCGCCACCCCAGCCGATGGAGCCGATCAGCCCGGTCTTCGAGGAGGCCCCGGACGGGAAGTGGGCGGTCCTGCCCGACGGCACCCGCATCCGGCTGGCGGTACCGCTCCCGTCCTGACGGGGCCGTTGCGCGGAGAAGGACCCCTCCCGGTGCCGGGAAGGGTCCTTCTTCGCGCAGTGGCCGGCGAGGTCAGCGCGCGCGGCGGCGCAGGCGCTCCTCGTCGAGGACGACGACCGACTTGCCCTGCAGCTGGATCCAGCCGCGGTGCACGAAGTCGGCCAGGGCCTTGTTCACCGTCTCGCGGGAGGCGCCGACCAGCTGGGCGAGCTCCTCCTGCGTGAGGTCGTGCTTGACGCGCAGGCCATCGGAGTCGCGGCTGCCGAAGCGGTCGGCCATCTGCAGCAGAGCCTTGGCGACGCGACCGGGGACGTCGGTGAAGATCAGGTCGGCGACGGAGTCGTTGGTGCGGCGCAGGCGGCGGGCCAGCACGCGCAGCAGCTGCTCGCCGATCTCCGGGTGCGCCTCGATCCAGGGCAGCAGCACCGACTGCGGCATGCGGGCCAGCTTCACGTCGGTGACGGCGGTCGCGGTGGCGGTGCGCGGACCGGGGTCGAAGACCGACAGCTCACCGAACTGGTCGGACGGACCCATCACGGCGAGCACGTTCTCGCGGCCGTCCGGGGAGCGCCGGGAGAGCTTGATCTTGCCGGTCATGACGATGTAGAGGCTGTCGCCGGGCTCGCCCTCGTTGAACACCACGCGGCCGCGGGGCAGCGTGATCGTCTCGAGCCGGCTGATGACGGGGTCCACCGCATCCTCGGAGAGCCCCTGGAAGAGCCCCGACTGAGCCAGCACCTCGTCCACTGCACGTCCTCTCACACTGTCTGCGGACGCAGGGGTGCCCGCGTCCGCAGCGAGTCTAGGTGGCTGTGCGGTCTGTCACCCGTTCGGCGTCCCACGACGTACCCCGTTGGGGCGAGAGACGGCGGCCACACGGTCTCCTGGGTGGCCTCAGACCATCGGCGGGTTGCCGGTGCGCGCGTTGCGGCCGCGACGGCGACGACGCCACCGCGTCAGCGCCCTGCGGATGCCCGACGACGCCAGCGTGTCGACCTCACCGGGGGTCGCACTGGCGAGGAACTCGTTCACCTCGCGCTGTGACGCCGGCCGGCGAAGGGGCTCCTCCACCCGCTCCATGACCAGCAGGAAGGCGATCAGCAGCGGCGGGAAGAGGATGACGCTGAAGGAGACCACGGGGCGTCCTCCTCTGCTCGGGCGGCGGTCCGGGGGAGCGGACCGTCCTCGATCATGGCACGGGAGCGGAGCGTCGGCAGGGCCGCCTACGCTCGACCGCGTGTCCGCACCCGCGTCCTCCCCGGACTACGCGCGCCCTGCCCGAGCCCGCCGACCCACGCGTGCGGCGCTGACCGGCGCCTCGCCGTACGACCCGGCGGAGACTTCCCTGAGCCGCACCCGGCGGGCCCGCCGGATGGCGCGGGAACTGGCCTCGATCCACCCCGACGCGCACTGCGAGCTGGACTTCACCAACGCCTTCGAGCTGCTCGTCGCCACGGTGCTCTCGGCGCAGACCACGGACAAGACCGTCAACAAGGTGACCCCGACGCTGTTCGCGCGCTACCCCGACGCCGCGGCGCTGGCCGGAGCCGACCGGGCCGAGCTGGAGGAGATCCTCAAGCCGACCGGCTTCTTCCGCGCCAAGGCGAACTCCGCGCTGGGTCTGGCGCAGGCGCTCGTGGAGCGCTTCGACGGCGAGGTGCCCGGCCGGATGGCCGACCTGGTGACCCTGCCGGGGGTGGGCCGCAAGACCGCCAACGTCGTCCTGGGCAACGCGTTCGGCGTGCCCGGGCTGACCGTCGACACCCACTTCGGCCGCCTCGTCCGCCGGTTCGGCTGGACCGCGGAGGAGGACCCGGTCAAGGTCGAGGCGGAGATCGCGCAGCTGATCCCGAAGAAGGAGTGGACCGACTTCAGCCACCGGGTGATCTTCCACGGGCGGCGGGTGTGCCACGCCAAGCGCGCGGCCTGCGGTGCCTGCGGGCTGGCGCAGTGGTGCCCCTCGTTCGGCATCGGACCGGTCGACCCCGAGGTGGCGGGCGGCCTGGTGAAGACCCCGGCCGCGTCGGACACCGAGTGATGCGCCGACTGGTCCCCGCCCTGCTCGCCGGGCTGTCGCTGCTGGCCGCCGGCTGCACCGCCTCGGACGGTGGCCCGCGCGCCGCCGCGCCGAGCGGCTCCGCGGCGCCCTCGCCGTTGACCCCGTGCCCGGAGCAGCCCGCGACCGGTGCCACCGGCGCCGAGCGACTGCCGGCGCTGGCCTTCGACTGCCCCGGCGGCGGGTCCCTGGACCTGGGCCGCGCCCCCGGCGTCCCCATGGTCGTGAACCTGTGGGGGAGCTGGTGCCCGCCGTGCCGGGAGGAGATGCCGATCCTGCAGCGGTTCGCCGAGACCGCCGGGGACGAGGTCCGCCTGGTGGGGGTCATCAGCAAGGACGGCCTCCCGCAGGCCACCTCCTTCGCCCAGGACGCCGGCGTCACCTTCCCCAGCGCGTACGACGCCGACGGCGAGCTGATGGCCGAGCTGGGGATCAACGCGCTGCCCTTCACCTACTTCCTCGACGCCGACGGCGCCCTGGTGCACACCGAGGCGGGTCCCGTGGCCTCCGTCGACGAACTGCGGGCACTGGTCGGCGAGCACCTCGGGGTGCAGCTGTGAACGCCGGGCCGGACGCGGACGGGCTCCCCGGGTACCTGCAGCGGCTGCTGGACGCCGCCGCGGACCTGCCGCTGCGGCACCGCATGCCGAAGGCCAGTGCCACCGCCCGGCGGTCCGCGGTGCTCATCCTGTTCGGCGAGAGCGCCCAGGGGCCCGACGTCCTGCTCATCGAGAAGTCGGCGCACCTGCGCAGCCATGCCGGCCAGCCGGCCTTCCCGGGTGGCGGGGTGGATCCCGGGGACGACTTCCCCGTGGGAACGGCGCTGCGCGAGGCGCAGGAGGAGGCCGGGATCGACCCGGACGGGGTGCGCGTGCTCGCGACGCTCCAGGAGCTCTACCTGCCGCCGTCGGACCGCCTGGTCGTCCCGGTGGTGGGCTGGTGGGACGACCCGCGCGACGTGAGCGTCGGCGATCCGCACGAGGTGGCAAGGGTGGCGCGGGTGCCGCTCGCGGAGCTGGCGGACCCGGGCAACCGGTTCCGGCTGCGACACCCGTCGGGTTACGTCGGGCCGGCGTTCGCCGTGGCCGACATGCTGGTGTGGGGCTTCACGGCCGGGCTGCTGGAGGCGATCCTCGAGGCGGCCGGTCTGGCCCGGCCGTGGGACCAGCACGACGTCCGCCCGATCCCCGAGTCGATGCTGCGGCCCTACACCCTGCCGGGGTCCGGGGACGACGACGAGGCGGGCGACGGCGCCGCGCCGACGGTGGCCGATCCCGCGCCGGACGGCCCCGCGACGCGTACGGTTCGGCCCCGATGACGGAAAGGACCTCCTTGCCCCCCACCGCTCGCAGGCTCGCGGCGGGCCCCTGCAAGAAGGCCGCGGTCGCCGCCGCGATGGTGCTCCTCGTCGGCTGCGGGGCGGAGGAGCCGCCCGCGCCGGCGCCGGTCCCCGAGGGCCTCGGCGAGGTGACCGTCGGCGCCGACGGCGTCCAGGAGGTCACGCTGCAGACGCAGGACGACTACCTCTTCACCCCGGACACCTTCACCGTCGAGCCGGGCCGGGTCCGGCTCACGGTGGTCAACGTCGCCGAGGAGATGCCGCACAACCTCGAGTTCACCGACGACGAGCTGCCGGCGCCCGTGGAGGAGGGCATCAGCATGCTCGCCGCCGGGGAGGAGGAGACCATCGAGTTCGAGGTCACGACCCCGGGCGACTACCCGTTCAGCTGCACCTTCCACGTGCAGCTGGGACAGGTGGGCACGATGACGGTCAGCGGGTAGCGGCCGTGTCCTTCGTCGACCTGCTGCTGATCGTCCTCGCGCTCGCCTTCGCCCTGTCCGGGTTCCGCCAGGGGCTGCTGGTGTCGGCCACCTCGATCCTCGGCTTCCTCGGCGGGGCCGTCCTGGGCGCCCAGCTTTCCGGCCCGGTCGCCGACCGGATCGACGGGTCGAGCGTCACCCGGGTGTTCGCGGCGCTGGTCGTCGTCCTCGCCGGTGCGCTGCTGGGCCAGATCCTGGCCGGGGCGATCGGCCGGGCGGTGCGGTCCAGGGTGACCTGGGAGCCGGCCAAGATGGTCGACTCCGTCGCCGGGGCGGTCGTGTCGGCGGCGGCGGTGCTGCTGGTGGCCTGGATGGTCGCCTCACCGCTGGCGAGCTCGCCGTTCCCGCAGGTGGCCAGCCAGGTGCGGCAGTCGGCGCTGGTGCAGGCGGTCGACGCCGCGGTGCCCGACGGCGTGCGCCGGGTCTACGACAGCCTGCGGGAGGCGATCGACCGGCGCGGCCTGCCCGACGTGCTCGACCCGCTCACCCCGACCGAGGCGCGCGACGTGCCGGCCCCCGACCCTGCGCTGGAGAACAGCCAGGTCGTGGCGTCGGTCCAGGGCTCGGTCGTCAGGATCCGTGGCATCGCGCCGTCCTGCTCGCGGCAGATCGACGGCTCCGGCTTCGTCTACGCCCCGGAGCGGGTCATGACCAACGCGCACGTGCTGGCCGGCGTCACCGATCCGGTCGTGGTCGCCGAGGGTGAGGAGTACGACGCGGTGCCCGTGCTCGTCGACGAGGAGATCGACGTGGCGGTCCTGGCGGTGCCCGGGCTGCCGCAGGTGCCGCTGTCGTTCACGCCCGACGAGGCCGAGACCGGCGACGACGCGATCATCATGGGCTACCCGGGTGGCGGGCCGTTCTACGTCGGTTCCGCCCGCGTCCGGGACCGCGGTGAGATCAGCGGGCCGGACTTCCGGAACACCAGGACGGTGGTCCGCGACGTGTACGCGCTGTTCGGCCAGGTGCGGGCCGGCAACTCCGGTGGGCCGCTGTTCGCCCCCGACGGCAGCGTCCTGGGAGTGGTGTTCGCCTCGGCGATCGACGACCCGCAGACCGGCTACGCGCTCACCGGACCGCAGGTGGCCGCGGCAGCGACGACGGGCAGCCAGGCGCGCGCCGAGGTCGGCACCGGCCCCTGCGAATAGAAGGACCCCTTCGCCCCCCGACCTTCGCTCCGCTCAGGTCGGGGCCCTGCGAAGGGGCCGTTCCAGCACGTCACCTGGCCCAGGCGACGATGGCGCGGGTGACCTCGTGGGGGGCCTCCTCGTGCGGGAAGTGGCCGATGCCCGGCAGCTCCCGCCACTCGTAGGCGCCGGCCACGTAGCGGCCCGAGCCGCGCGCGGTGGCCGGCAGGACACAGGGGTCCAGCGCGCCGTGCAGCTGCAGGGTCGGCGCGGTGACCGGGGCCGCCATCCGCCGGGCGTAGCGCAGCCCGTCGGGCCGCAGCTGCGAGCGACCGGCCCACCGGTAGTACTCCATCGCGCCGTAGGCGGCCTGGGGGATGCGGGCAGCGGCGCGGTAGCGCTCCACGGCGGTCGCGAAGTCCGCCGTCCGAGCCCAGTCCGGACCGGCCCAGCGCTGCATCAGGTCGGCGACGGGGTCGTCGTCCGGGCGGGTCAGCCGGCGCTCGGGCAGCCGGGGCATCTGGAAGCCGAGCGCGTGCCGGAACGCGCGCCGCTGATCCCCGGACGCCATCCCGGCCCGCAGCCGGCGCGGGTGTGCCATGGAGAGCACGACCAGCCGGCGCACCGTGCGCGGGTGGAGGGCGGCCATCGTCCAGCCGAGCAGGCCGCCCCAGTCGTGGCCGACCACGACGGCGTCCCGCTCGCCCAGGGCCCGCACGAGGGCGGCGACGTCGGCCGCCAGGGTGGGCAGGTCGTACCCGCGAGGCGGCTTGTCGCTGGCGCCGTACCCGCGCAGGTCCGGGGCGACGGCGCGGAAGCCGGCGTCGGCCAGCCCGGTCAGCTGCGCACGCCAGGTCCACCAGAACTGCGGGAACCCGTGCAGCAGCAGGACCAGCGGACCCTCACCGGCCTCCGCGGCGTGCAGCCGGATGCCGTTGGCCGAGATGTCGCGGTGGGTCCACGGCCCGGGGAGCAGGACGCTGGTGGCGTCGGGACGGCCGTCCGGGGGGACGGTCACCGGGCTCAGACCGAGTAGCGCTCGTTGCCCGGCAGCTGGACCTTGCCGCCGCTGACGACGGGGACGTCGCGACGCCGGGCGCCCGGGGCCTCCCGGTGCATCACGTCGGGCAGCTCGCGCAGCGACTCGATGGTCCGCTCGGGCTTCTCGATCTTCTTGATCATCTTCTTGCCGACCAGCGCGGCGACCACGGCGATGAGCACGAGGAAGAACCAGACGATCAGGTAGGACACCCAGCGCGGTAGCCCGAGCGCGGTGAGCGCCTCGGCGATCGCGATGAAGAGGAAGAACGAGGAGAAGCCGAGGACGACGGCGGCCGCGCCGAACGCGCCGCCACCGATGGCGGCCTTCTTCGCCGATCCGCCGATCTCGGCCTTCGCGAGCTCGATCTCGCTGCGCACCAGCGTCGAGACGTCGGCCATCGCGCTCTGCACGAGGGTGCCGATGGAGGGCTCGGCGGCTCCGGTGGACCGGTCGTCCCGCCCGGTCGAGACGCTGTGGGCCACGGGGGCAACTCCTTCGTTCGGCACTGGCTGGACAGGAGAATGGTGCCCCACGACGGACACGCGCGCCCCCTCGGCACCTCGGAAGAGCTGCCGAGGGGGCGTGCGGATCGTCCGCAGGACCGGGACCTAGTCCTCCGCGGGGGCCGCGGGGAGCTTGTCCTTGATCATGTTCATCACCGAGGAGTCGGTGAGCGTGGTGACGTCGCCCAGCTCCCGGTTCTCGGCGATGTCGCGCAGCAGCCGCCGCATGATCTTCCCGGAGCGCGTCTTGGGGAGCTCCTGCACGACCATGATCTGGCGCGGCTTGGCGATGGGGCCGATGTCCTTGGCGACGTGCGTCTTGAGCTGCTGCACCAGCTCGTCCCCGGAGTCCTCGGCGTTCCCGCGCAGGATCACGAAGGCGACGATGCCCTGACCGGTGGTCGGGTCGCTGGCGCCCACCACCGCGGCCTCGGCGACCGTCGGGTGGCCCACCAGGGACGACTCGACCTCGGTGGTGGAGATCCGGTGGCCGGACACGTTCATCACGTCGTCGACCCGGCCGAGCAGCCAGATGTTGCCGTCGGCGTCCTTCTTCGCCCCGTCGCCGGCGAAGTACATGTTGCCGAACCGCGACCAGTAGGTGTCGACGTAGCGGTCGTCGTCGCCCCAGATGGTGCGCAGCATCGACGGCCACGGCTCGGTGAGCACCAGCAGGCCGGTGGAGTCGTCGCTCAGCTCGTTGCCCTCGTCGTCGACGACCTTGGCGGAGATGCCCGGGAAGGGCACCTGCGCGGAGCCGGGGACCAGCGACGTGACGCCGGGCAGCGGGTTGATCATGTGACCGCCGGTCTCGGTCTGCCACCAGGTGTCCACGATCGGGCAGCGGCCACCACCGACGTGCTGGTGGTACCAGCTCCAGGCCTCCGGGTTGATCGGCTCACCGACCGAGCCGAGCAGGCGCAGCGAGCTCAGGTCGAAGCCGGCCGGGATGTCCTCGCCCCACTTCATGAACGTGCGGATGACCGTCGGCGCGGTGTAGAGGATGGTCACGCCGTACTTCTGGATCAGCTCGAACCAGCGACCGCGGTGCGGGGTCTCCGGGGTGCCCTCGTACATCACCGACGTCGCCCGGTTGGCCAGCGGCCCGTAGACGATGTAGCTGTGGCCGGTGACCCAGCCGACGTCGGCCGCGGTCCAGTAGACGTCCCGGTCCGGCTTGAGGTCGAAGGTCGCCCAGTGCGTGTAGGCGACCTGGGTGAGGTAGCCGCCGGAGGTGTGCAGGATGCCCTTCGGCTTCGCCGTCGTGCCGGACGTGTACATGATGTAGAGCGGGTGCTCGGCGTCGAAGAACTCGCAGGTGTGCTCGGCCGACTGCTTGGTGACGACGTCGTGCCACCACAGGTCACGGCCTTCGGACCACTCGACGTCCTGCTCGGTGCGCTTGACCACCAGCACGTGGCGGACGCCCTCGGTGCGGGAGACGGCGTCGTCGACCGCGGGCTTGAGCGCGCTCGGTGCGCCGCGGCGGTAGCCGCCGTCGGCGGTGATGACGACCTGGGCGCCGGCATCGGTGATCCGGCTGGCCAGGGCGTCGGCGGAGAAGCCGCCGAACACGACCATGTGGACGGCGCCGATGCGGGCGCAGGCCAGCATCGAGATGACCGCCTCGGGGATCATCGGCAGGTAGATGGCCACCCGGTCGCCGGCCTGCACGCCGAGCTCCAGCAGTGCGTTCGCCGCCCGGCAGACCTCGTCCTTGAGGTCGGCGTAGGTGAGCGTCCGGGTGTCGCCGGGCTCGCCCTCCCAGTGGTAGGCGACCTGGTCACCGTGGCCGGCCTCGACGTGCCGGTCCAGGCAGTTGTAGGCGACGTTGAGCTTGCCGCCGACGAACCACTTGGCGAACGGCGGGTTCGTCCAGTCCAGCGCCGTGTCCCACTCCCGCTCCCAGGTGAGCCGGCGGGCGGCCGACTCCCAGAAGGCGAGGCGGTCGCGGGCGGCCTCCTCGTAGACCTCGGGGCCGACGTTCGCCTGGGCGGCCAGGTCCTCCGGCGGTGGGTAGCTCCGGCTCTCGGTCGCCTGGCTCGTCTCGCTCATGCGCTACCTCCAAGGTCCGGCGTCGCTCGGAGCCCGGCGACGCGACGTGGCTTGGGCCACACCGTATGGGGTCCGGGGTCCGCCGTCTGCCCCTGGACGGCGGGCGGCCGGTTCCGTGCGGCGGCCGGTCAGACTGACCGGGTGACCACGCCGGAGCAGACCGCCGTGGCCGGGCGCATCCCCGGCGCCGGGGCCCTCGGGCTGCTCGTCCCGGCGGGGACCAGGGTCGTGCCGGCGGCTGTGCTGGCGGACCCCGGCTGGACGGCGGAGCTCCTGGCCGCGCGGGCCCGGGTGCAGCGGACGACGGACCGCCGCGTCCTGGCCACCGTGTGGTGGTACTCGGTGTCGTCGGCGCTGCTCACCCCTGCGCTGGCCGGCCTGGTCGCCGGCATCCCGCTCTCGGCCCGGCTCGCCGACCTGTCCGTGTCCCTGCTGCCCGGGCTCCAGCCGATCGCGGCCGTGGCGGCCGGAGGTGGGTCCCGGGACCTGGCCGACGACCTGCGCGGCTCGATCGGCGCCGTGACGGCCGCCGTGGCCGAGGCGGGCCGCATGCGGGAGCGGCCGCTGTGGGCGATCGCCACCGACACCGTGGCCAACCGGCTGCTCGCGCTCGGGGAGGCGGTCGGTGACGTCGAGCGGGCCACGGGGCTCGCCGCACCGCTCGTCTCCGCCGTCGGGCCACCGCTGCCGGCGCCGCGGTACGAGGACGTGGCGGGGCGGCGGTTCGTCCGGCGGTCCTCGTGCTGCCTGGTCGACCGGACCGCGGGCATGCCGACGTGCGCCTCCTGCCCGCAGCGCCCGCCCGAGGAGCGCAGAGCACTCCTCGAGGCCGCCGCCCGCTGGCGATGAGCGCACGCTCCGCGGCTGTCAGCCCGCACGGGCGTCGGCGGTCCGCCGGGTGAGGTGGGGCAGGAGCAGGATCTCGGTGCCGTCGGGGCGCCAGGTGCGCCACCGGCCGTCGGTGTCTCGTTCCACCCGGAAGCCGTGGTGGACCTTGGCGTGGTGCCGTTCGCACAGCAGCGCGAGGTTGCCCGGTTCGGTCTCGCCGCCGTGGGCCCAGTGCAGGAGGTGGTGGACGTCGCACCAGTGGGGGCGGGGGCGTCGAGCCGGCGCCCTGCACACTCAACTACGCCGCAGCCGCGGTCGCGGTGTTCGATCCCTCGGCGCAGGTGGGGTGGGGTCACGCGGTGCGTGCGTCCGAGGTCGGGGAGGTGGCCGTCGGGGCCGATGACGATGCGGCTGATGCCGCCGTCGCAGGCCAGCCAGCGGGCGCGGGCGGCGGAGATGGCCGCGCCGAAGCCGGTGCGCGCCGTGGCGGGGCCGGTGGCCGGGTCCATCAGGTCGGCCAGCGGGATGGTGACGACCACGTGCGGCTTGGCGGTGCGCAGGATCGGCAGGGTGCCGGCGGCCAGTTGGTTGTCGCACAGCTGGACGAGGGCGTCGGCGGACTGCTGGGCGCGGGTGCGGGTGTCCCCGGCCGGTCGGGAAGCCTGCACGATGGATTCCAGCGCGGCCTGGAACTTCTCCCCGCCGACGGCGTCGAGTTCGCCGCGGAAGGACAGGCTGCCGTCGGCGTGCTTGGCCATGGTCAGCGACCGCTGCTCGGTGGGGTCGGGTTCGGGGCCGTCGGGGTCCAGGCGGGTGAGGTAGTGGCCGACGACCTGCCGGAGTTCGGCGTGCGGGCGGGTGGCGGCCACCTCGGCCACGGTCTCGTCGACCCCGGCCAGGTCCACGCCCTGGGCCTCGGCGGCGGCGAGGTTGTCCGGCGCCACGACCGGGGCGATCACCGCCACCGCCTCCGGGCTCACCTCACCGCGGGCCGCCGCCGAGGCCACCGCGGGCAGCTGGGCGAGGGTGCGACCGTTGCGGACCAGCTGGTTGGCCGCTGTGGCAGACAGCCGGGCGTGGCCGCGCAGCCAGGAGGCCATCGTCGCCTTGCCGTCGTGCTCGGCGGCGCCGGCCAGCTCGCACTGCCGCACGGTGCGCGCGACCTCGGCGGCCAGCCGGTTCTGCATCGCCAGCAGCGGGGCCAGGTGGTCCAGCAGCGCGGGGCCGTACAGGCCGTCGATCCGCTCGGCGGCGAGCGCGTCCAGCGCCTCGTCCAGCTGGTCCACGACACCTCCCAAACGTTCGACCACCTGTTCGAATACTACCGCCGCCCGGCCGGTCTCGCAGCACGAAACCGCAGGTCAACCACTTGTCCACAGATTCGGAGAACGGCTTGACGCCGACCCTCAGCAGCTCACCGCGGGGCGCGGCGATGGTGGTGTCGGACGGCACGAGGCCCGTCATGCCGCGGGGCATGGATGCCGTGCTGCGGGGAGGTGCTGGACGACTACCGGTAGATCGGTTCGAGCGGTCGGGAGGAATGGGTCGAGCCGATGACCGCGCAGCCCGACGCGCCTGGGGCGATGATCGGCGTCGACGACGAGGAGGTCGGACATGTCGCTCATGCCTGCCGCGTTCTTCGGTCACGGCAACCCGATGAACGCGCTCGAGACCAACCGCTACACCGAGGCCTGGCGGGCCTTCGGCCAGGCGGTGCCCAGGCCGCGGGCGATCCTCGTCGTCTCCGCGCACTGGTACGTCCAGGCGACCGCCCTGACCGCGATGCCCCGCCCGCGCACCATCCACGACTTCTACGGGTTCCCCCGCGAGCTCTTCGACGTCCGCTACGAGCCGCCCGGTCTGCCCGAGCTCTACGACGAGGTGGCCGACATCGTGCACCCGACCTGGGTGGGTGCCGACGTCGACAGCTGGGGCATCGACCACGGCACCTGGTCGGTGCTGATGCACGCCTTCCCCGACGCCGACATCCCGGTGGTGCAGCTGTCGATCAACGCGCTCAAGTCGTTCGACTACCACCTGCAGCTCGGGGCGGCCCTGGCTCCGCTGCGCGAGGACGGCGTGCTGGTGATCGGCAGCGGCAACGTCGTGCACAACCTCGGCGGGGTGAGCCGCGCCCTGCCCGATGCCGGCTTCGACTGGGCGCAGCGCTTCGACGAGGCGGCGAAGGAGTTCATGCTCACCGACCCCGGCAACGCCGGGCGGCTGGACGGGCACCGCGACTACGACCTCGCCGTCCCGACACCGGACCACTTCCTCCCGCTGCTGTACGTGGCGGGGATGGCGGGCGCGACCGACGCCCCGGTCGACGTGCTGGTGGACGGCTACGCCTACGGCTCGCTGTCGATGACCGCCTACACCGTCGGCATGGATGCACCCGCGCCCTCGGGCACCGGCTTCGCCGCACCGCTGCCCGAGGGCCCGCCGCCGGACGGCGCCAACATCTAGCCGGCGTCAGCCCGGGTCGCCGAGCGCCACGACCTCGCCGACCACCCAGACGGCCGGCGGCCGGACGCCGCTCTCGGCGAGGGCGCCGGGCAACCCGGCCAGCGTGGTGCGGACCGTGCGCTGGGTGGCGGTGGAGCCGTCGCTGACGACGGCGACGGGGGTGTCCGGCGCGCGGCCGTGCTCGACGAGCGCCGCGGCGATCGCCGGCGCGGTGTCCACGCCCATCAGCACGACGACCGTGCCGCGGAGCCGGCCCAGCGCCGGCCAGTCGACCAGCGACTGCGGGTGCCCCGGGGGCAGGTGGCCGGAGACGACGACGAACTCGTGGGTGAGCCCGCGGTGGGTGACCGGGACGCCGGCCAGGGCGGGCACGGCGATGGCGCTGGTGATGCCGGGCACCACCTCGACGGGGATGCCGGCGGCGGCGCAGGCCTCGACCTCCTCCATGCCCCGGCCGAACACGAACGGGTCGCCGCCCTTGAGCCGCACGACCCGGCGGCCGGCGCGGGCGTGCTGGACCAGCAGGTCGTTGATCCGCTCCTGCGCCATCGACCGGCCGCGCGGGAGCTTCGAGGCGTCGATGACCTCCACCTCCGGCGGCAGCGAGGCCAGCAGCGCCTGCGGGGCGAGGTGGTCGGCGACGACGACCTCGGCGTGCGCCAACGCCTGGCGGCCGCGGACGGTGATCAGCCCCGGGTCGCCCGGGCCGCCGCCCACGAGGACGACGCTGCCGCCGGGTGCGGGCCGGGCGGCGCGGTCGCGGATGCTGCCGTCGGTCAGGCCGGCGACGACGGCGTCGCGGACGCCGATCGCCCGCTGCGGGTCACCGCCTCCGTGCACGCCCACGACCAGGTCGCCCTGCCGCCCGATCGCCGGCGTCCACACGCTGGAGGCGGCGCGGTCGTCGGCGCGCGCGCAGAAGATCCGGTCGCGCTCCGCCTCCGCCGCCACGGCCGCGTTCACGCCGGGGTCGTCGGTGGCGGCGACGACGTACCAGGCGCCGGCCAGGTCGCCGGCCTCGTAGCGGCGGCGCAGCCAGGTGACCGATCCGGGGGCCACGAGGGCTTCGAGCGCCGGGGTCACCTCCGGGCTGATCACGGTGATGCGGGCCCGGGACTCCAGCAGCCCGGCCACCCGCCGGTGCGCCACCCGGCCGCCGCCGACCACGACGACGAGCCGGTCGAGCAGTCGGAGGCCGACCGGGTAGACGGTGCCCGACTCGGGCGGCACCGGGGTGGCGTTCAGCGGATCTCCTCGAGGCCGGCGGAGGAGGCCTCCGCTGCGGAGCCGGTCCGGTCCGCACCGACCAGGATCGCAGCGAGGTCGGTCGCGAACGCGCGCGAGGTCCCCGGATCGCGGACGGCCACCCGCAGGTGATCGGTCGTCAGGCCGGGGAAGGTGTCGCCGCGGCGCACCGCCCACCCGCGTGCGCGCAGCGCCTGCCGGACCCGCACCCCGTCGGCGACGCGGAGCAGCACGAAGGAGGACCGCGGCTCGCCGAGCACCTCCACGTGCGGCGGCAGGGCGTCCAGCAGGGCCGCCCGGTGCGCGACCAGGTCGGTGGCCGCGGCCTCGGCCTCTGCGCGGGCAGCCGGCGCGGTGCACGCCGTCAGGGCGGCGAGCGCCGGGGTCGAGACCGCCCACGGCGGCTGCTGCTCGGCCATCGCCGCGAGGAGATCGGGCGGGCCGAGCGCGTAGCCGACCCGCAGCCCGGCCAGCCCCCACGTCTTGGTCAGGCTGCGCACGACGAGCAGCCCGGGCAGGTCGCGGCGTCCGGCCAGCGACTCCGGTTCCCCGGGCACCGTGTCGGCGAACGCCTCGTCCACGAGCACGACCCGGCCGGGACGGGTCAGGCCGGCGAGGGCGTCGGCCGGGTGCAGGACCGAGGTCGGGTTGGTGGGGTTGCCGACCACCACCAGGTCGGCGTCGTCCGGCACCGCGGTCGGGTCGACCCGGTAGCCGTCGTCGGCGCCGAGCAGCAGCCGGGACACCGGGTGGCCGGCCGCGCGCAGCGCCGCCTCCGGCTCGGTGAACGACGGGTGGACGACGACGGCGTGCCGCGGGCGCAGCGCCCGCGCCAGCAGCACGAAGGCCTCGGCGGCCCCCGCGGTCAGCAGCACCTCGGCCGGGTCGCGCCCGTGGGCCGTGGCGACGGCGGCGCGGGCCCGGCGCGGGTCGGGGTAGGCGGCGCCCGCGTCCAGCGCCTCGTGCAGCAGGGCCCGCAGCCACTCCGGCGGGGTGCCGGCGCGCACGTTGACGGCGAGGTCGACCAGCCCGGGCGCCAGTTCGGCGTCGCCGTGGTGGCGGAGGTCGGAGCCGGTCATCGGGCGGGGGTCCTCCGGTGCGGTCGCGTGGGGCCGGCCGACATTCGACCACGGCAGAGGGCCCGGAGCCCCCGTCGCGTGGGCCATCGCACACCGGCAGAGTGATCGCCGACGACCGGTGCTGAACGGGGGACGGGTGGGCGGCAGGCGCGGCGCACGGCTGCTCGACGCCGCCGTCGTCGTCGCCGGGGGCGTCGGGCTGAGCCTGCTGGTCGCCCTGGTCGGCCTCCCGTCACCCGCGCTGTTCGGCGGGCTGCTCGCCGGCCTCGTGCGTGCGCTGGCCGGTCGCACCGCGGTCCGGTTGCCGGAGCGGGTCACGATCGCCGGCCAGGCCGTCATCGGTGTGGCGATCGGTGCCGTGGTGGAGGTGGGCACGCTCAGGGCGGTGGCGGCCGACTGGCTGCCCGTCCTGTCGGTCACGGTCGCGACGCTGGCGCTGAGCCTGCTGGCGGGGGCGGCGTTCCGGCTCCACCGCGGCATCAGCCCGGTCACCGGCGCGTTCGCGATGGTCGCCGGCGGTGCCAGCGGCATCGTGGCGATGGCCCGTGACCTGGGCGCGGACGAGCGGATGGTCGCCGTCCTGCAGTACCTGCGGGTCCTCCTCATCGTGCTGCTGATGCCCGTCGCGGCGACGACGGTCTACGGCGCCAGCGCCGGGTCCGGTGGCCCCGCCGATCCCGACGGGCCGGGTTGGGCCGCAGGCCTGGCGTTCACCGCGGGGTGCGCACTGGTCGGGCTGGTCGTGGGCCGGCTGGTGCGGATGCCGGTGGCCGCGCTGCTGGGACCGCTCACCGCGGCTGCCGTCGCCGACCTCACCGGGCTGTCGCGCGGTGCGCAGGTGCCCGGCCTGGTGGAGAGCGCCGCCTTCCTGGTGATCGGGCTGCAGGTGGGCTTGAGCTTCACCCGGGACAGCCTGCGGGTCATCGGCCGCGCCCTGCCGTCGGCGCTGGCGCTCATGGCGGCGCTGGTGCTCGCCTGCGCCGGCCTGGGGGCGCTGCTCGCCGGCGTCACCGGGGCCAGTGCGCTGGAGGGGTATCTGGCGACGACGCCCGGCGGGCTCTACGCGGTGCTCGCCACGGCGCGCGACGCCGGGGCCGACACGACGTTCGTGCTGGCCGTCCAGATGCTGCGGCTGTTCGTGATGCTGTTCAGCGCCCCGCTGATCGCCCGATGGCTGCGCCGTTCCTCCCGGGGGGACGCGGGCACCTGACGAGCGGCCCGTCCGCGCCTACTCTCGTGGGTCGGCGCACGAGCGGGAGGAGACCCAGCTGTCCGAGGAGAACGCGGCCGCCACCGACGCAGCCACCGACGACGCGGTGCTGCTGTTCGTCGGTGGGCCCCTCGACGGGCGGGTGCAGATCCGGGAGGCGCGGCACGGCGACCCGCTGCCCACCGTGACCCACGTGCACCTGCACGGCGGGCCCAAGGTGGTCCACCGCTACGACCTGGAACCGCTCACCGAGGGCGTGGGCGTCTACAACCTGCGGCCGCCCGCGCGCCGGCCCGCCCGGGACGAGTCGATCGCGGACTGAGTCACCAGCCCTGGACGCGGCGGGCCTCGCCGACGACCCGCTCGAAGCGGGCCCGGTCCAGCGCGGCGCCCTCGCGGCGCACCGAGGCAGGATCCACCACCAGCAGCCGGTCCAGCCGCACCTCGCTGGCGCGGCCCCGGGAGTCCCACGCCCCGGTGCCGATGTCGGTCCACACCCGGCCGTGCCGGGCCTCGTCGGCGGCGTCCCGGTCGTGGTCCCGGCTGGTGAGCATCAGGCCCAGCAGCTGCTCCCCGCGCCGGCCGATCACCAGGACCGGGCGGTCCTTGCCGCGGCCGTCGTCCTCGTCGTAGGGCACCCAGGCCCACACGATCTCGCCCGGGTCGGGCCGCCCGTCGTCCCGGGGCCGGTAGGTGACGTCCGGCTCGTCCGTGGGCGCCGTCGCAGGCCGAGCGGAGCCGGGCCGCGGGCGTCCACCCGGCGTCCGTGGGGGCCCCGGCGCACCCACCGCGGGCCGCAGCCGGCCCAGCAGGCGACCGGCCAGCCGCACGGCGGTCCGCCCGAGGTGTCGAGGAGCTGCCATGCGAGCACCGTACGGACCGGCGGGGCGGCGGCCCAGGACACGAAACGGTCACCCGATGTCACATGTGACACATCGACACCAATTGGTCACGGTGAGGGTTCATGTCGCCGAAATGGGGGAACCATGACCGCACGGGGAGCGTGGCGACGCCCCCCAGGAGGAGGGGGTCTCCATGACATCGGCCGAGCCGGTCCGACCCGCCGTTCCGCGGGCGCGTGAGGTGAAGGCGAGCGTTCTCGCCGCCTTCCAGCTGGTGGAGGACGCGCGCTACCGCGGCCGCGACCGCAGACGTCGGCGTGCACGCATGCGCCTGATGGCCGAGCGCGCGGTGGCCGACCGCAAGCTCGCGAGGGACCTCCGCGCCAGCTGACCCGGCAACGAAGGCGATGGTCAGGTCACGCAGAACTCGTTGCCCTCCGGGTCGGCGAGCGTCACCCAGGCATACGGGCCCTGCTGCCCCCGCCACAGCTCCCGCGCGCCGAGCCCGACGAGGCGGGCCACCTCCTCCTCGGTCCGCTCGCTGCCCACGCGCACGTCGAGGTGCAGCCGGTTCTTGACGGTCTTCGCCTCGGGCACGAGCTGGAACAGCACCCGTGGGCGGCCGGGCTCCGGGGAGACGATCGCGGCGCCGACCTTCCAGACCAGCGCGCCCCGGTGGGTGGTGGTGTCGGACTCCGCTGCCGCGCCGGCCCCGACCATCCGCCGGATGAAGGCCTCGTCCTGCGGCTCCACCTGCCAGCCGAGCGCCTCGGCCCACCAGTCGGCCAGCGCGTGCGGCGAGGAGCTGTCGACCACGATCTGGACGTCGAAGGACATGCCGGCAGGCTAGGGCGGGGTGCCGACGGAACTACAGCTCCTCGGCCAGCGCCGCGCGCATCACCGCGTCGTCGGCCGGGATGGTGGTGTCCCGGCAGTGGTCGCGCAGCACGGCGCCGAACGTCGGGTAGGCCGACCGGTCCACCCGGCGCTCCGGGTCCCACAGGCCCGACCGCATGACCGACTTCGGGCACTGGAAGTAGGCCTTCTCCACCTGGAGCACCAGCACCGACAGCGGTGGCTTGCCGAACTCGGTGAGGTCGACGTCCAGCTCGCCGGGCGCGACCACCGTGGTGGTGCCGTACACGCGCAGCGTCTCGTCGAACCCGGGGACGAAGAACATCAGCGCGGCCCGCGGGTTGGCCCCGAGGTTGCGCAGGCTGTCGATCCGGTTGTTGCCGAGCCGGTCGGGCAGCGCCAGCCGGTGCTCGTCGAGCACGTGCACGAAGCCGGGCGCCCCGCCGCGGGGCGACACGTCCGGCCACCCCTCCGCCGAGGCCGTGGCGAGCGTCGCGAACGGGGACAGCCCGATGAACGTCCGGCAGTGGTGGTCGAGGAGGCCGATCTCCTTGTCGAGCACCCGCTTCGAGGGCGACCGGTAGGCCTCCAGCGCGTCCGGTGCGGGAGGGGCGTCCGGGAGGAGGGTGTCGGGGTCCACGGCCAGACCGTAGACCGGCCCGCACTACCGTGGTCGCCCGTGCCCGAGGTCTGGAGTTCCCCCGTCCGCTACGTGGAGTGCGACCAGCAGGGAGTCGTCTTCAACGCCCACTACCTGGTGTGGGCCGACGAGGCCTCCAACGGGTGGTGGTCCGCCCACGGGCTGACGTGGGACGAGTTGGTCGCCCGCAGCATCGACCCGGTGGTCAAGGCGAGTTCCCTGGAGTGGGCGGCGTCCGCCCGCTGGGGCGACACCGTCACCGTGGACGCCGACACGGAGAAGGTGGGCCGCACCAGCGTGACCGTGCGGTTCACCGTGCGCGTGGGCGAGCGGGTGTGCTGCGTCGTCCGCAACACCTACGTCTGCGTCGCGGACGGCGCCGCCACTCCCTGGCCGGACGACGTCCGGGCGCGGCTCAGCGCGGGCTGAGCAGCGAGCCCGGCGGCAGCAGCGGCAGACCCGGCGGCGGCCCCGCCTCGATCAGCCGCCACAGCGCGTCGGTGTCGGCGTGCTCGGCGATCAGGTCACCGAGCCGGTCCAGCCGGGCCTCCCGGACGGCGGCGAAGTCCGTGCCCGGTGCCGGCACGAACCGGCGGCCGGTGGTCCGGGCGACCTCGCTGAGGAAGGCCCGCCGGAACCCGTCGTTCTCCAGCGCCCCGTGCCACGTCGTCCCGAACACCGAGCCGGCCCGCGCTCCGTCGAGGAACGGCTCGGCGTCGTCGTCGACGGTCACGATGCCGTGGTGGATCTCGTAGCCGGCCACCCGCTCGCCGAGCGCCGTCCCCACCGGCCGGCCCAGCGTCTTCTCCCGCGCGAACCGCACGTCGGCCGGCAGCAGCCCCAGGCCCGGGACCGTACCGGCGCCGGACTCGACCTCGTCGGTGATCGTGCGGGCCAGCATCTGGTGCCCGCCGCAGATGCCGAGCACCGGCGTGCCGTCGGCCGCCCGGCGGGCGACGGCCTCGGCCAGCCCCGTCGACCGCAGCCAGCCGAGATCGGCGACGGTCGCCCGGGAGCCGGGCAGCACGACCAGGTCGGCGTCGGCCAGCTCCTCCGGCCGGGTGGCGTAGCGGACCAGGACGCCGGGCTCGGCGGCGAGCGCGTCCAGGTCGGTGAAGTTCGACAGCCGGGGGAGCCGGGCGACCGACACCCGCAGGACGTCCTCGCCGTGCGGCGGGCCGCCCGAGGAGACGCCGGTGGGCACGCCCAGGGAGTCCTCGACGTCGATCTCCAGGCCGCCCAGCCAGGGGAGCACGCCCAACGTCGGCCGCCCGGTCAGGCGCGCGAGCTCCACCAGGCCGGGCTCGAGCAGCCGGACGTCGCCGCGGAACTTGTTGACCAGGAACCCGGCCACCAGTCGCTGGTCGGCCGGCGGCATCAGGGCGACCGTCCCGTACAGGGCGGGGAAGACGCCTCCGCGGTCGATGTCGCCCACCACGAGGACGGGCAGGCCCGCCGCGGTGGCCAGGCCCATGTTGGCGATGTCGTCGGCGCGCAGGTTGATCTCGGTGGGGGAGCCGGCGCCCTCGCAGACGACGACGTCGAAGCGCGACCGCAGGTCGGCCAGGCAGCTGAGCACCTGCTCCAGCAGCGCGGCCTTGCGCGGCCGGTAGGACAACGCGGTCACCTCGCCCACCGCGCGGCCGAGGACGACCACCTGACTGGAGTTGTCGCCGCCGGGCTTGAGCAGCACCGGGTTCATCGCCGCCTCGGGCTCCACCCGCGCGGCGGCGGCCTGCATCACCTGCGCCCGGCCGATCTCCGCGCCGTCGGCGGTGACCATCGAGTTGTTGCTCATGTTCTGCGCCTTGAACGGCGCCACCGAGACGCCCTGGCGCACCAGCCAGCGGCAGATCCCAGCCGTGACCACCGACTTCCCGGCGTCGGACGTGGTGCCCGCGACGAGCAGCGATCCGCTCACGCGGCGGCGCCCGGTGCCTCCCAGCCGGCCTTCTCCTGGCCGGAGAGCTCCGCGATCGCGACCATGATCCGGTCGGTGACCTCGCGACGGGCCCGGCCGTTGCCGGCCTTGCCGCGGTGCTCGGGGAAGGTCATCGGTTCGCCGAAGGTGATCGTGAAGCGGCGCGGCCACGGCCAGCGCGCCCCGACCGGCTGGATGCGGTCGGTGCCGATGACCCCGACGGGCACCACGGGGCAGTCCGCGGTCAACGCCAGCCACGCCACGCCGGTCTTGCCGCGGGCCAGCCGGCCGTCCCGCGAGCGCGTGCCCTCCGGGTAGATGCCGAACCCGCCGCCGGCGCGCAGCACCGACATCGCGGTGTCCAACGCCGCCTGGGCGGCGCGGTGGGTGCCCCGTTCGACCGGCAGGGCGCCGAGGGCCGTGAAGAGCGTGCGGATCAGCCAACCGCGAACCCCGGACCCGGTGAAGTACTCGGCCTTGGCGAGGTAGCCCACCCGGCGCGGGGCCATGAGCGGGATGGCGATGCTGTCGATGAAGGACAGGTGGTTGCTGGCGATGATGAACGGGCCGCTGACCGGCACGTTCTCCTTGCCGGTCACCCGCGGGCGGCAGAGCAGGAACAGGGGGCGGAGGATCAGGCGGGCGATGAGGTAGACCACGGGACGCGTCCCCTTCCGGGCACTTCGGTGCATGCCGGCGGCAGCTCCCGCATTGTTCCGAACGACCGACCACGGGACCCACCCAGGGCAGCCGCGGAGCACTCAGTGCATCGGCCGCGCGGGTGGGCAGGCATCGCGCAGGATCGCCGCCAGGTCGCCCGGGAGCCGGGCGTGGCCGGCTGCCGAGCCGGTGAGCGCCGCGGCGACGTCACGCACCTTGCGGTGGGTGTGGCTGGACATGTGCGCCAGCAGGTCGAACGCCGTCTGCTCGCCGCAGTGGGTGAGCAGCATCAGGATGCCCTTCGCCTGCTCGATGACCGCCCGGCTGGCCATGGCCGTCCTCAACTGCGCGATCTCGGTCTGCAGCGCCTCGGCGTGCCCGGCGACGGGATCGGCCGGCCGTGCCCCGGTGACGTCGGCGCAGACGCCCTCCACGCCGCGCACGGCTCCGCCCTCGCCGTGCACGGGCTCGCCCAGCAGGACGACCGCCCGCTGGCCCCGCGTGGGATGCAGGACGCGGGTCTCCAGGGCGAACGTCCGCCCGTCGGCGCAGGCGGCTCCGAGCGCGTCGCGCACCCGGGCGACGTCGTCGGGGTGCTGGGCGTCCAGGAGGGTCTCGGTGCAGGGCTCGACCGCCGAGTCGAGGCCGAGCAGCCGGCGCATCTCCGGCGACCACCACCAGCTGCCGGTGGTGGCGTCGAACCGGTAGCGCCCGGTCGGCGGGCCGGCCGCTCGGCGGTCGACCGAGCGGGTGCGCGCGGTGCTGCTGGGCGTGCGGGGGGCCGGCCGGTGGAGGGGGAATGCCGGTGACGACATGGGAGTACTCCTCGGTGCAGCGTGCCGGTTGATCCGGCAGGGCCCCACCGCCGTGTCTTGGACGGCGTGCACCGCCGGTCCTCCCGGACCGGCCGCTCCGCTGCGCGCGACATTACGTCCGGCGCGAGGCTCCGGCAGCTCTCGACCGCACGTCGCCGCGACTCGTGGCGGGAGAACTCGTGTCGTGACCGTGCGTCCCTTCGCGGACGCCGTGCGTCAGGTCCGGCGCATCCGTGCCAGTACGGCCAGGGTCGCGGCGGCGAGCCAGACGGCGCGGGACAGCCGGGTCGCGCGGGCGATGTCCGCCGGCTGCGGGGTGCGGCCGTCCCCGAGCGGCGGCCGGTCCTCGACGCGGGTGCCGTACACGTTGCGCCCGCCCAGCCGCAGGTCCAACGCACCCGCCAGGGACGCCTCGCACCGCCCGGCGTTCGGGCTGGGGTGTGCGGCGCCGTCCCGGTGCCAGGTGCGCCACGCGCCGGCAGCCGAGCCCCCGGCCAGCGGTGCGCAGGCGACGGTCAGGGTCGCGGTGAGGCGGGCGGGCAGCCAGTTGGCGACGTCGTCCGCGCGGGCCGATGCCCAGCCGAACCGTTCGTACCGGCGCGACCGGTGGCCGACCATCGCGTCGAGCGTGTTGACCGCTCGGTAGCCCAGCAGCCCGGGCAGACCGGCGACGGCGCCCCAGAACAACGGTGCGACGGCGGCGTCGCAGGCGTTCTCCGCGACGGACTCCACGGTGGCCCGCGCCAGGCCCGCCTCGTCGAGGTGGCGCGGGTCCCGCCCGGCCAGGCTGGGGAGGACGGCCCGTGCGGCGACGACGTCCCCCGCCGCCAGCGCGTCGTGCATCCGGCCGGCCGTCCGGCCCAGCGACGTGCCGCCCAGCACCGCCCAGGTCGCCGCCGCGGTGAGCACCGTGCGAGCGGCGGGGTGCCCGCGGGTGGCCTGATCCGCCGTCGCTCCCAGGGCGGCGGTGCTCCCCACCAGCACCAGCCAGTGCCCGGCTCCGGCAGCGCGCGAATCCCGCCAGGACCGCCGCTCGAGCGCCGCCGCGAGGCTGCCGAAGCCCGCGACCGGGTGCCATCGGCGGGGATCGGCCAGGGCCACATCGGCGAGCGCGCCGAGGGCCAGACCGGCCGCGGTGGCGGCGTCGGGACGGGGGAGGGGCACCGCGACATGGTGCCAAGCCGCCGGCGGGAGGCGCCGTCGGCCACCCACCTCCCTAGGATCGGTGGCCATGCGCCTGTTCGGCCGTTACGACGGCGTCGCCCGGCCGATCGTCACCTACGGCAGCGACCCGGTCCTGCACCGGCGGTGCGCCGAGGTCACCGTGTTCGACGACGGCCTGCGGCGGCTGGTGCTCGACATGTTCGCCAGCATGGAGGCCGCCGACGGCGTGGGCCTGGCCGCGAACCAGATCGGCGTCGACGCGCGCGTGTTCGTCATCGACTGCCCGGACGCCGACGGCGAGGACGTCGTCGGCTACGTCGTCAACCCGGTGCTGACTGTGCTCGACCCGGTGGGGGACGACCCCGCCGAGGAGGTCACCGAGGAGGGCTGCCTCTCGGTGCCCGGCCCGTACGCGGAGCTGCCCCGGGCGTTCCGCGCCCGCGTGGACGGCGTCGACCTGCACGGCGACGCGGTGGGCATCGAGGCCACCGGGATGGCGGCCCGCTGCCTGCAGCACGAGGTGGACCACCTGAACGGCACCGTGTACGTCGACCGGCTGCCGGAGGACCTGCGCGACCGGCTGCTGGCCGAGGCCGCCGGCCCGGGCGGGGACCTCCCGGCCTGATCGGCCGGCGCGCGGCGGATAAGGGGCCCCCTCCCGGGGGTGTGCGACGTCCGCGGCGGGTAGCGGGAGCCCATGGCGCTTCCCCGCATCCTCGTGCTCGTGCTCGCCGGTGGCGCGGGAGGTCGTCTCGAGCTGCTCACCGAGCAGCGAGCGAAGCCCGCGGTGCCCTTCGCCGGGGTCTACCGGCTCATCGACTTCCCGCTGAGCAACTGCCAGAACTCGCAGCTCTCCGACGTCTGGGTGTCCATCCAGTTCCACCCGACGTCGCTGCACGAGCACCTGGCCAACGGGCGCCCGTGGGACCTGGACCGCACCACCGGCGGCCTGATGACCCTCCCGCCGTACCGGGGCACCGAGCGCGGCGGCTGGAACACCGGCACGGCGGACTCCCTGTGGCGGCAGGCCGAGCTGATCCGCGAGTACGAGGCCGACGCGCTGGTCGTCGTGAGCGCCGACGCGGTCTACAAGCTGGACTACCGGGACGTCGTCGACGCCCACCTGGGCTCCGGTGCCGAGGTGACGATGGTGACCACCGAGGTGGCGGCCGACGACGCCCCGCGCTACGGGATCGTGGAGGTCGGCGAGGGCGACCGGGTCACCGGCTACGCCTACAAGCCCGACGAGCCGGCGACGACGACGGCCACCAACGAGGTGTTCGTCTTCTCCCCGGGGCCCACGCTGGACCGGCTCGAGGCGCTCGGCGCCGACGTCGGCGAGGAGGGCCTGGAGGACCTGGGCACCCACCTGCTGCCGGCGCAGACGAAGGACGGGCTGGCCCGCGCGTACCCGCTGGACGGCTACTGGCGCGACGTCGGCACGGTCGAGTCCTACTGGCGGACGCACCGGGAGTTCCTCGACGAGGAGCCGCCGCTGGACCTCGACGACCCGCGCTGGCCGGTGCACACCCGGGGCGGGCGGCACAGCGCGGCCCGGGTGCTGGACGACGGGCAGATCGAGAACAGCCTGCTCTCCGGTGGCACCCGCGTCTCCGGCAACGTGCGCGGGTCGGTGCTCTCCCCGGGCGTGCACGTCGAGCGAGGGGCGACCGTCGTCGACTCGGTGCTGCTGCCGGGCACGCGGGTGCGCGCCGGCGCGACGGTCACCCGCGCGGTGCTCGACGACGGCGTCGACGTCGGTGCGGGTGCCTCGGTGGGCGGCGACGGCGACATCACCCTCGTGGGGCGTGCCGCGCGGGTGGCCGACGGGACCGAGCTCTCCGCCGGGGCGCGGTACCCCGAGCCGGAGGAGTGAGCCCGGGAAGCGGCGGGACCGTGCCCGCGTTGGGGCGGGCATGACAAGGCCGTTCCAGCTCGATCTGCACTCGGAGTTCCTCCGGGCCGACCTCCTCCTCAACATCGGTCAGCCGGCCGAGGCCGCGCGCATCCTGCAGGCCGTGGTCGACGCCGAGCCGCGCAACGAGGCGGCCCTGGAGCTGCTGGCACGCGCCTACTACGGCTCCGCGCAGCTGACCCGCGCCGAGGAGGCGCTGACCCGGCTCGTCGAGCTGTCGCCGTCCGACGGGTGGGCCCGCCGCGCCCTGGCGCGCACGCTGGAGCGGCTCAGCCGGGGACCCGAGGCGACCGCGCACCACCGGATGGCCGACGCGCTCGGCGCCGGCTGAGGCGGGCGCGCTCAGCCCAGCAGGTCCGCCAGGGCCTCGTCGAGGTCGGGGTGCCGCCAGCGGTACCCCGCCTCGGCGAGCGTGCGGGAGACCACCCGGCGCCCAGCCAGCGCGAGCGCCGGATCGGTCCGCAGCAGCACCGCGCCCACCCGCACCAGCGGCGCAGGGGTGGGGGGCGCGGCAGGCCGGTGGAGGGCCCGGCGCAGGGCCGCCATGAGCTCGGCGTTGCGCACCGGGTTCGGGGAGCTGGCCACCAGCACCCCCGACAGCGGCGGCGCGGGCACGTCGTCGTCCACCCCGAGCGCCCACCGGGTGATCGCCAGCCAGTCCTCGACGTGCAGCCAGCTGGTCCGCTGCCGGCCGCTGCCGACCCGGCCGCCCAGGCCCCAGCGGGCCAGGCCGGCCAGCCGGTCCAGGGCGGGCGTGTCCCGGTCCAGCACGACGCTGGTGCGCAGCATCACCTGGCGCTCGGCGGGGGCGCCGGCCGCGGCGGCCTCCCAGGCCCGGGCCACGTCGACCATCTGCGGTGGCCCGTCGCCGGGTGGTGAACCCTCGTCGAGCAGCGCCTCGCCGGCGTCCCCGTGGATCGCGGTGGTGCTGGCCTGCAGCCAGACCGGCACCGGGACGCCGAGCTGCTCGGCCGCCCCGCGCAAGGCCAGGGTCGGCTCGACCCGCGAACGGGTGAGCAGCTCCCGGTTCCGCGCGGTCGGCCGCCGGTCGACCAGCTCCCCGGCGAGGTTGACCACGGCGGAGCCCGCGAGCTCGGTGGCCCACGGCCCGACCGTGCGGCCGTCCCACCGCACCTGCCGGTGACCGCCCGGCCGCGGGGTGCGGCTCAGCACGACGACGTCGTGCCCGCGGGCGGCGAGGTCGTCGCAGAGCCGGCGGCCCAGCGCGCCGGAACCGCCGGCGACCACGACCTTCACCGCGCGGCCGGGAAGCTGGGGGAGGCGGTCACGCGGTGATCATGCCGGAGCCGGGGTGCGGGCCGGGGCTCTGGGAGCATGGGGCCATGACCCGCCGCACCGTGCCCGGGGCGTTCCTCGCCCTGTCCCTGTTCCTGCCCCTCACCGCCTGCGGGGAGGACGACGCGGCGCCGGCATCGTCGGGCGCGGAGGTCGTCACCACCGACCTGTCGGTCGCCCCGGAGGTGCCCGCGTCGGACGAGGAGCCGCCGACCGACCTGGTCATCGACGACGTCGTCGTCGGCGAGGGTGACGAGGCCGTGTCCGGCAGCACCGTCGAGGTCAAGTACGTGGGCGCCTTCTACGAGACCGGGGAGGAGTTCGACTCCTCCTGGAGCCGGGGCGAGGACACGACGCTGCCGGTGACCCTGGGGTCCGGCGGGGTCATCCCCGGCTTCGACCAGGGCATCACCGGCATGCAGGAGGGCGGACGGCGGATGGTGACCATCCCCAGCGAGCTCGGCTACGGCGCGGGTGGGGCCGGCCCGATCCCCGGCGACGCCACCCTCGTCTTCGTCATCGACCTCGTCGACGTGAGCTGACCAGCACGGACCACCGTCCCGGCCCAACCGGAGAGGGTCCGCCGGCCTCCGCGCGGTGACGGCACGCCGGTGATCGTTCCGTCCGGTCTCCGCCACCGCATCGGTGCCGCCCCCGATGGGCACCGGGGTCCCCATGAGCATTCTGGGAAGACTGATGGGTACCGCGGAGACCGCAGCCCGAGGCGCGGCCCGGGGTGGACGCACGACCGGACGACCGGGGCGGGGCATGGGCCGCGCCACGACCGCCGGCCGGGGGATGAGTCGCGGTCGCGGGGTGCCTGCCGCCTCCGGCGGCGGTCTCGGCCGCATCGTGGGCGGACTCCTCCGCCGCCGCTGACGCAGAGCTGACGTGCCGGCCATCCGGCCGGCACGTCACTCGCAGATCTCGAGCCTGGTCACCGAGCCGTTGTGCGGGGTGATGCCGGGCATGGCGTCGGGGCCGAGCCCTGCCGCCACGGCCTGCGCGGCACGGATCGTGTCGCCGTGGGTGACCAGCGCGACGACGTCCGCCGGCGGTTCGGCGCAGAGGTGGCCCAGGAACGCCGCGACCCGGGCGTGCAGCTCGGCCAGGCTCTCGCCGCCCTCGGCGGACCAGTGCGCGTCCGTCCAGTCGACGACGTCCCACAGCTCGTGCGAGGGACGCCCCTCGAGCACGCCGTAGCCCTGCTCCCGAAGCGCCGGTGTCGTGCTGAACGGCAGCCCCGTCGCGCGGGCGCAGTGCTCGGCCGTCTGCACCGCCCGGAGCAGGTCGCTGGACAGCAGGACCCCGGGGCGCAGCTCGGCCAGTTCCCGCGCCGCCAGCTCGGCCTGCGAGTGCCCGAGCGCGGTGAGCGGCACGTGCGCGGTCTGGCCCTGCATGAGGCCTCGGGCATTCCACTCGCTCTGGCCGTGTCGGACGAGCAGCAACGTCATCGGGGCAGTCATGGCAAGGAGGCAGCGTAGGGCAGGGGTGTGCGGAGCGCTCCCGGACGCCTCGTACCGTCGTCGGCGTGAGCATCCCCGTCCGTCCCGGCGCCTCGCGCCCCGCCGCCCGCCCGGGCACGCCCGACCCGCTGGCCCCGCTGCTGGAGCTGCCGGGGGTGCGGGAGGCCGCCGACGGCGCCCGTGCGGCGGTCGACCGGCTGCTGGGCCACCGCGTCCTGCGGCGTGAGTCGGCCGGGGTGAGCACCGAGTCGGCGCTGCGCGGCGCGCGCGCGTCGGCGGCGCTGGCCGGCGTCGACGTCCCGCTGGCGGAGCTGCGCGCGGGCTCGGTGGAGGACCCGGTCGTGCAGGGCGCGCTGCGGGTGTCGGCCGCGCTGGGATCGATGGTGGAGACGTGGCCGAAGGCCCCGGGGCAGGTGCTGGCCCGGCTGCACGTGCTGGCCGCGGCCGACCTGGCCGACCGCGCCGACCTCGGGCGCCCTGCCCCGCACGCCGGTCAGCGGCTGTCCGGGCTGTTCGCCCTCTCCACCGGCGCCACCACGGCGCCGGCCGTGCTCGTGGCCGGCCTGGTGCACGGCGAGATCGCCGCCCTGGCGCCCTTCGGCGTCGCCGACGGCGTCGTCGCCCGCGCCGCCGCCCGGTTGACCGGGATCACCCGCGGCCTGGACCCCAAGGCGTGCTCGGTGCCCGAGGTCGGGTTCGCCGAGTTCGGGCGGGAGGCCTACGAGCAGGCCCTGGCCGGGTACGCCGCGGGCACGTCCGAGGGGGTGGCGGCGTGGCTGGTGCACTGCTGCCGGGCCACCGAGCACGGCGCACTGGAAGGCCTGGCCATCTGCGAGAGCCTGCTCCGCGGCTGACCTCCCGCGGCCGGTCGCCGGTCCGGGGCAGCACCTCTCTGCCCACCCCGGTGGGGCAGAGAGGTACTCCGTCAGGAGTGGACCTGTCGCCCGGGGGGCGGCGCTGATTCGCGCGGTGGTTCAGGCCCCGCGACGCCGGCGGCGGCCCGGCAGCGGAGCCGGGTCCGGCGCCAGCAACCCGGCACGCGTCGCCCGGTGCCGGGCGTACCAGGCGAGGCCGACGACGGCGGCGCCGACGCCCATCGCGGCGCCGGTGACGACCGGCGTCGAGGGCGCCGAGAAGCGGGAGCGCAGGGTGACCGGGCGCTCGAACCGCAGCACCGGCCAGCCCTGCTGCAGGGCGGCCTTGCGCAACCCGCGGTCGGGGTTGACGGCGGTCGGGTGGCCGACGGCGGCCAGCAGCGGCAGGTCGGTGATCGAGTCGCTGTAGGCGTAGCAGTCGGCCAGGTCGTAGCCGCCCTCGGCGGCGAGCCGGCGGACGGCCTCGGCCTTGTTCTCGCCGTAGGCGTAGAACTCGATGTCGCCGGTGTAGCGGCCGTGCTCGACGACGAGCCGGGTGGCGACGACGCGGTCGACGCCGAGCATCTCGCCGATGGGCTCGACCATCTCGGCGCCGCTGCTGGACACGATGACGATCTCGCGGCCGGCGGCGCGGTGCTCCTCGATGAGGTCGGCGGCCTCGGCGTAGACCAGCGGGTCGACGATCTCGTGCAGCGTCTCGCGGACGATCTCGTGGACGGTCGCGGCGTCCCAGCCGGTGACCATCGCGGTGAGCTGGGCGCGCAGCCGGTCCATCTGCTGCTCGTCGGCCCCGGCGAGGGAGAAGACGAACTGCGCGTAGGCGGACTTCAGCACGGCGCGGCGGTTGATCAGCCCGCCCTGGAAGAAGGGCCGGCCGAAGGCGAGCGCGCTCGACTTGGCGATGACCGTCTTGTCCAGGTCGAAGAACGCCGCTGAGCGCGTCACGGTGGCCACGGTAGCTGTTTCGGCAGGTCGGCCGCCCGACTGGACCCGGATCCACACCCGATGGGGTCATCCACAGTTGCGCCGTCCCCGTGGTCCTGCTGCACCCCGCGGGATGGGGTCGGCACGTGCTCCCACTCCCGCCCGCGGTGCGCTCCGCCCGTCCGCTCGTCGTCTGCGCCGACGAGGACCTGCTCGACGACGTGCTCCGGCTGCTCGCCGCGGCCGGGGCGGAGGCGGAGCGGGCGGCCGGCGGCCCGGCGCTGCGCCGCGCCTTCCGCGAGGCGCCGCTGGTCCTGCTGGGTGCCGACGCGCTGGCCGGCGGGGCGCTGCGGTCGCTCCCCCGGCGGCCGGGGGTCGTGGTGGTCGCCGGCGCGGAGCTGCCGCCCCGTGAGTGGGCTGCGGCGGTCGAGGTGGGTGCCGAGCGCGTCGTGGTCCTCCCCCGGGACGAGTCATGGCTGCTGGCCCGGTCGGCCGCGGCGGTCCGCGCGCCGGTCGAGCAGGGGCCGCTGATCGCGGTCGGGGCCGCCTGCGGGGGCGGCGGGGCCAGCACGGTGGCCGCGGCCCTCGCGGTCGCCGCGCCCGACGGCGCGGTGCTCGTCGACGCCGACGTGTGGGGCGGCGGCCTGGACCTCGTCCTGGGGGCCGAGCTGGTCGAGGGGCTCCGCTGGCCGGAGCTGACCGGGCTGCGCGGGCGGGTGGCGGGCGACGCGCTGCTCGCCGCGCTGCCCGAGGTCGAGGGCGTCCACCTGCTGGCCGCCGACCGGGCGCGGCCGGCACCCGTGCCCGCGGAAGCGCTGGCGGCGGTGGTGGACGCGGCGCGCGCCACGGGCCGGCTCGTCGTCGTCGACCTGCCCCGGCCCGGGCCCGACGGCCTGGGGGAGGGGCCCCGCGGAATCCTCGCCGATGCAGACCTGGCCGTGCTCGTGGTGCCCGCGCGGCTGCGTGCCGCCACCGCCGCACGGCTGCTCGTCACCGGCCCCGGCTCGCCCTGGGAGCCGGCCCGGCTGGTGGTCCGGGAGGTGCCCGGTGGCCTGGGTGCCGACGACGTGGCCGACCTGGTCGGCTGCCCGGTCCTCGCGCAGCTGCCGCACGATCGCGGCGCGGTGACCCGCGGCGAGCGGGGTGAGCCACCGGGCCTCGGTACGCGGACGCCGCTGGCCCGGGTGGCCCGCCAGGTGCTCGGTGCGGTGGCGGGCCGGCAGTGAGCGCGCCGTCGCTGCTGGACCGGGTCCGCGCGCGGCTCGCCGTGGCGGAGGCGCCGCCGTCCCGTGCTGAGGTGGCGGCGCTGGTGCGCGAGGAGGCCGGTGGTCTCCTGGGTGACGACGACGTGCTGCTCGCCGTCCGGCACGCCGTCGACGAGCTGGCCGGCGCCGGACCGCTGGAGTCGCTGCTGCGGCTGCCGGGGGTCACCGACGTGCTGGTCAACGGGCCGGAGGAGGTGTGGGTCGACCGGGGCGCCGGGCTCGAGCCGGCGCCGGGGGTCCGCTTCGACGACGACGCGGCCGTCCGCCGGCTGGCGGTCCGGCTGGCCGGTTCGGGAGGGCGGCGGCTCGACGACGCCTCCCCGTGGGTCGACGTCGGCCTGCCCGGCGGCATCCGGCTGCACGCGGTGCTGCCGCCGGTGTCGGGCGACGGCACCTGCCTGTCGCTGCGGGTGCTCCGGCGGTGCGCGCAGACGCTCGCCGAGCTGGCGGAGGCCGGCACGCTGCCCGGCGAGAGCTGCGGGCTGGTACGCGCCGTGATCGACCGGCGGCTGGCCTTCCTCGTCACCGGCGGTACCGGCTCGGGGAAGACGACGCTGCTGTCGGCGCTGCTCGGCGAGGTGGACACCGGCGAGCGGCTGCTGCTGTGCGAGGACGCCCCGGAGCTCACCCCGCGGCACCCGCACGTCGTCCGGCTGCTGACCCGACCGCCCAACGTCGAGGGCGCCGGCACGGTGGAGCTGCGCGACCTGGTGCGCCAGGCCCTGCGCATGCGGCCCGACCGGCTCGTGGTCGGGGAGGTGCGCGGCGCAGAGGTGGTCGACCTGCTGGCGGCGCTGAACACCGGGCACGACGGCGGCTGCGGCACCCTGCACGCCAACCGGTCGGCCGAGGTGCCGGCCCGGCTGGAGGCGCTCGGGGTAGCAGCCGGTCTCGGCCGGGCCGCGGTGCACAGCCAGACCGCGGCCGCGCTGGACGTCGTCGTGCACCTGCGGCGGGGGCCGGCGGGGCGTCGGGTGGAGGAGATCGGGGTGCTGCGGCGGCGGGGCGACCTCGTGGTGGTCGAGCCGGGATGGCGGGCCGACGGCGGGCCCTGCCCGGCGGGCGACGCCCTGCGCGAGCGGCTGGCCGGCCCGTGACCCTCGCGCTGCTCTCGGCTGCGGGCGCGGTGCTGCTGTGGCCCGATGCGCGGGCGGTGCTGCGGCACCGGGTGCGGCAGGTCACCCCGGCGGTCGCCGGGAGCCGGACGGGGCCGGCGGTGCCGCTGCCGGTGGCCGCCGCGGTGCTCGCCGCCGGGATCGGTTCGGTCCTGAGCACCCCGCTGGTGGCGGCGCTGGCCGCCGCCTGCGCGGCGCTCGCGGTCCGCGGGTGGCGGTCGCGGCGGGCCGAGGCGGTGGAGGGAGCACGGTTGGCGGTCCTGGCGGAGTCCCTGGCGGCGCTGGCGGCAGAGCTGCGGGCCGGGCGGCTGCTGGGTGAGGCGGCCGAAGGAGTGGCCGAGGCCTGCCCGGACCGGGAGTGCGCCGCCGCCCTGCTGCGCGCCGTACGCGGGTCGCCCCCGCAGCGCGAGCCGGGCGGCGGGGAGCACGACGAGTCCGACGGGCTGACCGGTGCACTGGCCCGGCTGTCGGCCGCGGTGGCGCTGAGCGCCCGGACCGGATGCTCGCTGGCGACGGTCGTCTCCGCCGTGGAGGACGACCTGCGCGCGCGCCTGCGGCGCCGGCGGGAGCTGCTGGTGGCCACCGCGGGTCCGCGGTCCAGCGCACGGCTGCTGGCGGGGCTGCCGGTGCTCGGGCTGGCCCTGGGCAGCGGGGCCGGGGCGGATCCGTGGGGCGTGCTGACCACGACGGGGACGGGGCAGGCGCTGCTGGTCGGCGGCGTGGCCCTGGAGGTGGCGGGGATCGCGTGGACGGGCCGGCTCGTCCGGCGGATCGCACGATGAAGGCCGGGGTCTGGCCGGCGGTGCTGCTGATCGGCGCCGCGCTGGCGCTGTGGGCGCCGGGCTCGGCCCTCGCCGGGATGCGGGCACGGCGGCTGACCGGGCTGCTGACGCCCCGGTCCGCACCCACCCCTGCGACGGGCACCGTCAGCAGCGCTCGGCGGCGGTGGGCCCTGGCCGGGGCCGCGGGACTCGCGGCCGGGTTGCTGGTGGGCGGAGCGGCCGGTGCCTGCGCGGCGGTCGTCACCACGGTGACCGGCCAGTGGCTGCTCCGGGCCGCCGAGGCCGATCCCGGGGAGGCCGTGCGGACGGCGCTCGAGCGCGAGCTGCCGGTGGCCTGCGAGCTGATCGCCGGCTGCCTCGCGGCGGGGCTGCCGGTGACCGCCGCACTGGCGGCGGTGGGCGGGGCCGCCCCTGATCCGCTCGGCGCGCAGCTGCGCAGGATCGCCGCACTCTCCCGCCTGGGTGCCGAGGACCGGCAGGCCTGGGCCGACGTGCCCGCACCCCTGGCCGCTCTCGGGCGGGTGCTGGTGCGGGCCGGGGAATCGGGTGCGGCAGCGGTGCCGGCCCTGCGCGCGCTGGCCCAGGAGCTGCGGTCGTCGGCCCGGTCCGAGGCCCAGGCGGCGGTGCAGCGGGCGGGGGTGTGGGTGCTGGCGCCGCTGGGGTTGTGCTTCCTGCCCGCGTTCGTGTGCCTGGGCGTCGTGCCGCTCGTCCTCGGCATCGCCGGGGAGGTGTTCCGGTGAGCCCGGTCCACAGTCGCGGGCCCTCTCCACAGATGCCCCGGGGCTCTCGAACCGGCGCGCCCGTCGCCCGAGGCTCAGGGGGTCGGCCCCGCCGGGGCCCCGACCGAGGAGGACCCGTGGACGAAGCAGAGCAGGACATCGAGAGCCCCACGCCCCATCCCGACCGTCCCGGGAGGGTCGGCGGCACCCGGCTCGGCCGCCGCTGGGCGCGGCTGACGGCCACCGCCGAGGCGGGGATGAGCACCGCCGAGTACGCCGTCGGCACCGTGGCGGCGTGCGCCTTCGCGGCCGTGCTCTACCGCGTGGTCAGCGGTGACTCGATCGTCACCGGGCTCACCGAGCTCGTCGACGCTGCGCTCGCGACCCTGTCCTGAGCCGTGGCGCGACCGGTCCGGCGGGAGCGGGGAGAAGCGGGCATGGTCACCGCCGAGACCGCCGTCGTCCTGCCGGTGCTGCTGCTGGTGCTCGTGGGTGCGGTCGCGGCGGTGACGGTGGTGGGCGCCCAGCTGCGGTGCGTGGACGCCGCCCGGGAGGGGGCCCGCGCCGCGGCCCGGGGCGAGGACGCCGCGACGGTGGCGGGCTGGGCCGCGGCCGCCGCGCCCGACGGCGCCCGCACGGCCATGACGACGACCGACGCCGAGGTGCGGGTGGTGGTCACCGTCGAGGTCGCCCCGCTGGGGCCGCTGCCGTGGCGGGTGACCGTCTCCGCCGAGGCGGTGGGGCAGCGCGAACCCGGCGCCGGGCCGGCCGGGTGAGCGCCGGAAGGGGCTCGCGGGAGCGCGGGTCGGCCACCGTCTGGGTGCTGCTCCTGGCGGGCGTCCTGGCGGTCGTGGCCGCGGCCGCGGTCCTGGTGGGAGCGGCGGTCGTCGCCCGGCACCGGGCCGCGGCTGCGGCCGACCTGTCCGCGCTGGCGGCCGCCGGCCGGGCCGTGGCCGGGGACCCGACGGCATGTGCCGCGGCGGCGGAGGTGGCGGAGGCGAACGGCGCCGAGCTGACCGGCTGCCACATCGGGTCCGGCGCGGTCGTGGACGTGGAGGTCCGCGTCGCCGCCCGGCTCGGGCTGGGCGTGCACGAGGCGGTGGGCCGGGCCCGCGCGGGTCCGGTACCGCCCTGAGCCGCCGTCCGGTCAGAAGACCAGGTCGTCCTGCTCCTCGGCGGTGGCCGCCGGCTCGGGCTCGGGCTCCCGGACCCGCTGCGGGTCGGCGGTCCGCCGGGGGGCGGCGACCGGTGCGTCCGGCAGCTGGTCGCGCGACGACGGCGGGTCCTCCTCGACCGCGACGCCCGCCTCGGGGTCGTCGCCGCCCAGCTCGTCGTCCGTGGAGCTCGCGTCGTCGCGCGCGGCCAGCTCGTCCAGGACCACGTCGAGCACCCGCACCGCGCCGGCCTTGTCCAGCGGGTCGTTGCCGTTGCCGCACTTGGGCGACTGCACGCACGATGGGCAACCGCTCTCGCACTCGCAGCTGGCCACGGTCGCCCGGGTGGCCTGCAGCCACCGGCGCAGCGCCGCGTAGCCGCGCTCGCTGAAGCCCGCGCCGCCGGGGTGGCCGTCGTAGACGAAGATCGCCGCGGTCCCGGTGTCCGGGTGCACGGCGGTGGACAGCCCGCCGAGGTCCCAGCGGTCGCAGGTCGCCAGCAGCGGCAGGATGCCGATCGCCGCGTGCTCGGCGGCGTGCAGCGACCCGGGCAGGGCGGCGTCGTCGACGTCGGCCCGCTCGACCGCGCGGTGGTCCAGCGTCAACCACACGGCCTTGGTGCGCAGCTGCCGCGGGGGGAGGTCCAGCGGGAACTCGGCCAGGACCTCGCCGGTGCCCTGCCGGCGCCGCTGGTAGGCCACCACCTGGTTGGTCACGTCGACCACGCCGGTGTGCGCGGTGACCGCGCCCAGGGAACGGGTCTGCTCGATCGAGACGATCGACAGGTCGGTGACGTCGCGGGCGACGGTCGTCCAGTCCGGGTTCTCCGGGTGCACCACCGCGCAGGCGTCCTCGACGTCGAACTCGTCGACGACGAAGGTGTCACCGCGGTGCACGTACAGCGCACCCTCGTGCACGGTGGCGTGCGCGGCCCCGCCGTCGACGGTGCCGAGCAGCCGGCCGGTCGCCGCCTCGATGATCGCCACCGGTTCACCGCCGCTGCCGCGGATGTCGACGTCCGGCCGCCCGCGCCCGGCCCAGTACCAGCCGGTCGGCCGCCGACGGAGCTGGCCGTCGGCGACCAGTTCCTCGATCTGCGCCTCGGCGACCGGCCCGCCGAAGTCGGCGAGGTCCGCATGTGCCAGCGGCAGCTCGGCCGCGGCGCAGCACAGCTGGGGGCCCAGCACGTAGGGGTTGGCCGGGTCGGTGACGGTGGCCTCGATCGGCCGGCCGAAGACCGCCTTGGGGTGGTGGGCGAGGTAGTGGTCCAGCGGGTCGTCGCGGGCCACGAAGACCACCAGCGACTCCCGCTGCGCCCGGCCGGCCCGGCCCGCCTGCTGCCAGAGCGACGCGAGAGTGCCCGGATAGCCGGCCAGCACGACGGCGTCCAGGCCCGCGATGTCGATGCCCAGCTCGAGGGCGTTGGTGGTGGCGACCCCGAGCAGGTCGCCCGAGGACAGGGCGCGCTCCAGCTCGCGGCGCTCCTCGGGGAGGTAGCCGCCGCGGTAGGAGTCCACCCGGCCCACCAGGTCGGTGCGGCCGCGCTCGCCGAGGATCCGGCGGGCCTGCTCGGCCACCGACTCCGCGCTGCGGCGGGACCGGACGAACGCCAGCGTCCGCGCGCCCCGCTCCACCAGGTCGGCGAGCAGCCCGGCCGCGTCCGCCGCGGCCGAGCGGCGCAGCGGTGCCCCGTGCTCGCCGGTCCGCTCGGTCAGCGGCGGCTCCCACAGCGCGAAGGTGGCGCCGGGGCGCGGCGAACCGTCGTCGGTCACCGCGACCACGTCCTCGCCGACCAGCCGGGCGGCGGCTGCGGCGGGATCGGCGACGGTGGCCGAGGCGAGGACGAAGACCGGCTCGGCGCCGTAGCGGCGGCAGATCCGCCGCAGCCGGCGCAGCACGTGGCCGACGTGCGAGCCGAACACCCCTCGGTAGGCGTGGCACTCGTCGATGACCACGTAGGCCACCCGGCGCAGCGTGCTCGACCAGCGCTGGTGGGCCGGCAGGATCCCGCGGTGCAGCATGTCGGGGTTGGTGACGATCCAGCGGGAGTGCCGGCGGACCCAGTCGCGCTCCTCGGCCGGGGTGTCGCCGTCGTAGGCCGCCGGCCGCACCGACGGATCGGCCAGCTCGGCCACCGAGGCCAGCTGGTCGCGGGCCAGCGCCTTGGTCGGTGCCAGGTACAGGACGCAGGCGCGCGGGTCCTCGGCCAGCTTGGTGAGCGCGGGCAGCTGGTAGGCCAGCGACTTCCCCGAGGCGGTGCCGGTGGCCACCACCACGTGCCTGCCCTCGCGGGCCAGCTGCGCCGCGGCCACCTGGTGCTGCCACGGGGCGTGGACCCCGCGGGTGACCAGCCGCTCGCGCAGGCCCGGCTCGACCCACTCCGGCCAGGCCGAGGTCCGGCTGTCCCGCACCGGCAGGTGGTGCACGTGCGTGACCGGTTGCTCGTCCTCCGCCGTGCCGGCGAGCAGCTCGTCCAGCAGCTCGCCCCCGGGCGGGACCGCGCCGACGGGACGGGGGCCTCCCGGCGACCCGCCGCTGCCACCCGCGGACCGGTCGTCCGTGCCGGGAGGGGGAGCCGACAGGACCTGGTGGAGCGTGGTCACGCATCCTCCTCGCTGGCGCTCGTCGTCCGCGTGTCCACGGGTGCTGCCTCTCTGGGTGACGTCGCACGCTCCGTCACCTCCCCACTGTCACACCTGCCGGCAAGCCGCCGCTGCGCGGCCGGGGCTCCGGCCGCGGGGACCGGCGAAGGGAGAGCCGGAAACGGTTGCCGAAAGTGTGATCTCCCTTACACTTCGCTCCGTTCCCGAGCCGGTCGACCTGGCCGGCGCGGGAACGCCGACCTCCGCCGCACCGGGGAGCACGGCGCCTCCCGGGCGGCCGACGCCTGGAGGATCCATGCCCGACAGCTCCCTGTCCGGTGGGGAGATGGCGCTGGTCGCCGTCATCCTCGTCATCTCGCTGGCCGCTCTGGTCTTCGCCGGTTATCTGGTACGGGCCGTCACGGCAGCGGACCAGGGCACCGAGAAGATGCGGGAGATCGCCCGGGCGATCCAGGAGGGGGCGGCCGCCTACCTCCGGCGGCAGTTCCGCACCCTCGCCGTCTTCGCCGTGATCGTGTTCGTGGTCCTGCTGATCCTCCCGGTCGCCGATGGCGGCTGGGGGACCCGCATCGGTCGCGCGCTGTTCTTCCTCGTCGGGGGGACGTTCTCCGCGCTCGTCGGGTTCATCGGCATGACGCTGGCCACCCGCGGCAACGTCCGGATGGCCGCGGCGGCGCGGGGCGGCGGGTACCAGCCGGCCTTCCGGATCGCGTACCGGACCGGCGGCGTCTGCGGGATGATCACCGTCGGGCTGGGCCTGTTCGGAGCGGCCCTGGCGCTGCTGCTGTTCGACGAGACCGCGCCGGTGGTGCTGGAGGGCTTCGGCTTCGGCGGCGCCCTGCTGGCCATGTTCATGCGTGTCGGCGGCGGCATCTTCACCAAGGCGGCCGACGTCGGCGCCGACCTGGTCGGCAAGGTGGAGGCCGGCATCCCCGAGGACGACCCCCGCAACGCCGCGACCATCGCCGACAACGTGGGGGACAACGTCGGCGACTGCGCGGGCATGGCGGCCGACCTCTTCGAGTCCTACGCCGTCACCCTCGTCGCCGCGCTCATCCTCGGCCAGGTCTTCTTCGGCTCGGTGGGCATGGTGTTCCCCCTGGTGGTGGCCGCGGTCGGGGTGATCGCCTCGGTGGTCGGCATCCTGGCCACCCGCCCGGGGGCGCGGGACACCACCGGGCTGGCCCCGATCAACCGCGGGTTCTTCGTCTCCGCCGTCGTCTCGCTGCTGCTGGTGGCGGTCGCCTCCTTCACCCTGCTGCCGGGCGTGGGCGACGTGGAGGACCTGCCGGTCAGCCCCCAGGTGCTCGGCTTCGTCGCGGTGCTGATCGGCGTGGTGCTCGCCGCGGCCATCCAGCAACTCACCGGCTACTTCACCGAGACCAGCCGCAAGCCGGTCAAGGACGTCGGGCGCAGTTCGCTGACCGGCCCGGCGACGGTGATCCTCTCGGGGATCTCGCTGGGGCTGGAGTCGGCGGTGTACGCGGCGCTGCTCATCGGCGGCGCAGTCTACGGCGCCTTCCTCATCGGTGGCGGGGCTGCGCTGTACGCCGTCGCGCTGGCCGGCTGCGGCCTGCTCACGACGGCCGGGGTCATCGTCTCGATGGACACCTTCGGCCCGGTCAGCGACAACGCCCAGGGCATCGCGGAGATGTCCGGCGACATCGACGAGGCCGGCGCCCAGGTGCTCACCGACCTGGACGCCGTCGGCAACACCACCAAGGCGATCACCAAGGGCATCGCGATCGCCACCGCGGTCCTGGCCGCGACGGCGCTCTTCGGCAGCTACAACGCCCAGGTGCTCGTCGCCCTCGAGGAGGCGGGCACCTCGCTGGGCGATGCGTTCAGCCTGGTGAACCCGAACAACGTCGTCGGCGCGGTGCTCGGGGCCGCGGTGGTCTTCCTCTTCTCCGGGCTGGCCATCAGCGCCGTGTCCCGCGCGGCCGGCCGGGTGGTGTTCGAGGTGCGCGAGCAGTTCCGCCGGCACCCCGGGATCATGACCTTCACCGAGCGACCGGACTACGGCGCCGTCGTGGACATCTGCACCAAGGACTCGCTGCGCGAACTCGCGACGCCCGGCCTGCTCGCCGTGCTCGCCCCGGTCGCCGTCGGCTTCGGGCTCGGCATCGGCCCGCTGGCCGCCTACCTCGTGGGCGCCATCGCGGCGGGCACGCTCATGGCCGTCTTCCTCGCCAACTCCGGCGGCGCGTGGGACAACGCCAAGAAGATGGTGGAGGACGGCGCGTACGGCGGCAAGGGCAGCGAGGCCCACGCGGCGACGGTCATCGGCGACACGGTGGGCGACCCGTTCAAGGACACCGCCGGGCCGGCGATCAACCCGCTGATCAAGGTGATGAACCTGGTCGCGCTGCTGATCGCGCCCGCCGTCGTCGGGCTGTCGGTGGGGGAGGACGCCGACACCGGCCTGCGCCTGGGCATCGCGCTGGCCGCCGTGGCCATCGTGGTGGTGGCCGTGGTGGTGTCCAAGCGCCGGTCCGTGGTGGTGGGCGAGATGGCGACCTCTCCCGACGACGCTCCGCTCACCGCCAGCGCTCCCTGATCTCCGCACGTCGGCGATCCTGCGGTGGCGGGCCGGCCGGTGGTCCGCCGCGCGGGCGGCTGTGGACGGACGGCTCGGCTGTGGACGGGTGAGGGCCCAGGTCAGCGCGCCGGGGCATGCTGACTGCCCCCTTCGCGGTACGTCCTCTTCCCTCCCTGGGAACACGGCCGCAGCATCCGCGTTGGTCGGGGTGACGGCGCGCCCACGGAGGGTCGCGCCCGGCGCCCCGGCGCCGGGGTGGCTTACCGTGGCGCGCCGAGGGGCGTTCCGCGGTGGCGCCCACCCGGTCCCGGCCCACGGGGCCGACGCACCAGGGTTTCCCGGTGCGGCCAGGTACGCCGCGCCTGCACCACCTCAGCACCACCGACAGGAGTCCCGTGCCCACGAAGACCACGCAGCCCGCAGCCGACAGCGACCCGACGACCGACGGGGCGGCGAAGAAGCCCGCCCGCCGGGGCTCGGCCGCGCCCGGCGGACGGCCGCTGGTCATCGTCGAGTCGCCGACCAAGGCGAACAAGATCGCCGGCTACCTCGGCAGCGGCTACGTCGTCGAGGCCAGCGTCGGGCACATCCGCGACCTGCCGCGCAACGCCGCCGACGTCCCGGCCGAGCACAAGGGTGCGGCGTGGGCCCGGCTCGGCGTCGACGTCGACAACTCCTTCGAGCCGCTCTACGTCGTCAGCCCGGACCGCAAGCAGCAGGTGACCCGGCTCAAGCAGCTGGTCAAGAACGCCAGCGAGATCTTCCTGGCCACGGATGAGGACCGCGAGGGCGAGGCCATCGCCTGGCACCTCATCGACACGCTCAAGCCGCGCGTCCCGGTCCGCCGGATGGTCTTCCACGAGATCACCCCCGAGGCGATCGCCCGCGCCGTCGCCAATCCCCGCGAGCTGGACACCGCCCTGGTCGACGCCCAGGAGACCCGGCGCATCCTCGACCGCCTCTACGGCTACGAGGTCAGCCCGGTCCTCTGGAAGAAGGTCCTGCCGAAGCTCTCGGCCGGCCGCGTGCAGTCGGTGGCCACCCGGATCGTCGTCGAGCGCGAGCGGGAGCGGATGGCCTTCCACGCCGCCGACTACTGGTCGCTCGAGGGCACCTTCGCCGTCCCCGGCAAGGCCGCCGGCGCCGACGAGGGCGAGCCCACCACCGTCCGCGCCAAGCTGGTCGGCGTCGACGACAGCCGGGTCGCGACGGGCAAGGACTTCGACGCGGCCACCGGCAGCGTCAGCGGCGACGTCGTCCACCTCGACGAGGCCGGCGCCCGCGGCCTGGCCGCCCGGCTCGAGGGCCGTCAGATGACGGTCAGCCGCGTCGACGAGAAGCCCTACCGCCGTCGTCCGTACGCCCCGTTCACCACCTCCACGCTGCAGATGGAGGCCGGTCGCAAGCTCGGCTGGTCCTCCGCGCAGACCATGCGGGTGGCCCAGCGGCTGTACGAGAACGGCCACATCACCTACATGCGGACCGACTCGACGAACCTGTCGCAGGAGGCGATCAACGCCGCCCGGCAGCAGGCGCGCGAGCTCTACGGCGACGCCTACGTCCCGGCGGAGGCCCGCCGCTACGCGAAGAAGGCCAAGGGCGCGCAGGAGGCGCACGAGGCGATCCGTCCCGCCGGTGACAGCTTCCGGACCCCGGGCCAGCTCGCGGCCGGGCTGGCCCGGGACGAGTTCCGGCTCTACGAGCTCATCTGGCAGCGCACCGTCGCCTCCCAGATGGCCGACGCCGTCGGGCAGACCGTGAGCGTCCGGCTCGCGGGCCGCAGCACCACCGACGAGGCGGTGGAGTTCACCGCGTCGGGCCGCACCATCACCTTCCCCGGCTTCCTGCGCGCCTACGTCGAATCCCGCGACGAGGGTGCGACGAAGGACGGCGACGAGGACCACGGCAGCGACGACGCCGAGCGTCGGCTGCCCCGCCTCGAGCGCGGCCAGCAGCTGGACACCCGGTCGCTGGACGCCAAGGGGCACACCACCCAGCCGCCGTCCCGCTACACCGAGCCGAGCCTCGTCGCCCGGCTGGAGGAGCTGGGCATCGGCCGGCCGTCGACCTTCGCGTCGATCATGCAGACCATCCAGGACCGCGGGTACGTCTGGAAGAAGGGCAACGCCCTCGTCCCGTCGTTCGTCGCGTTCGCCGTGGTCAACCTGCTGGAGCAGTACTTCACCCAGCTGGTGGACTACGACTTCACCGCCTCGCTGGAGGAGGAGCTCGACGAGATCGCCGGCGGCAGCCTGCAGCGGGTCACCTGGCTGACCGAGTTCTACTTCGGCGGCGAGGGCCGGCACGCCGGCGCGATCGCGCAGTCCGGCGGCCTCAAGCACGTGATCGGCCAGCGGCTGGAGGAGATCGACGCCCGCGGGATCAACTCCATCCCGCTGCGCGCCACCGACGAAGCGGGCCGCCCGGTCGTCGTCCGGGTCGGCCGCTACGGCCCCTACCTGCAGGTCGACAGCGAGGACGGTGCGCGGGTCAGCATCCCGGAGGACCTCGCGCCCGACGAGCTGACCACCGAGAAGGTGCGCGAGCTGCTGGCCGCGCCGTCGAGCGACCGCGAGCTGGGCACCGACCCGGAGTCCGGCCACCCGGTCGTGGTCAAGGCCGGCCGCTACGGCCCCTACGTCACCACGGTCGTCCCCGAGGGCAGCAAGGACGCCCCCCGGACGGCGAGCCTGTTCTCCTCGATGTCGCCGGAGACGGTCACCTTCGAGGACGCGCTGAAGCTGCTCACGCTGCCGCGCGCGGTGGGGACGACGCCGGAGGGCGAGGAGATCCAGGCGCTCAACGGCCGGTACGGGGCCTACCTGAAGAAGGGCACCGACTCGCGCTCCCTGGAGAGCGAGGACCGGCTGTTCACCGTCACCCTCGACGAGGCGCTGGCGATCTTCGCCCAGCCCAAGCAGCGCGGCCGGGCCGCAGCCAAGGCTCCGCTCAAGGAGCTCGGCCCCGATCCGGTCACCCAGGGCGTGGTCACCGTGCGCGAGGGGCGTTTCGGCCCCTACGTGACCGACGGCGAGACCAACGCCAGCCTGCGCAAGGGCGACGACGTCGAGTCGATCACGATCGAGCGGGCGGCGGAGCTGCTGGCCGACCGCCGTGCTGCCGGGCCGTCGAAGAAGAAGGCGACGGCGAAGAAGACGACGGCGAAGAAGACGACGGCGAAGAAGACGACGGCGAAGAAGACGACGGCGAAGAAGACGACGGCGAAGAAGACGACGGCGAAGGCGGCCACCGCCCCGGTCACGGCCGGCTGATGGCCGGCCCCGAGGACGCGCTGCACGCCCGGGCGCGCTCCTTCGGCGCCGTCGCGGCGAGTTATGCGACGCTGCGGCCGAGCTACCCCACCGACGCCGTCGAGTTCCTGCTCGGCCGCGACGGGCCGCTGGACGTGCTGGACGTCGGCGCCGGCACCGGGCTGCTGACCGAGGTCGTGCTCGGCCTGGGCCACCGCGTCCGCGCCGTCGACCCCTCCGCGGGGATGCTCGCCGAGCTCGGCGTCCGCCTGCCCTCGGTCCGCACCGCCGTCGGGACCGCTGAGTCGATCCCGGCCGACGACGGCTCGATCGACGCCGTCGTCGCCGGGCAGGCCGCCCACTGGTTCGACCCGGCGCCGGCCGCCCGGGAGATCCGGCGCGTGCTCCGCCCCGGCGGCGTCCTCGGGCTGATCTGGAACACCCGGGACGACCGCGTGCCATGGGTCGCCGCCCTGGAGGAGCTGCCGGACCTCGTGGTGCGCGGGCACGGAGCCGACCTGGGCCTCGTCGACCGGCTCGCCGCGGAGCTGGACGCGGAGGTGGGGGTCGTCGAGTCGCAGGTGGTCCAGCGGCTGGCGCCCGAGGACGTCGTCGGGGCCATCGCGACCCGCAGCTACGTGGCGGTCATGGACGACGCCGGCCGGGAGGCGTTCCTGTCCTCGATCCGCGACCTGCTGGCCGGCCACCCCGACACCCGGGGCCGGGCCGAGCTCGAGCTGCCCTACCGGACGCACGCCTACCGGCTCACCTCGCGCTGAGCGGTCGCCGCCCGCCGGTGCGGCGGCTCCGGCGTCAGTGGGTCGTGTCGGAGGTCGCCGGCGCCTCCACCACCACCATCGCCGGGGACGTCACCCGGGCAGGACCCATGGCGCGTTGCCGAACGGGGTGCCCGTGCGCTTGCCGCACCGCCGGCACATCTTGTCGTCCGGTTCCGCAGGTCGCTCTCCGTCCGGGTGTCGCTGGACATAGGAGTGGAACCCGAATCGGCACCTCAGTGGCTTCCCGGCCATGGTCGGACGCTAGGAGTTGCCGATCCCGCCGGGAAGAGGCGTACGGCCCGGCCTGTCCGTCCAGCGAGCCACGAAGAACCGGCCACCGGTCACCTGCGCCGAACGCATGGCGCGCCTCCCGGGCCGCAGATCCCGGTCGTGCCGGCGTCCGCCCCGTCCCGACCTCGTCCGGGCGTGCCGCCCGCCGGAGCGCACTCCCCGGTACCGGAGCTGCGCAGCCTCGCACGTGGTCCGTCGCCCACCCGTCGCCCACCCGTCGCCGATCGGCTCGAGCGCCTCCAGCCGGTTGCCCAGGGGGTCGACGACGTAGCGCCTCCGGTGGCCGGGGGAGCGCGGGTCTCGCTCGACCGGGTGCCGCCGCGGGGGTATGCACCGGTGGCCTCTCCACCTCCGTCATCCCGAGGACCCCGGCGCAGGAGGCGCGCAGTGCGTCCTCGCTCCCCGCGGGGCAGGCGACCTGGACGTGGTGCAGACCGGTGAGCGCAGGACCTCCGGGATCAGGACGGGCGGTGGCCGACGGCGAAGACCCGCCGGAAGGGCAGCACGGTCGTGCCGTCGGCGCGGCGGGGGTAGGCAGTCCGCAGCGCGGCGGCGTACGCCTCGGTGAAGCGTCTGGCGTCGGCGTCGTCGAGCAGGCCGAGCACCGGCCGCAGGGCCGTCGACCGCACCCAGCCGAGCACCGGATCCTCCCCCTGCAGGACGTGGAGGTAAGTGGTCTCCCAGACGTCGGGCACCAGCCCGGCGCCGGTCAGGACGTCGGCGTAGCCGGCCGGCTCCAGCACGGTGTCGGGACGCGGTGCCGCCCCGGCCAGCCGGTCGGCCCACCCGGGAGAGCGGCACAGCTCGGCGAGCAGGGCGTGGGTGGGCGCACGGAAGTTGCCCGGCACCTGCACCGCCAGCCATCCACCCGGCGGTACGGCCGCCGCCCAGCGGGTCAGCAACTGCGGATGGTCGGGCACCCAGTGCAGGACCGCATTGCTGACGACGACGTCGACCGGCTCGGCAGGGGCCCACTCGCGCACGTCGCCCAGCTCGAAGCCGACCCGGCCGGGCACCACCGACGCGGCGGCGAGCATCTCGGGGGAGGAGTCGACGCCGGTGACGCGGGCGGCCGGCCAGCGCTGCGCCAGCGACGCGGTGAGGCTGCCCTCGCCGCAGCCGAGGTCGACCACGGTGTGTGGGGAGGGCGCGTCCACCCGCGCGAGCAGTTCGACGAACGGCCGGGCGCGCTCACCGGCGTAGCGCAGGTAGGTGCCGGGATGCCACGAGCCGGCCGCGGCGGGGTGCGTCGTGTCCTCTGTCCCGGTCACCGCCGTCAGCCTAGTGCCGGGGGTGGCGGGCACCGGAACGCCAGGTAGCCGTTCACCCCGCCGGAGCGGCAAGGGGCCGAAATCGTCACGGCGGACCGGTACCGTGACCCCCGCCGGGGCCCGCTCCGTCCCGGTGCCCATCGACCTTGGGAGCCCGTCATTCCGGCCGACCCGACGCCCCCGGTACCCCCGTCCGACGAGTCGGCGGCGGCTGCCCCGGTGGTGGGTCCGGGTGCCCAGGGGGACGGCCTGCCGCCGGCCGGGACGCCCGTAGCGCCCGACGCCGTTGTGCCGCTGGGCGAGCTGGCCCCCGGTGGGCCGGACGACGCGGAGCACGCGGGCGGGCCGGGCGCCGTGGGCCTGGCGGCCAAGATCCGCGCCGTCCTCCGGATCCGGGACTTCCGGAAGCTGTGGCTGTCGACGGCGCTGTCGAGCTTCGGTGACTGGCTGGGCCTGCTGGCCATCACGTTCACCGCGTACTCGCTGGTCGACGGCTATGCGGCCAACTTCGCGCTCGGTGGCGTGCTGGCCTTCCGGCTGCTGCCGGCCATCCTGCTCGGCCCGCTGGCCGGCGCCTTCGCCGACCGGTTCGACCGGCGCAAGACGATGGTCGTCACCGACATCCTCCGCTTCGGCCTCTTCGCCTCGATCCCGATCGTCGGCGAGCTGATCTGGCTGTTCATCGCGCAGTTCCTGATCGAGGCGCTCAGCCTGTTCTGGATCCCGGCCAAGGACGCCGCGGTGCCGAACATGCTGCGCAAGGACCAGCTGGAGCCGGCCAACCAGCTGTCCCTGGTGACGACCTACGGCTTCACCCCCGTGCTGGCGGCCGTCGTCTTCGCCCTGCTGAACGCCCTCAACGGCGACGGCGAGCTGCTGCCCTCGGTCGACCAGGCGGACCTCGCGCTCTACCTCAACGCGCTCACCTTCCTGGTCGCCGCCGCCGTGATCTGGCGGCTGCCCTCGATCAGCGGGCGGCGGGCGGCCGGGGCCGCCGTCAAGCAGGAGAGCTTCCTCCGTTCGCTGCGGGACGGCTTCTCCTTCGCCGGGCACACCGCGCTGGTCCGTGGGCTGGTCGTCGGCATCACGGGCGCGTTCGTCGCGGCCGGCGTCGTCATCGCCACCGCGCAGGCGTTCGCCGCCTCCGTGGGTGGCGGCGGTGCCGCCTACGGACTGCTCTTCGGTGCGGTCTTCATCGGGCTGGGCATCGGCATCGGCGCGGGGCCCAGCGTGGCGCGCGACCTGTCGCGCGAGCGGCTCTTCGGGGTGGCCATCGTCGGCGCCGGCACCGCGCTCCTGCTGCTGGCCTGGACCTTCACGCTGTGGATCGCGCTCCTGCTGATCGTGGCCATGGGCTTCTTCGCAGGGATCGCCTACCTGGCCGGCTTCACCCTGCTCGGCACCGAGATCGAGGACTCGATCCGCGGGCGCACCTTCGCGCTGGTCCAGTCGCTGGTGCGGGCGGCGCTGATCCTCTCCCTGGCCGTGGTGCCGTTCGCCGTGGGTGCGCTGCGCCGGCACACCCTGGACCTCGGTGTCTTCTCCCTGACGGTCACCGGCGAGCGGCTGATGCTGTTCGTGGCCGGGTTGCTGGCCATCGGCGTCGGCGTGCTCGCCTACCGGCAGATGGACGACGGGCGGCCGGTCCCGCTGCTGGCCGACGTGCTCACCGCGGTGCGGCGGGACACCACCGCCCGTCGCCGGCTCGCGAAGGGCGGGGTCCTCATCGCCTTCGAGGGCGGTGAGGGCGCCGGCAAGTCCACCCAGGTCCGCCGGCTGCAGGAGTGGCTCACCGACGAGGGGCTGGTCGCGCGCGCGACGTTCGAGCCGGGCGCTACCCCCTCCGGGGCCGGCATCCGTGCGATCGTGCTCGACCGGGCGCACGCCGGGATCGCCTCCCGGTCGGAGGCGCTGCTCTACGCCGCCGACCGCGCCCAGCACGTGCACGACGTGCTGCGGCCGGCGCTGGACGCCGGCGAGGTCGTCATCACCGACCGGTTCGTCGACAGCTCGCTGGCCTACCAGGGGGCGGGCCGGACGATCCCGCTCGAGGACGTCCGCATGCTCTCGCGCTGGGCCACCGAAGGCCTCCAGCCGGACCTGACGGTGCTGCTCGACCTCCCCCCGGAGGTCGGTCTGGCGCGGGCGCGCGGGCGGGCGGCCGCCGACCGGCTCGAGTCGGAGTCCCTGGACTTCCACCAGCGGGTGCGCCAGACGTTCCGGGCGCTGGCCGAGTCCGACCCGGACCGCTACCTGGTGCTGGATGCGCGCCGCAGCCCCGACGAGATCGCCGCCGCCATCCGGGTGCGCGTGGCCGAGCTGCTGTCCGGGCTGCCGCTGCAGACCCTGGCGCAGCCCGCCGCCGGGCACAGCGGCGGGCGTGCCCGCCGGAGCGACGAGGAGCTGGCCACGACCACCCACCACCCGCACGCCCAGACCGGCACCACCCCCCAGCTGCACCCATGAGCGCCCCGGTGACGGCACCCAGCGAGGGTGTGTGGACCCAGCTGGTCGGCCAGCCGGCCGTCGTGGCGGAGCTGAGGGGCGCGATCGCGGACCCCACGGCGATGACGCACGCCTGGCTCTTCACCGGCCCCCCAGGCTCCGGTCGATCGGTGGCCGCCCGTGCCTTCGCGGCCGCCCTGCAGTGCCCGGCGGGCGGTGACGGCACCTGCCACGCCTGCCGGACGGTGCTGGCCGGCACCCACGCCGACGTGCAGACCGTCGTGCCGGAGGGCCTGTCCATCGGTGTCGCCGAGGTCCGGGAGCTGGTCCGCATCGCCGGCCGGGCGCCGTCGCAGGGCCGCTGGCAGGTGGTCGTCGTCGAGGACGCCGACCGGATGACCGAGCAGGCGTCCAACACCGTCCTCAAGATGCTGGAGGAGCCGCCGCCGCGGACGGTCTTCCTGCTCTGCGCCCCGAGCCTGCACCCCGAGGACGTGCCGGTCACCATCCGCTCCCGCTGCCGCGTGGTGGCGCTGCGCACGCCGCCGGCCGAGGCGGTCGCCGAGGTGCTGGTGAGCCGCGACGGGATCGACCCCGCGCTGGCCTCCTGGTCGGCCGCCGCCTCCGGAGGGCACGTCGGCCGCGCCCACCGGCTGGCCCGCGACGAGGACGCGCGGATGGCCCGCAAGGCGGTGCTCGACGTCCCGCTGCGGCTGGTGTCGCTGGCCGCCTGCCTCGACGCCGCGGACGACCTGGTCGGCTCGGCCAAGGAGGAGGCCGACCAGGCCTCCGCCGCCCTGGACGGCGCCGAGACCGAGGCGGTCAAGAACAGCCTGGGCGTCGGCGCCCGGGGGCCGGGCATCGCTGCCGCCAGCCGGGGCGCCGGGCAGCTCAAGGAGCTGGAGAAGCGGCAGAAGTCGCGGGCCACCCGGCTCGGTCGCGACTCGCTGGACCGGGCGCTGGTCGACCTGGCCGGGCTGTACCGCGACGCGCTCGTCCTGCACGCGGTCGGGGCCGACGTCCCGCAGCTCAACCACCCCGACCGGCGCGCCGACGCCGAGGAGCTGGCCCGCCGGATCGGCGCCGAGGGGGCGCTGCGCCGCATCGACGCGATCCTCGCCTGCCGCCGCGCGCTGGAGCAGAACGTGAAGCCGCAGGTGGCGCTGGAGGCGCTCACGGTCGCGCTTCGGCTGCCCGCCTGAAGAAGGGCCCTCCTGCCCCCCACCGCTCGCGAGCTCGCGGCGGGCCCCTGCAGGAGGGCCACGCAGCACCGCGGGCGACGTGTCGTAGGCTGTGCGGGCAGTTCGCCGCCTTAGCTCAGTCGGTAGAGCATCTCACTCGTAATGAGAAGGTCGTCGGTTCGATTCCGACAGGCGGCTCTCCCAGACGCAGCGGGCCCGTCCACCAGAACGGGCCCGCTGCGTCGTCTCCGGGGCCGAGCGGCGACCGGCCGGAATCGCGCGCCGGGTCGAGCCGTGCTGGCCGGCCCCAGCTGTTCCCGCGGGTACGGCTGACGGCGGCACGCCCCCGTGGGGTGTGCCGCCGTCGGTGCGCTCGGCGCCCGGACCGAAGGGCCGGGTACCGGGCTCAGTGGTGCGTGGAGTTGTCCTTGGCCCGCTGGATCGAGGCCGTGATCTCGGCCTCGGCCTCCTCGCGCCCGACCCACTCGGCGCCCTCGACCGACTTGCCCGGCTCCAGGTCCTTGTAGGTCTCGAAGAAGTGCTGGATCTCCAGACGGTCGAACTCCGACACGTCGTGGATCTCCTTGAGGTGGGCCACCCGCGGGTCCGTCGCCGGCACGCAGAGGACCTTGTCGTCCCCACCTGCCTCGTCGGTCATGCGGAACATGCCGATGGCCCGGCAGGTCACCAGGCACCCCGGGAACGTCGGCTCCTCGAGGATCACCAGGGCGTCCAGCGGATCGCCGTCCTGCCCCAGGGTGTTCTCGATGTAGCCGTAGTCCGCCGGATAGCGGGTGGAGGTGAACAGCATCCGGTCCAAGCGGATGCGTCCGGTCTCATGGTCCAGCTCGTACTTGTTCCGCTGGCCCTTCGGGATTTCTACCGTCACGTCGAACTGCACGAACGTAGTGTGGCCCACGGGGGTCGATCCGGTCGGGCCAGGTCTCGTTCCGAGGGGCGAAGAGCCCCCTTCTGGGGGGTGGAGAGCATTTCGTCGGGTGGATCGACGGTCATCACCGCGAACTACGGACGGTTCCGCCGACGCATGATCATGGCCGTCGTCACGGTGGTCCTGCTGCTCGTCGGCGGTGGCATCGGGCTCGCGGTGCTGCTCGGTCGCGACGACCCCGAGGGTGCCGTCGCGGTCGAGGACGCCGAGCTGCCCGAGCTCGGCCCGGCCGACCCGGTCCTCGCCTCGCTCTCCAGCGACGCCCCGGTGCCCGGCGCCGACGTCCTCGCCACCCGGCTGACCCCGCTGGTCACCGGGTCCGCGCTCGGGAGCGGTGCCACGGCCAGCGTCGTCGACGTCGCGACCGGTGAAGTGCTGTTCGAGGAGGAGGCGGACGCTCCCGTCACCCCGGCGTCGACGGTCAAGCTGCTCACCGCCGTCGCAGCCCTCACCACGCTCGACCCCGGCGACACCTTCGAGACCACCGTCGTCAGCGGCGCCTCGCCCGGTGAGGTGGTGCTCGTCGGCGGCGGTGACCCCACGCTGTCCCGCACGGAGCCGTCCCTCAGCTACCCGGGCGCCCCCACGGTCGCCGACCTCGCCACCCAGGTGGTCGCCGCGCTGCCCGCCGGCACCGCGGTCACCCGCGTCGTCGTCGACAGCTCGCTGTACAGCGGCCCCCTGACCGCCCCGGGCTGGGGCCCGGGGGACGCCCCCTCCACATACGCCGCCCCCATCACCGCCACCGCCGTCGACGGCGCCCGGGTGAGCCCCGGCTCCCTGGCGCGCAGCGGGCAGCCCGGCCTCGACGCCGGCGCGGCCTTCGCCGACGCACTCGGCGCCCCGGGCGCCACCGTGGTGCTCGGTCAGGCCCCGGCCGGCGCCCGGACGCTCGGGACGGTCGAGTCCGCCCCGGTCGTGCGGCAGGTGGAGCAGATGCTGTCCATGTCGGACAACGTGCTCGCCGAGACCCTGGGCCGCCAGGTCGCCATCGCCCGGGGCGAGCCGGCCACCTTCGACGGCGCAGCGCGGGCGGTCACCGACGCGGTGGAGGAGGCCGGCATCCCCGTCGCCGACGTCAGCCTGGCCGACAGCAGCGGTCTCTCCGGGACGAACAGCGTGACCGCCGACGTGCTCAGCGCGATCATCACCGGTGCGGCCGACGGCAGCCTGGGCAACGCCGCCGGGCTGCTCGCCGGCCTGCCGATCGCCGGCTACGACGGCACCCTCGCCGACCGCGGCGACGACGACCCCGCGACCGCGCCCGGCACCGTCCGCGCGAAGACTGGCACCCTCCTCGGCGTGCACGCGCTCGCCGGCACCGTCGTCACCGTCGACGGGCGGCTGCTGGCGTTCGCCGTCGTCGCCGACGACGCCACCGGCGGCGAGGTCGCGGCCGAGGCGGCGCTGGACGAGTTCGCCGCCCAGCTCGCCGCCTGCGGCTGCAGCTGAGGCCCGGGCTCCGGACGGGCGGGACGGCCTCCGCCGCGTACGGTGAGGCGGATGTGCTCTTCAGCGTGGCGGAGCCACTCCGCTCCTGCACCGGAGGTGGGTCGATGAGCAGCGCCTCCTCGATGGTCGACTGGGACCTCGCCGGTCGCACCGCCCGGCGGCTGGTGAGTCCGGGTCCGCGCACGACGCGGGAGGAGGCCGCCGCCGTCGTCCGCGAACTGCACGAGGCGGCGGCCACCGCCGTCGCCCACGTCGAGGCGCTCACCGGCCTGCGGCCCGCCCCCGACGGCGCCGTGCCCGAGATCGCCGTCGTCGACCGCCCGGGCTGGGCCGACGCGAACGCCCGCGGCATGGCGACCCTGCTGGACCCGCTCGTGGCCAAGCTCGCCGAGCGCCAGGACAGCAGGCCCGGCGCGCTGGCCACCGCCATCGGCTCCCGGGCCACCGGGCTGCAGGCCGGAGGACTGCTGGCCTTCCTGTCCAGCCGGGTCCTCGGCCAGTACGAGATCTTCGGCACCGGCGGGCGGCTGCTGCTGGTGGCGCCCAACATCGTCGCGACCGAGCGCAAGCTCGGCGTCGACCCGTCGGACTTCCGGCTCTGGGTCTGCCTGCACGAGGTCACCCACCAGCTCCAGTTCACCGGCGTCCCCTGGCTGCACGAGTACCTGGAGCAGCAGATCGGCGAGTTCGTCGCGGCCACCGATCTGGCCCCCGAGGTGCTGCGGGAGCGGCTGCAGGACGTGCTCCGCAGCGTGGGCGACGCCGTCCGCGGCACCGAGTCCGGCAGCGAGCCGGAGGGCCTGATGGCGCTGGTCCGGGACCCGCGCCAGCGCGAGGTGCTCGACCGGGTCACCGCGGTCATGAGCCTGGTCGAGGGGCACGCCGAGTACGTCATGGACGGCGTTGGCCCCGACGTCGTCCCGTCGGTGCGCACCCTGCGCAAGCGGTTCGCCCAGCGCCGCAAGGGCCGCGGCCCGGTGGACCGCGTCCTGCGCCGGCTGCTCGGCCTGGAGCAGAAGATGAAGCAGTACGCCGAGGGGCGGGTCTTCGTCGGCGGGGTGATCGAGCTCGCCGGCATGGAGGGCTTCAACCGGGTGTGGGAGGGGCCGCACAACCTGCCCCGCATCGACGAGCTCACCGCGCCGGAGCGCTGGGTCGAGCGGGTGCTCGGGCGCCCGTCCCTCCCCGCCTGACCGCCGGCGTGGGCGGGCCTCCGCGCGCGGTCGCCGTCCTGCGGCATGCCGTCCGGTGTGGGCTGCGTTCCTCGGCGCAGCCGGTGCTCGCCGCCTGCAGCGGGGGAGCGGACTCCGTGGCCCTCGCCGCGGCCCTGGCCTTCGAGGCCCGTGACGCGGGTGTGCCGGTCGGCGGGGTGACCGTGGACCACGGGCTGCAGCCCGGGTCCGACGTCCGCGCCCGCCGAACCGCGTCGCTGCTGGCGGAGCTGGGGCTGGACCCCGTGCTGGTGCTGACCGTCGACGCCACCGGTACCGGCGGTCCGGAGGCGGCCGCCCGTGCGGCGCGCTACGCCGCGCTCGCCGGCGCGGCGGGCGAGCACGGCGCCCGCGTCGCACTCGGGCACACGCTCGACGACCAGGCGGAGACGGTGCTGCTGGGGCTCGGCCGCGGCTCCGGTCCGCGGTCGGTGGCGGGCATGGTCGCCGAGCGGGAGGACGACGGCGTCCGGTGGTGGCGCCCCCTGCTGGGCGTGCGGCGGGCGACCGCCCGGCAGGCGTGCGCGGACCAGGGCCTGCCCGTCTGGGACGACCCGTGGAACGCCGATCCGGCCTACACCCGCGTGCGGCTGCGCACCGAGGTGCTGCCGCTGCTCGAGGACGTACTCGGCGGCGGCGTCGCCCCCGCCCTGGCGCGGACCGCCGGGCAGCTGCGCGAGGACCTCGACGCCCTCGACGCGATGGCCGCGACCGAGCTGGCGCGGCTGGCCGGCGAGGCGGGGGACGGCGGTCTGCCGGCCCGGCCGCTGGGCGCGCTGCCGGCTGCCCTGCGCCGGCGCGTGCTGCGCGGCTGGCTGCTCGCCGCGGGCGTGCCCGACCTGCAGGCGGTGCACCTGCACGCGGTCGAGGCCCTGGTCACGGCCTGGCGCGGGCAGGGCCGGGTGGACCTACCCGGCGGCGCGGGCGTCGTCCGGGCGTCTGGCACTCTGGTGGTGCTGCCGCCCGGTCTCCGGCGCGGCGATCCCGGTACCGCAGCACTCGAGGAGCCCCTTCCGTGACGGACCCCGCCAGCACCCCCGGGGCACTCGGTCCCGACCACGGCTACGGGCCGGACATCGACCACGTGCTGCTCAGCGAGGAGCAGATCCGCGAGAAGATCGGCGAGCTCGCCGCGGCGGTCGCCGCCGACTACGCCGGCCGGGAGGTCCTGCTCGTCGGCGTGCTCAAGGGCGCGGTGCTGTTCATGAGCGACTTCGCCCGCGCGCTGCAGCTGCCCACGCAGATGGAGTTCATGGCCGTCTCCTCCTACGGCTCCTCCACCAGCTCCTCGGGTGTCGTGCGGATCCTCAAGGACCTCGACCGCGACATCACCGACAAGCACGTCCTGGTGCTCGAGGACATCATCGACTCCGGCCTGACGCTGTCCTGGCTGCTGAAGAACCTCGGCGGCCGCTCCCCGGCGTCCCTCGAGGTGTGCGCGCTGCTGCGCAAGCCCGACGCGATCAAGGTCGAGGTGCCGGTCAGGTACGTCGGCTTCGACATCCCCAACGAGTTCGTCGTCGGCTACGGCCTGGACTACGCCGAGCGCTACCGGGATCTGCCCTACATCGGGACGCTCAAGCCCGAGGTGTACTCCAGCTGAGGGACGACGGCGCATTCCCAGGTCGCACGCAGGAGATGCGCAGGATCGCCGGTGTACCGTCGATCGTGACGACGCTGAACCGAGCGCCGGGGTCCCCACCCGGGCCGCCGGCGGTGTCCCGGGGACGATCAGGAGGGTCGACGGGCAGGCCGGCACGCCGGCGCCCGGCATCGGTGTATGGAACGTAAGAAGATCTTCCGCTCCGTCTGGTTCTGGATCGTCCTGGTCATCCTGGTGGCCCTGACGGTCTCGAGCCTCTTCAGCGGGAACGGCGGCTTCAAGGAGATCTCCACCTCCACCGCTCTCGCCCAGATCGAGGACGGCAACGTCGAGTCCGCGACTCTGAACACCAAGGAGCAGACGCTCGACCTCGAGCTCGCCGACGAGGTGCAGGGCAGCGACATGGTGCGCGCGTCCTACCCCGTCGCGGTCGAGGGCGACATCGTCGACCTGCTGCGCGCCGAGGACGGCGAGGCCACCGAGTTCGACACCAACGTCACGCAGGACAGCCTGCTGGTCAGCCTCCTGGTCAGCTTCCTGCCGTTCCTGATCCTGCTGCTGCTGCTGTTCTGGCTGTTCAACTCCATGCAGGGTGGCGGCCGCGGCGTCATGGCCTTCGGCAAGTCCAAGGCCAAGCAGGTCACCAAGGACACCCCGAAGACGACGTTCTCCGACGTCGCCGGCGCCGACGAGGCCGTCGAGGAGCTGCACGAGATCAAGGACTTCCTGCAGAACCCGGTCAAGTTCCAGGCCGTGGGCGCGAAGATCCCGAAGGGCGTGCTGCTGTTCGGCCCGCCCGGGACCGGCAAGACGCTGCTCGCCCGCGCGGTCGCCGGTGAGGCCGGCGTGCCGTTCTTCTCCATCTCCGGCTCGGACTTCGTCGAGATGTTCGTCGGCGTCGGCGCCAGCCGCGTCCGCGACCTGTTCGAGCAGGCCAAGACCAATGCCCCGGCGATCATCTTCATCGACGAGATCGACGCCGTGGGCCGGCACCGCGGCGCCGGCATGGGCGGCGGGCACGACGAGCGCGAGCAGACCCTCAACCAGATGCTGGTCGAGATGGACGGCTTCGACGTCAAGGGCGGGGTCATCCTGATCGCGGCCACGAACCGGCCCGACATCCTCGACCCGGCGCTGCTGCGGCCGGGCCGCTTCGACCGCCAGATCGCCGTCGACCGGCCGGACCTGGAGGGCCGCAAGGCGATCCTCTCGGTGCACGCCAAGGGCAAGCCGCTGGCGCCCGACGTCGACCTGGAGACGGTAGCCCGCCGCACACCGGGCTTCACCGGCGCCGACCTCGCCAACGTGCTCAACGAGGCCGCGCTGCTCACCGCACGCAACAACGGCTCGCTGATCACCGACCCGCTCCTCGAGGAGGCGATCGACCGCGTCATCGCCGGCCCCGAGCGGAAGACGCGGGCGATGAGCGAGAAGGAGAAGAAGGTCACCGCCTACCACGAGGGCGGGCACGCCCTGGTGGCGCACGCACTGCCCAACCTGGACCCGGTGCACAAGGTGACGATCCTTCCCCGCGGCCGGTCGCTGGGGCACACCCTGGTGCTGCCGACCGAGGACAAGTACACCCAGACGCGCTCGGAGATGATCGACACCCTCGCCTACGCGCTGGGTGGCCGGGCGGCCGAGGAGCTCGTCTTCCACGAGCCGACCACCGGTGCCGGCAACGACATCGAGAAGGCCACCGCGATGGCCCGCGCGATGGTCACCCAGTACGGCATGAGCGCCAAGCTCGGCGCCGTGAAGTACGGCAGCGGCGACTCCGAGCCCTTCATGGGCCGGGACATGCACACCCGGCCGGACTACTCCGAGGCCGTCGCGGCCGACATCGACGCCGAGATCCGGGCGCTGATCGAGGCCGCGCACGACGAGGCGTGGGAGATCCTGGTGGAGTACCGCGGGGTCCTCGACCAGCTCGTGCTGGAGCTGATGGAGAAGGAGACGCTGTCCAAGGACGACATGGCCCGCATCTGCGCGCCGGTCACCAAGCGGCCCTCCCTCGCGCCCTACAACGGGTTCGGCAAGCGCACCCCCTCCACCCAGCCGCCGGTGCTCACGCCTGCCGAGCGGGCCGGGCAGAACGGCAGCTCCCCGCACGACACCACCCCGGTCGGCGACGTCGGAGCCCCGGCGCAGAGGTGAGCGAGCTCGCGAGCTCACCCATGAGCAGAGCAGTGTCGCGAACGCGGACGACGAGCGCCAGCGAGGAGGAGTCGTGAGCGAGGAGGAGTCGTGAGCGAGATCCCGGCCGAGCCCGAGGACCTGCTGCTGACGCCGGCCCCGGGGGTCGACCAGGAGCGGGCCGCGGCCGCCGTCCGCGAGCTGCTGGTCGCGGTCGGGGAGGACCCCGACCGCCCCGGCCTGCAGGACACCCCGGCGCGGGTGGCGCGGGCCTACGCCGAGACCTTCGCCGGGCTCTGGCAGGACCCGTACGAGATCCTCGCGACGACGTTCGACGAGGACCACAACGAGCTGGTGCTGGTCAAGGACATCCCGATGTACTCGACCTGCGAGCACCACCTGGTGCCCTTCCACGGGGTCGCGCACGTCGGGTACATCCCGGGCAGCGACGGGCGGGTCACCGGCCTGTCCAAGCTCGCCCGGCTGGTGGAGGTCTATGCGCGCCGTCCGCAGGTGCAGGAGCGCATGACCAGCCAGATCGCCGACGCGCTGGCCGACGTGCTGAAGCCCCGTGGCGCGCTCGTCGTCATCCAGGCAGAGCACCTGTGCATGGCGATGCGCGGCATCCGCAAGCCCGGGTCCACGACCGTCACCTCGGCCGTGCGCGGCATCTTCCGGGAGGACGCGCGGACACGCAGCGAGGCGATGAGCCTCATCCTGGGCCGATGACCGAGCTGCCGCGCCCCGGCCGGTGCGTGGTCATGGGCGTCCTGAACGTCACCCCGGACTCCTTCTCCGACGGCGGGTGCTTCGCCGATCCGGCGGTCGCGGTGGCGCACGGCCTGGCCATGCACGCCGCGGGCGTGGACTACGTCGACGTCGGCGGGGAGTCCACCCGGCCGGGCGCCGACCGGGTCGACGCGGCCGAGGAGTGCGGCCGGGTCGTCCCGGTGATCCGCGAGCTGTCGGCCGCCGGGGTGCGCACCAGCGTGGACACCACCCGGGCCGAGGTCGCCGAGGCGGCGCTGGCGGCCGGTGCGGTGCTCGTCAACGACGTCAGCGGCGGGCTGGCCGACAAGAACATGGCCGAGCTCGTCGCCGCCGCCGGCGTCCCGTGGGTGCTCATGCACTGGCGCGGCCACAGCCGGGAGATGTACGCGGCCGCGCAGTACGGCGACGTCGTCACCGAGGTCTGCGCCGAGCTCACCGCGCGGGTCGAGGACGTCGTCGCCGCCGGGGTGCAGCCCGCGCAGCTGGTGCTCGACCCCGGACTGGGCTTCGCGAAGAACGCCGAGCACAACTGGGCGCTGCTCGCCGGGCTCGACCGGCTGATCGGGCTGGGCCTGCCGGTGCTCGTGGGCGCGTCCCGCAAGACCTTCCTCGGCCGGCTCCTGGCCGGGCCCGACGGCACCCCGCGCCCGGCGGAGCGAAGGGATGCTGCCACCCTGGCCACCACGGTGCTCGCCGCCGAGGCGGGCGCCTGGGGGGTGCGCGTGCACGACGCCGCCTCCTCCGTGGACGCCGTGCGCACCGTCGCGGCCGTCCGCATGGCGAGAGGAGCGCACCGTGGCTGAGGACCGCACCCCCGACCGGATCGTCGTCCGCGGCATCCGGGCCCACGCCCACCACGGCGTCTACGCCTTCGAGCGGGAGCGCGGCCAGATGTTCCGCGTCGACGCCGTCCTGGAGCTCGACACCGCCCCGGCGGCCGCGGACGACGACCTCGCCCGCACCGTGAACTACGCCGACCTCGCGCAGAAGCTGCACGCGGTCCTGTCCGGCGAGCCGGTGAACCTGCTGGAGACCCTCGCCCAGCGGCTGGCCGACGTCTGCCTGGCCGATGAGCTGGTCGAAGCGGTGGAGATCACCGTGCACAAGCCCGAGGCCGAGCTGGGCGTCCCGTTCGACGACGTCGTGGTCAGCATCCGCCGCCGACGCGCATGAGAAGGACCCACCTCCCCCCGCGCCTCGCCAGCTCGCCGCGGGCCCCTGAGGAGGGCCGAGGAGCAGACCGGAACGGCCGTGCTGATGTCTAGGGCCGTCCTCTCGCTCGGCGCCAACCTCGGGGACCGCGCCGGCACGCTGCGGGCCGCGGTCACGGCCCTGAAGGACGAGGGGGTGCTGGTCGCCCGCTCGACCCTCTACGAGACCCCGCCGTGGGGACCGGTGGAGCAGCCGCCGTACCTGAACGCCATCGTGGTCGTGCGGGGGGACCGCGACGCCCGCGGCTGGCTGCAGCGGGCACACGAGCTGGAGCAGGCGGCCGGCCGCACGCGGGAGGTCCGCTGGGGCGCCCGCACGCTGGACGTCGACGTCGTGACCGTCACCGCGGACGACGGCACCCCGGTGCTGTCCGACGACCCGGAGATCACCCTGCCGCACCCCCGCGCGCACGAGCGCGCCTTCGTGCTCGTCCCGTGGTCCATCGCCGACCCCACCGCGGTCCTGGCGGGCCACGGGAAGGTCGCCGACCTGGTGGCGGCGCTCGACCCGGCGGACGTCGCCGCGGTCGTGCGCTGGGACCACCTGCACTGAGCCGACCGTGAGCCCCGTCCGTCGTCGCGACCTCGCCGCCCTGGCCCTGGGGCTGGCGGTGGCGGCCTGGCTGCTGGTCCGGACCTGGTACGGCGACCTGCCGCCGCTGCGCTGGTGGCTGCCCGCGCCCCTGGCCGTGCTCGCGGTCGCCGAGGCGCTCGGCGCCCGCACGCTCCGGGCCCGCCTGGACGCCCAGCGGGAGGCGCGCGCCGGCCGCGGCCCCACGGCGGCCGACGGCCGTTCGGCCCTGCTCCGCCCGGTCGAGCCGATGCTGGTCGCCCGGCTGGCGGTGCTCGCCCAGGCCAGCGCCTACGTCGGTGCCGTCTTCGCCGGGATCTGGGGCGGGGTTCTGCTGTACACGGCCCCGGCGGTGAGCAGGCTGGCCGCCGCCGGCGACGACACCGTCACCGCGCTGACCGGGCTGGTGAGCTCGGCGGCGCTGGTCGCGGCGGCGCTGTGGCTGGAGACCGTCTGCAAGGTGCCGCCGGACTCCGGCGACGAAGGGCCGACGGCGCGCGCCTGATCAGACCCTGGCCGCCCCGGCGACCTCGGGGGCGGTGCCATCGACCGACCGGCGGAGGGCGGCGTGCAGCGACTCCGGCGTCAGGACGCCGAGGAACCGGTCCCCGTCGAGCACGGCGACCCAGCCCGCCTCGAGTTGGAGCATCTGCGCGAACGCCGTCTTCAGGGAGGCGTCGGCCGGCACCCAGGCCTCCATGCGGCGGCAGGCCTCCCGGACCGTGCCGCTGCCGCTCGCGCGGTCCAGGGACAGCCAGCCGTGCAGCGCCTTGCGGTCGTCCAGGACGACGGCCCAGCGGGCGCCCGAGCGGACCAGTGCGGCGCGGGCGTCGGCCAGCCCGTCGTCGACGTGCAGGACCGGGGGCTGCTCGAGGTCGGCGGGGTCGATCCCGGTGACGGCCAGCCGCTTCAGCCCGCGGTCGGAGCCCACGAAGTCGGCCACGAAGGCGTTGGCCGGCCGCCCCAGCAGCTCGGCGGGCGTGGCGAACTGCTCGACCCGCCCGCCCTCGCTCATCACGGCGATCCGGTCGCCGATGCGCACGGCCTCCTCGATGTCGTGGGTGACGAAGACGATCGTCTTCCGCACCGCGGCCTGCAGCCTCAGGAACTCCGCCTGCAGCCGCTCGCGCACCACCGGGTCGACGGCGGAGAAGGGCTCGTCCATCAGGAGCACCGGCGGGTCCGCGGCCAGGGCACGGGCCACGCCGGCGCGCTGGCGCTGCCCACCCGAGAGCTGGGCCGGGTAGCGGTCGCCGTGCACGGCCGGGTCCAGCCCCACGGTGCCCAGCAGCTCGTCGACCCGTGCCCGGATCCGTTCCTTGTCCCAGCCGAGCAGGCGCGGGACCGTGCCGACGTTCGTCCGGACGCTCTGGTGCGGGAACAGCCCGACGCTCTGGATCACGTAGCCGATCCGGCGGCGCAGCTGGTCGGGGTCGGCCCGGGTGACGTCCTCGCCACCGAGCAGGATCCGGCCGGTGGTCGGCTCGATGATCCGGTTGATCATCTTCATCGTCGTCGTCTTGCCGCACCCGGACGGGCCGACCAGCACGGTGAGCTCACCGGCGGCGAAGGTCAGGTCCAGCTCGGCTACGCCGACGGTGCCGTCGGCGTAGACCTTGCTCACCCCGTCCAGCCTGATCTCCAGCGCCTCCCCGGTCGCGGTCGCCGGCGGGGGAGTGTGCGCAGTAGCGTCCACGGGGTGGCCTTCCTGGGATGCGCCTGGTGCTGAGCGCCGGAGCGATGGTGTCCGCCCCCGGTGACGTGCTGGCCGCGGACGCCGCGCCGAACCCGTGGTTCGACGCGTCCTACGTGGTCGACAACTGGGACACCATTGTGCGGTACCTCGGCGAGCACGTCAGGCTGACGATCGGCGCCGTCGTCCTCGGCGCGCTGATCGCCCTTCCGCTGGCCCTGCTGGCCCGGCGGTACCGCTGGCTGTCGGGCCCGGTGCTCGGACTGTCGGCAGGCATCTACACGATCCCCTCCCTGGCCATGTTCGCCTTCGTCTTCCCGTTCACCGGCCTCACGGCGACGACGGTGCTGGTCGGCCTGACCCTGTACTCGCTGGTGATCCTGATCCGGAACTTCCTCACCGGGCTGCAGGGTGTGCCGGCCGACGTCCGCGAGGCGGCCCGCGGCATGGGCTACGGCTCCGCCCGGCTGTTCTGGCAGATCGACCTGCCCCTGGCCCTGCCCGCCTTCATCGCCGGGCTGCGCATCGCCACGGTCTCCACCGTCGCCCTGGTGACGGTCGGCGTGCTGGTGGGCCACGGCGGCCTCGGGCAGCTGATCTTCGGCGGCTTCAACGCGAACTTCTACCGGGCCGAGATCGTCACCGGCACCATCGGCTGCGTGCTGCTCGCCCTGGTCGCCGACGTACTCCTCGCCGGCGTCGAGCGGTTGTCCACCCCGTGGGCGCGGGCACGCGCATGAACGGCTTCTCCGAGGCGTTCCTCTACCTGAACGACCCGCTCAACTGGACCCGCCGCGGCGGCATCCTGGAGCTGCTCGGGGAGCACCTGGCCATCTCCGCCGTCGCGGTGCTGGCCGCGCTGGTCCTCGCCGTCCCCACCGGGATCGCGCTGGCGGTCACCGGCCGGGGCAGCGGGATCGTCGTCGTGCTGTCCAACGTCAGCCGCGCGGTGCCCACCCTGGCACTGCTGACGCTCTTCGCGGTCAGCCCGATCGGCTTCGGCAACCGGGCGACCACCATCGCCCTGGCGGTGTTCGCCGTCCCGCCGATCCTGACCAACACCTTCGTCGGCTTCCGCGAGGTGGACGCCGACGTGCGGGAGGCCGCCCGCGGGATGGGGCTGCGCCGTCGCCAGGTGATCGCCCGGGTGGAGTTACCGCTCGCGCTGCCGCTGGTCATGACCGGCATCCGGACGGCGGCGGTCCAGGTGGTGGCGACGGCGTCCCTGGCGGCGCTCGTGGGCGGGGGCGGGCTGGGCCGGATCGTCAACCTCGGGTTCGGCCAGCAGGACTACGGCCAGATCATCGCCGGGGCGCTGCTGATCGCCGTGCTGGCGCTGGCCACCGAGGTGCTCCTGGTCCTGCTCTCCTGGGCGGTCACACCCGGCCAGAAGCGGTTCCCCTTCCCGGTCCGGCGGCGACTGTCCGCGACCGCGCCGGAGCCCACCGCAGCCGGAATGCCCCTCTGACGTCCCGCAGGTCACGGGGAGGGCACGGTCCTGCGCCGCCGATTGCATTGCACGCAACGCAGTGCTTGCATACCGGCGCGGGAATCCTCTCGCCAGACACGCGTGGCAGCCGGCTGCCACGGGACACAGAAGGCGGGGCGTCACGACATGCGCGCACGCATCCGAACCATCGCTCCTCTCGCCCTCGCGGTCGCCCTGACCGCCGCGTGCGGGGAGTCCGGGTCCTCCGGGAGCGGCGGGGGAGGCGGCGGCGGCTCCCAGGCCTCCGGCGACGCCTGCGCCCCGGTCGCCGGCGAGCAGCTGGTGGTCCTCGAGGACGACCAGAACCTGCAGAACGCCGACAACATCATCCCGGCGGTCAACGCCGAGGCGGCCCAGGCCAACCCGGCCCTGCTGCCGGCGCTGAACCAGGTGTCGGCGGAGCTCACCACCGACGAGCTGATCGACCTGAACGCGGCCGTGGAGGTCCAGCGGGAGAGCTCCGAGGACGTCGCTGCGGCCTGGGTCGAGGAGAACATCGACACCGCCGGGCTCGAGCAGGGCAGCGGCGCGATCAGCGTCGGCGGGGCCAACTTCCCCGAGTCCGCCACCCTGGCCAACATCTACGCGGACGTGCTGCAGGCGGCCGGGTTCGACGCGACCGTCCAGGAGGTCGGCAACCGCGAGCTGTACCTGCAGGCGCTGCAGGCGGGCGAGATCCAGGTGTTCCCCGAGTACCTCGCCACGGTGACCGAGTTCCTGGACGGCGACGAGTCCCGGGAGGTCGCCTCCGGGGACGTCCAGGAGACGGTGGCCGTGCTCGAGCCGCTGGCCGCCGACGCCGGGCTCGTCTTCGGGGAGCCGTCGGAGGCCGCGGACCAGAACGCCTTCGCCGTCACCCAGGCGTTCGCCGACGAGCTGGGGATCAGCACCCTGTCGGAGCTGGCCGAGGCGTGCGGCGACGGCTCGCTGGTCCTCGGCGGGCCGGCCGAGTGCCCGGAGCGGCCGTTCTGCCAGCGGGGTCTGGAGGAGACCTACGGCCTGGAGTTCGACAGCTTCCGCGAGCTGGACGCCGGTGGCCCGCTGACCCGCGCCGCGATCGAGCGCGGTGAGGTCTCGATGGGTCTGGTCTTCAGCTCGGCGGGCTTCCTCGCCGAGTAGGGCACCCGCCGCACCGTCCGGGGTCCTGACTCACCATCGGTGGTGAGCCAGGACCCGTGGTGATCAAGTCTCCTGATCACCAGCGTCAGTACCAGCCGCCGGGGGGCAGCAACTCCCCGGCGGCGACCGGCGCCTCGACCCGGTTGCCCTCCGGCGCCAGCGGGCACGACCAGCGCGGGTCGTAGGCACAGGACGGGTGGTAGGCGAAGTTGAGGTCCACCACCAGCCGGCCGTCGTTCCCACCGAGGTCGGCGCCCTTCACGGTGTCGAGCAGGTAGCGGCCGCCACCGTAGGTCGCCGACCCGGCGGTGCTGTCCCGCAGCGGCAGGAAGATCCCCCCGCCGTAGAGCGCCACCCACCAGACGTCGAGCCGGCCCAGGTTCGGCAGGTCGACCGTGCCGATCCGGTCCAGCGGCACCACGCCGTCGGCTGCGGTCGGCACCTCCAGGCGCAGCGGCGGGGCCGGGGCGACCTCCGGCTCGAACCGGAGCGCGGAGTCGTAGGCGGCCACGGGCAGCCCCTCGAACGCGCGGCGGGCCTCCGCCGACAACGGGGACTGCGGATGCCCCGCGAACAGCTCGTCCCGGCCGTCCCGCCACCGGCGCCAGCCCTGCTCCGGATCGCGGGCGTCCCGGACGGAGGCGTGCAGCGCGGCCACGCGGCGGCGCCAGTCGAGCAGCGAGAGGGTCACCGGGGCACTGTGGCACCTTCTCCCGCGCGGCGCCGCGCGGTCCGGGAGCGGCCACTGTGGGCACGGGCACGGATGCTCCCCGTGAGCGCCGCTCGTCGCTACGCTGGACCCATGCCCCGCCGCGAGGACGACGACGTCGCCCGGGGCGCTGCCCTCGCCGGCCCACGGACCCTGGTGCAGGCCGGCGGTTTCATGCTCGCCGCGGCGGCCACCCTCGCCGTCTTCCTCACCGACGACGCCCGGCTCCTGCGGCTCGCCGTCGTGGCCGTGGCCTGGGCCTTCGTGCTGGCCACCTTCGCCGCGGGGCGCCGTGGCGCCGACCGGGTGCGGGCGGCCGCCCGCGAGGCGGAGCTGCGCCAGGCGTACGAGCTGGAGCTCGAGCGCGAGGTCGCGGCGCGCCGCGAGTACGAGCTCGCGCTGGAGAACGAGCTGCGCCGCGAGGCCGAGGACTCGATGCGCGACGAGCTCGACGCGCTGCGCGGCGAGATCGCCTCGCTGGCCGACCTGCGCGACGAGGTCGCCCGCGTCTCCTCGTTGCGCGGCGACCTGGCGGCGCTGGGCGGGCTGCGCGAGGAGGTGGCCCGCGTGGCCGCGCTGCGCGAGGACGTCGCCGCCCTGACGTCGCTGCGCGGCGAGCTGGGGCAGATCGCCGCGCTGCGGGAGGACATGGGCCGGCTGCGCGCCGAGCTCACCGAGCAGCTGTCCAGCGAGATGCTCGTCGAGCGGATCACGATGCGCACGCAGGCCAGCCGGCTGCCGGGGGAGGCCGCCCGGCTGGACGGCCCGGCGCGCACCCTCGAGGGCGGGGCGTCGTGGACCGACGACGCGCCGCCCCGCGAGCTGACCGGTGGCTGGCCGGCCATCCGCCTGGACGAGCCACGGCCGACGCAGCACTTCGAGCAGGTGCGCACCAGCACGGCGTGGACCCCCGCCACGCCGCCGACCACCACCTTCGCCGCCGTCCAGCAGCCGACGCCCTCGCGGTTCGCCGCGCCGCCGCCCCCGCCGCCGCTGTCCCGCCCGCCGGTGTCCTCGGCCGCACCGCCGACCGTCGCACCGGTCGCGCCGGTCAGCTGGAGCCAGGAGCCCGGCGGCACCTATGGCACGCCCGTCGTGGCACCGGGTCCGGCGACGACGCACGAGCCGCTCGCCTCCTACCTCTCCGACCCGCGCGCCGCCGCCCCGCCGGCTCCCGAGCCGCCCCGCGCGGCGCCGCCGGAGAAGCCCGCTGCGCCCCCGGCCTTCGACCGGCACCCCCGCGCCGCGGCGCACGAGGCGGATCCGTATCTCGGGTCGTCGTGGTCGCCGGTCGACGTCGCGCCGGCCGCACCGCCGACGGTGGCCTCACCCGTCGTCACGCCGTCGTCGGTGCTGCCGTCCCCGCCGGAGCCGCAGCAGCCACCCCTGGACCGGCCGGTCACGTGGTCGCTGCTGGACCCGCCGCCCGCGGCTCCCGCCGGCGACGGGCCGCGCCGCCGGCGCACCGACGGACCGCCGGAGACGCCGCTCCCGCCGGCCCACGCGCCGACGACGGAGCACCCCGCCGCCGCGCCGCGCTGGTCCGAGCAGGGTCACGAGGCCTCCGGCCCCGACACCTCCGACCGGCTGGCCCGGATCCTCGCCGAGAACGGGGTGACCCCGGAGTCGGGTGGTCGTCGCCGGCGCCGCTACCGGGAGGACGGCGAGTCCGACGACGTCCTGGCCCGGGTGCTCGGCCGGGAGTGACTCTCAGCGCGGGCCGCGGGACAGACCTCCGCCGTCGATCACCAGCGTCTGGCCGGTGACCCAGCCCGCGCCCTCGCCGAGCAGGTAGGCCGCCGCCTCGCCGATGTCCTCCGGCGTCCCCAGCCGGGCCATCGGGTAGGCCTGGGCGACTTCGGCCTCGCGGCCCTCGAACAGCGCCCCGGCGAAGCGCGTCTTCACGACCGCCGGGGCGACGGCGTTGACTCGGACCTTCGGCGCGAGCTCCACGGCCAGCTGGGTGGTGAGGTTGATGAGGGCGGCCTTGCTCACCCCGTAGGCGCCGATCTCCTGCGACGAGCGCAGGCCGGCCACCGAGGCGACGAAGAGCATCGACCCGCCGTGCTCGGCCATCCAGGCGCGCCACGCCTCCTGCACGAGGCCGAGGGCGGCGACCACGTTGGTGTCGAGGATCTTGCGGAAGGCGGCCAGGTCCAGGTCCATGAGCGGCCCGTACGCCGGGTTGATGCCGACGTTGCCGACCAGCACGTCCAGGCTGCCGAAGGTGTCGACGGCAGTGCGCACGGCCTCGGCGCGGTGTTCGGCGTCCCCGGCGTTCCCCGCGACGGCGACGGCCACCTCCGGCCCGCCCAGCGCCTCCACCGCCTCGGCCAGCGCGTCGGGCTTGCGGGCGGTGAGGACCACCCGCGCTCCGCGGTCGACCAGGCTCTTCGCGATGCCCAGCCCGATGCCCCGGCTGCCGCCGGTGACCAGAGCGGTGCGTCCCTCGAACGTGCGCACGGTGCCTCCCTCGTCGGTGTGCCGGAGGTCACGGTAGGTCCGGCCGGCGGGCCGCTGCTCCGCGGGTCGCCGGCACCCGGGTGAGCTATGACACAGGCGGCAGACGTTGCGGGCGGCCGGAAGCGGTCACACACTCGCCATCGGCACGTCGCCCGCGTGACACACCTGGTTGCAGCGGACGCCGACCGCAGCACGACCCGCACGACCCCTTCGCGGCCGCCGCCAGCGGTGGCCGTGACCGACGTCCGGTACCCGGCAGGGACTGGAACGAGAGGTGCACCGATGCCTGCTGCCCGCAGGACCGTCCGTGCCGCCGGTCTCCCGGCGGCCTCCGAGGCCCCCGCCCGCCTGCGCGTCGGGGTGATCGGCGCCGGCCGCGTCGGCGCCGTCCTGGGTGCCGCACTCGCCGCCGCCGGCCACGACGTGGTCGCCGCATCCGGACTCTCCGCCGCTTCGCACCTGCGGGCCGGTCGCCTGCTGCCGGCCGTCCCGCTGGTCCCCGCCGACGAGGTCGTCCTCGCCGCCGACCTGGTCGTCCTGGCCGTCCCCGACGACACGCTGCCCGGGCTGGTCGCCGGTCTGGCCGAGACCGGTCACTGGCGGGCGGGTCAGCTGGCCTTCCACACCTCCGGCGCCCACGGCCTGGCCGTGCTCGCGCCCGCCGAGGAGTGCGGCGTGCTCGCCCTCGCGCTGCACCCGGCCATGACCTTCTCCGGCGCGCCCGAGGATGCCGACCGGCTCGCCGGCGCCCCGTTCGGCGTCACCAGCCGCCCCGAGCACCGCCCGGTCGCCGAGACCCTCGTCCTGGAGATGGGCGGAGAACCCTTCTTCGTCGCCGAGGCCGACCGCGGGCTCTACCACGCGGCGCTGGTCACCGGCGCCAACCACCTGGTCACGCTGGTCGCCGAGGCGGCCGACCTGCTGCGCACCGCGGGCGTCACCGATCCGGCCCGCGTGCTGGGTCCGCTGCTCACGGCCGCGCTGGACAACGGTCTGCGCCGCGGCGACCGCGGCCTGACCGGCCCCGTCAGCCGGGGCGACGTCGGCACCGTGGGCCACCACCTCGACACCTTGACCGAGCGCGCGCCCGAGGCCGTGGCCGCCTACGTGGCCATGGCCCGCCGCACCACCGAGCGGGCGCTGGCCGCCGGCCGGCTCAAGCGGCACGAGGGGGCGCCGCTGCTGGAGCTGCTGGACGGCTCCGCACACCCGGCGGAGTCGCGGTGACGACGGCCGTGCCCACCGCCCCCGCCGTGGCCGAGTCCGTCGTCGAGCTGCGCCGTCTCGTGGCGGCCCTCCCGGGCCCGGTGGCCCTCGTCCCGACCATGGGCGCGTTGCACGAGGGGCACCGGACCCTGGTGCGTGCGGCCCGCGAGCGCGCCGGGAGCGTCGTCGTCTCGGTGTTCGTCAACCCGACGCAGTTCGGCCCCGGTGAGGACTTCGACCGCTATCCGCGCACCTGGGACGCCGACCTGGCGGCCCTGGCGGAGGAGCGCGCCGACGTCGTCTTCCACCCGCCGGTCGAGGAGGTCTACCCGGCCGGCGCCCTGGGCGTGACGGTCGACCCGGGTCCGCTGGGCTCGGTCATCGAGGGATCGGTCCGTCCCGGGCACTTCGCCGGCGTGCTGACCGTCGTCGCCAAGCTGTTCGGGCTCGTCCGTCCCGACCTGGCCCTCTTCGGCGAGAAGGACTACCAGCAGCTCACGCTGATCCGCGCCATGGCCCGGGAGCTGGCGCTGGGCGTGGAGGTCGTCGGCGTGCCCACGGTCCGCGAGGACGACGGCATGGCGCTGTCCAGCCGCAACCGGTACCTCTCGCCGGAGCAGCGGGCCACTGCCGCCGCCGTCTCCGCGGCCCTCCGCGCCGGGGCGGCCGCCGGACCGCAGGGCCCCGATGCCGTCCTGGCCGCCGCCCGCGCCGTCCTCGCCGACCACCCCGGCCTGCTCCAGGACTACCTGCAGCTGACCGATCTCGACCTGGGGCCGGCGCCGACCGCCGGTCCCGCCCGACTGCTGGTGGCCGTCCGCGCCGGCAGCACCCGGCTCCTCGACAACACCCACGTCGACCTCCACCGCCCGACCCAGCCCACGGGAGACGCCCGATGATGCGCACGATGCTCAAGTCCAAGATCCACCGGGCGACGGTCACCCAGGCGGACCTGCACTACGTCGGCTCGGTGACCATCGACGAGGACCTCCTCGACGCCGCCGACCTGCTGCCCGGTGAGCAGGTCGCGATCGTCGACGTCACCAACGGCGCCCGGCTGGAGACCTACGTGATCCCCGGCGAGCGCGGCACCGGGGTGATCGGCATCAACGGTGCCGCCGCGCACCTGGTGCACCCCGGCGACCTGGTCATCCTCATCAGCTACGGCCTGATGGACGAGACCGAGGCCAAGAGCTACCTGCCCAAGGTCGTGCACGTCGACGCCGCCAACCGCGTGGTCGAACTCGGCGCGGACCCGTCGGCCCCGGTGCCCGGGTCCTCCGACATGCAGCGCAGCCCCTCTGCAGCTGCTGATTTCCGGCCTCGTCCCGGGTTCCCTCGCGAGCTTGCGAGCGGAGAGCAGGACGAGGTCCTTCCACTCGGCGTCCCGATCCGGTGACCCGGTGCTGCTGACCGTCGACGTCGGCAACAGCCAGACGGTCCTGGCCACCTTCGACGGCGACCGGCGGATCGGTACCTGGCGGGTGACCACCGCGGCACGGGCCACCGCCGACGAGCTGCGGATGGTCTGGCGCGGGCTGCTGCGCGACACCGAGGTGACCGGCGTCGCCGCCTGCTCCACGGTGCCGGCGCTGCTGCCCTCGCTGCGCCAGCTGTTGGACTCCTTCGACGTCCCGGTGGTGCTGATCGGCCCGGGTGTGCGCACGGGGGTGCCGCTGCACGTGGACAACCCGCGCGAGGTGGGCGCCGACCGGGTGGTGACCGCGTTGGCGGCCCACGAGCTGTTCGGTCGCACACCCGACGGGCGCGGCCGGCCGGTCGTCGTCGTCGACTTCGGGACCTCGACCAACGTCGACGCCGTCGGCCCCGGGGGGCAGTTCCTCGGCGGCGCACTGGCCCCCGGCGTGGAGGTCAGCCTGGACGCGCTGGCCAACCGTGCCGCACAGCTGCGCTCGGTGGAGCTGACCTGTCCGCCGCAGGCCATCGGCAAGAACACCGTGGCCGCCCTGCAGTCCGGTCTGGTGCTCGGGTTCGCCGGTCTGGTCGACGGCCTGGTCGGCCGGATCGCCGCCGAGCTCGTCGCCCAGTTCGGGACCCCGCCGGTCGTCGTGGCCACCGGCGGGCTCGCCCCGGTGGTCGTCGACAGCTGCCGCACGATCGGCGAGCGGGAGCCCGACCTCACGGTGCACGGGCTCCGGCTGGCCTTCCAGCGGCAGCAGGCCGCCGAGCGGCGTACCGCCGCCCCGTAGGCTGGGCCCCCGTGACGGACGTAGGACCCAGCGGCCCCGGCGACGACAACGGCGGCGAGGAGCTGCCCGAGCAGATGCGCGTCCGCCGCGCCAAGCTCGACCGGCTGCGGGAAGCGGGCATCGACCCCTTCCCGGTCGGCGTGCCGCGCACGACCACGCTCGGCGCGGTCCGGACCGAGCACCCCGACCTCGCGCCGGACACGATGACCGACCGGCAGGTGGCGGTGACCGGGCGGGTCATCTTCTTCCGCAACACCGGCAAGCTGTGCTTCGCCACCCTGCGCGAGGGCGACGCGGAGCTGCAGGTGATGCTCTCCCGCGATCGCGTCGGCGAGGACGCCCTGGCCGCCTGGAAGGCCGACGTCGACCTCGGTGACCACGTGCAGGTCACCGGCGAGGTCGGGACGTCGCGACGCGGCGAGCTCTCGGTCTTCGCCGACTCCTGGCAGCTGACCGCCAAGGCGCTGCGCCCGCTGCCCGTGGCGCACAAGCCGATGAGCGAGGAGCTGCGCGTCCGCCGCCGCTACGTGGACCTGATCGTGCGGGACGAGGCGCGCCGCACGGTGCGCCAGCGGGCCACCGTCATGTCCACGCTGCGGGCCGGCCTGACCCGGCGGCAGTTCATCGAGGTCGAGACGCCCATGCTGCAGACGGTCCACGGTGGCGCGGCCGCCCGGCCGTTCCGCACCCACATGAACGCCTTCGACCTCGACCTCTACCTGCGCATCGCGCCCGAGCTGTTCCTCAAGCGCTGCATCGTCGGCGGGCTGGATCGGGTCTTCGAGATCAACCGGAACTTCCGGAACGAGGGTGCCGACAGCTCGCACTCCCCGGAGTTCGCGATGCTGGAGTTCTACGCGGCCTACACCGACTACTCCGACGTCGCCGCCATCACCCGGGAACTGATCCAGGAGAGCTGCGTGGCCCTCTTCGGCGACCACGTGGCCCGTCACCACGACGGCACGGAGCTCGACCTCTCCGGCGAGTGGCGGCAGGTCAAGCTGTTCGACCTCGTGTCGGAGGCGGTGGGGGAGCCGGTCACGCCGGAGACCCCGATCGAGCACCTGCGGGCGCTGGCGGAGCGGCACGACGTGGGGGTGGACCCGGCGTGGATCCACGGCAAGGTCGTCGAGGAGCTGTTCGAGGCGCTGGTGCAGCCGTCGCTGCTGGCCCCGACGTTCGTCCTGGACTACCCGGTGGACACCTCGCCGCTGACCCGGGCGCACCGGTCCGAGCCGGGCGTGGCCGAGAAGTGGGACCTCTACATCGGCGGCATCGAGCGCGGGACCGGCTACTCCGAGCTGGTCGACCCGGTGGTGCAGCGCGAGCGCTTCACCCAGCAGGCGCTGCTGGCGGCGGCCGGTGACCCCGAGGCGATGGCGCTCGACGAGGACTTCCTCGAGGCGCTCGAGTACGGAATGCCGCCGACGGGTGGCGTGGGCATGGGCATGGACCGGCTCATGATGACGCTCACCGGGCTCGGAATCCGCGAGACGATCCTCTTTCCACTGGTGAGACCAATTAGTTCCTGAACAGTTACTCCCGCGTCACCAGAAAAGGGCAGCAGGAGTCGGGCACAATCCCTCGAATAGAAGGGGCTTGTGCTTTAATCGACTTCGCACCCGCCGGGTGCGCATTATCGACCGGCTCCCCGGAGTCGCTGCGAAAAGCGAGGAACGAATGGCGCGCAAGGTCCAGGTCATCCTGAGCGACGATCTCGACGAGAACCTCCCGGCCGACGAGACCGTCAGCTTCTCCCTGGACGGGACCTCGTACGAGATCGATCTGGCGGAGAAGAACGCCAAGGAGTTGCGCGACGCCTTCGCCCGTTACGTCTCGGCGGCGCGCAAGGTCGGTCGTGGCTCCGGGCGCTCCTCCGGCGGTGGCCGCTCCCGCGCCACCGGCGGTGGTCGCATGGATCGCGAGCAGGCCGGCGCCATCCGCGACTGGGCCCGGAAGAACGGGCACGCGGTCAGCGACCGCGGCCGCATCCCGGCCAGCGTCGTCGAGGCCTACGAGGCCGCGCACTGAAGAAGGACCCCGCTCCTCCCCAGCCCTCGCACGCTCGGGCCGGGCCCCTGGAGCGGGGCCGTTCCAGAACGTCGCCAAGCTCGGTTCCTGTGATGGGGAGCCGGGCTTGCGGCGTTCCGGGGCGGCACGCCGACGTCCGCTGACGGCGTAACCGACCTGGAACACCACCCCCCGAGGGGCCGTTGCACCCGACAGCCATCCACCGCACCGCCGCACGGCGACGGGACGGCGTGGTCCGCGACTACAGTGGAATGACCGGTGCCCCCAGCGCCGACGGACGTCGGGTGCCCCTTCCCCAGACCAGGGAAGGGCAGTGCCGGACCAGCCGGTCGAAGGAGAAGCAGCAGATGTTCGAACGGTTCACCGACCGAGCCCGCCGCGTTGTTGTCCTGGCCCAGGAAGAGGCCCGGATGCTCAACCACAACTACATCGGCACCGAGCACATCCTCCTGGGCCTGATCCACGAGGGTGAAGGCGTCGCTGCCAAGGCACTGGAGTCCCTGGGCATCTCGCTCGAGGGTGTCCGCCAGCAGGTCGAGGAGATCATCGGCCAGGGGCAGCAGGCCCCGTCCGGCCACATCCCCTTCACCCCGCGGGCGAAGAAGGTGCTGGAGCTGTCGCTGCGCGAGGCGCTGCAGCTCGGCCACAACTACATCGGCACCGAGCACATCCTGCTCGGCCTGATCCGCGAGGGCGAGGGCGTCGCCGCCCAGGTCCTGGTCAAGCTCGGAGCCGACCTCAACCGCGTCCGCCAGCAGGTCATCCAGCTGCTGTCGGGCTACCAGGGCAAGGAGCCGGCCGCGGCCGGCGGCCCCGCCGAGGGCACACCCTCGACGTCCCTGGTCCTCGACCAGTTCGGCCGGAACCTCACCCAGGCCGCTCGCGACCAGAAGCTCGACCCGGTCATCGGGCGGGCCAAGGAGATCGAGCGGGTCATGCAGGTGCTGTCCCGCCGCACCAAGAACAACCCGGTCCTCATCGGCGAGCCCGGCGTCGGCAAGACGGCGGCCGTCGAGGGTCTGGCGCAGGCCATCGTCAAGGGCGAGGTGCCCGAGACGCTGAAGGACAAGCAGCTCTACACCCTCGACCTCGGCGCGCTCGTCGCCGGTTCCCGCTACCGCGGTGACTTCGAGGAGCGGCTGAAGAAGGTCCTCAAGGAGATCCGCACCCGCGGCGACATCATCCTGTTCATCGACGAGATCCACACGCTCGTCGGGGCCGGTGCCGCCGAGGGCGCGATAGACGCCGCCAGCATCCTCAAGCCGATGCTCGCCCGTGGCGAGCTGCAGACCATCGGTGCCACGACGCTGGACGAGTACCGCAAGCACCTGGAGAAGGACGCGGCACTGGAGCGTCGTTTCCAGCCCATCCAGGTCAGCGAGCCGACGCTCGCCCACACGGTCGAGATCCTCAAGGGCCTGCGGGACCGCTACGAGGCGCACCACCGGATCAGCATCACCGACAGCGCGCTCGTCGCTGCCGCGACGCTGGCCGACCGGTACATCTCCGACCGCTTCCTGCCGGACAAGGCGATCGACCTGATCGACGAGGCCGGCGCTCGGATGCGCATCAAGCGGATGACCGCGCCGCCGGACCTGCGCGAGTTCGACGACCGGATCGCGGCCGTGCGCCGCGAGAAGGAGTCGGCGATCGACGCGCAGGACTTCGAGAAGGCCGCGTCGCTGCGCGACACCGAGAAGCAGTTGCTGGGCGAGAAGGCCGAGCGCGAGAAGCAGTGGAAGGCCGGCGACATGGACGTCGTCGCCGAGGTCGACGACGAGCAGATCGCCGAGGTCCTCGCGAACTGGACGGGCATCCCGGTCTTCAAGCTGACCGAGGAGGAGACCTCCCGGCTGCTCCGCATGGAGGACGAGCTCCACAAGCGGATCATCGGCCAGGAAGAGGCCATCAAGAGCGTCAGCCAGGCGATCCGGCGCACGCGTGCGGGCCTCAAGGACCCGCGCCGTCCGGGTGGGTCCTTCATCTTCGCCGGCCCCTCGGGTGTCGGTAAGACGGAGCTGGCGAAGGCGCTGGCGCAGTTCCTGTTCGGTGAGGACGACGCGCTCATCCAGATCGACATGGGCGAGTTCCACGACAAGTTCACCGTGTCGCGTCTGGTCGGCGCCCCTCCCGGCTACGTCGGGTACGACGAGGGCGGCCAGCTGACCGAGAAGGTGCGGCGCAAGCCGTTCTCGGTGGTCCTCTTCGACGAGATCGAGAAGGCGCACGCAGATGTGTTCAACACGCTGCTGCAGGTTCTCGAGGACGGCCGGCTCACCGATGGTCAGGGCCGGATCGTGGACTTCAAGAACACGATCCTGATCCTCACGACCAACCTCGGTACGCGGGACATCTCGAAGGCCGTCGGTCTCGGATTCCAGGCCGGGAATGACAACCAGAGCAACTACGAGCGGATGAAGCTCAAGGTCAACGAAGAGCTCAAGCAGCACTTCCGGCCGGAGTTCCTCAACCGCATCGACGACATCGTCGTGTTCCACCAGCTGACCCAGGACGAGATCATCCACATCGTGGACCTGATGCTCGGCCGACTCGAGTCGCAGCTCAAGAACAAGGACATGGCGATCGAGGTGACGCCCGCGGCGAAGAAGCTGCTGGCCACCCGTGGTTTCGACCCCGTCCTGGGTGCCCGGCCGCTGCGCCGGACCATCCAGCGCGAGATCGAGGACGCGCTCAGCGAGAAGATCCTCTACGGCGAGCTGACCAGCGGTCAGATCGTGGTGGTGGACGTCGACGACGCGGACGCCGAGGGCCCCATGCAGAAGTTCACCTTCCGCGGCGAGGCCAAGCCCCTCGATCTGCCCGACACCCCGCCGGTCGCGCTGTCCGGTGGCGACGAGGAAGGTCCCGTGGCCCAGGCCGAGTGACCCGGTAGCACCGACGGAGGGGCCGTCTCCCGCGAGGGAGGCGGCCCCTTCGCCGTCCCCGGGAGCCCTGAGCGCCGAGATCCCGTGATCTCGGCACATCAGCTGCTCCGGAGCGCCGAGATCCCGCGATCTCGGCACGAGGGTGGGTCAGGTGGGGAGGCGGAAGAGGCCGTCCTCGGTCTGCTCGACCAGGGCGTCGGTCAGCAGGGAGTCCAGGCAGCGGGAGCGCTGGGCCGCGTCCTCCCAGGCGTCCTCCAGCGCGGCCGGCGGCACCGGTTCGTGCGCGGAGCGGAGGACGTCAAGCAGTCGGCCGCGCACCTGCCGGTCGGTGCCGGCGAACTTCTGCACCCGCCGCGGCGGCCCGTCGTAGGCCGGCGAACCCGCCAGGCGCCAGGCGCAGACGTCGCGCACCGGGCAGACGGCGCACCTCGGCGTCCCCGCGACGCACACCAGCGCGCCGAGCTCCATCACCGCCACGGAGAACCGCACGGCCCGCTGCTCGTCCTCCGGCGCCAGGGCCTCGATGTCGGTGAGGTCCGAGGCGCGCGCGTTCCCCGCCTCCGCGCAGCCGTGCACGAGCCGGGCCACCACCCGCCGGACGTTGGTGTCGACGACGGGCTGCCGCTGCCCGTAGCCGAAGCACGCCACCGCCCGCGCGGTGTACGTGCCGACCCCCGGGAGCGCCTCGAGCGCGGCGACGTCGTCGGGCACGATCCCGCCGTGCCGCTCGGTGATGGCCACAGCGGCCTCGCGCAGCCGTAGCGCCCGCCGCGGGTACCCGAGCTTCCCCCAGGCGCGGATGACCTCGGCCGGGGGCGTGGCGGCCAGGTCGGCTGGGTGCGGCCAGCGAACCATCCAGGTGCGCCAGACCGGTTCCACCCGGGCGACGGGGGTCTGCTGCAGCATGACCTCGCTGACCAGCACCGCCCAGGCGTCGACGTCGGGGGTGCGCCAGGGGAGGTCCCGCGCAGCGGAGGCGTACCAGTCGACGATCGTCTCACCGGCCGGTTCGCGGGGCGGGGGAGCGGCGGCAGCGGTCACGGGCACCCAGTGTGCCGTTGCCGCGGTGCGGCGCGCCGAGGGGACCGAGGAGTCGGCGGCCGATTACCGTTCCCCGCGTGTTGCACCCGGTCGGCCCGCTGCCTGCAGCCGTCTACTGGCGGCGCCGCCTGGTGGTGCTGGTGGTCCTGGCCGCGGTGGTCGGCGGTCTGACCTGGGGGGCCGTGGCGCTCGTGGGCAGCCGGGGCGCGGGTGGGGAGTCCACCGGCACGGCCACGCCGACCGAGCTGCCCGCCCTGGAGCGGGTGGTGCCCTCCGTGGCGGCCCTGCGCACCCCTGAGGCGCCGGCTGCGCCCCCGCCGCCGCCCAGCGAGGAGCCGCCGCCCGCCGCGGCGTCCGCACCGGCACCGGGCGGGCCCTGTGCGGACGACATGGTGGCACTCGAGGTGCGGACGCCCGGGCAGGTGGCCCCGGGGAGCAAGCCGACCTTCGAGCTGGTGCTGACCAACACCTCGCCGGTGCCGTGCGTGCGGGCCCTGGACAAGGAACTGCAGGAACTGGTGCTCATCGACGCGTCCGGCGCACGGGTCTGGGGGAGCAACGACTGCTTTCCGGAGAACAGCGACGAGCCGCGCGAGCTCGCGCCGGGGGAGACGGTGGTGGTGCCGCTCCTGTGGGGTGGGCTGACCAGCGAGCCGACCTGCACCGCGCCGCGGGTGCCGCCGGCGCCGGGCTCCTACGTGGTGCGCGGCCGGCTGGACACCAAGGCGTCCGGCGACGCCCCGCTCGTCATCGGCTGACGGGTCCTCGCGGTCCCCCCAGGGACGGGGTCAGCTGTAGCGGTCGAGGATCGAGGTCTCGGCCAGCCGGGACAGGCCCTCGCGGATGCCGCGGGCGCGGGCCTCGCCGACGCCCTCGACCGCCAGCAGGTCCTCGATGGTGGCGGCCAGGAGCTTCTGCAGCCCGCCGAAGTGCTCCACGAGGCGGTCGATGATCCCGGCGGGCAGCCGGGGCACCCGGGCCAGCAGGCGGTAGCCCCGCGGGCTCACCGGGGAGTCCAGCGCGTCGGGGGAGGTGGGCAGGCCGTAGCAGCGGGCCACGGCCGACAGGTCGAGCAGCTCGGTGGCGGTCAGCGCCCGCAGGTCGACGAGCACCTGGTCGATCGTGCGCGGGCGGCGGCCGTTGGAGGGCAGGTAGTCGTGGACCAGCAGACCGCGGTCCTCCTCGACGCCGGCCAGCATCTCGTCCAGCTGGAGGGCGAGCAGCCGGCCGTCGGTGCCCAGCTCGACGACGAAGCCCTCGATCTCGTCGGCGATGCGCCGGACCATCTCCAGCCGCTGGCTGACGCTCATGGCGTCGCGCACCGTGACCAGGTCTTCGATCTCCAGCGCCGAGAGCGTGCTCGCGACCTCGTCCAGGCGGAGCTTGTAGCGCTCCAGGGCTGCCAGTGCCTGGTTCGCCCGCGCCAGGATCGTGGTCGGGTGCTCGAGGGTGTACCGCCGGCCGGCCACGTAGACGCTGATGATGTGCATCGACTGGCTGACCGAGATGACCGGGAAGCCGGTCTGCAGCGCGACCCGCTCGGCCGTGCGGTGCCGGGTGCCGGACTCCTCGGTGGGCACCGTCGGGTCGGGCATGAGGTGCACGCCGGCTCGCACGATGCGTGTGCCGTCGTAGGAGACGATCACCGCGCCGTCCATCTTGGCCAGCTCGCGCAGGCGGGTGGCGGACAGGGCGACGTCGAGGGCGAAGCCGCCGGTGCAGAGGGACTCGACCACCCGGTCGTACCCCAGCACTATCAGGGCGCCCGTGCGACCGGCCAGGATCCGCTCCAGGCCGTCGCGCAACGCCGTGCCAGGGGCGATGCGACCGAGGAGTTCGCGCAGCGCGACCTCGGGGTCCACGGCGGCGGGCACGAGCGCTCCTGACGGTCGAGTGGTACGGCGGCTGAGTCTACGTGCCCCGGCGTCGGTCGGGGACGTGGCCGGGTGGGGAGCCCCGGGGACCGGTCGATACGAGACCCTACGGGCTCAGAACAGTCGGTGGAAGGCTGCCCCCAGGTCGGGGACCTCGATCAGCCGCATGCCCGACGGCGCCGCTCCGGCGTCCGGTGGGACGAGGGCGATCCGGTAGCCCTGACGGGCGGCCTCGGCCAGCCGGCGGCCGGTGCCACCGACGCGGCGGATCTCCCCGGACAACCCCACCTCGCCGAGCGCGACCATGCCGGCCGGCAGCGGGTGGTCCTTGGCGGCGGAGGCGATGGCCAGCGCGAGGGCGAGGTCGGCGGCGGGCTCGGCGATCCGCACGCCGCCGACCGAGGCGGCGAACACGTCGGCGTCGGCGAGCTTCACCCGGCCGCGTCGTTCGACCACGGCGTTCACCATGGCCACCCGCTGGGAGTCCAGCCCGCTGACGGCCCGGCGGGGGGAACCGCCCCCGCCGGTGCTCGCCACGAGAGCCTGCACCTCGGCCAGCAGCGGCCGGCTGCCCTCGAGGGTGACCGTGACGCAGCTGCCGGGTACCGGGTCGGCCCGGCGGGACACGAACAGCGCCGAGGGGTCGGGTACGCCGACGACCCCGCTGTCGCCGATCTCGAAGCAGCCGATCTCGTCGGCGGGTCCGAACCGGTTCTTGGTGGCCCGCACCATCCGGAGGGTGGAGTGGCGCTCGCCGTCGAAGGAGATGACGACGTCGACCAGGTGCTCGAGTGTGCGGGGGCCGGCGATCGCGCCGTCCTTGGTCACGTGACCGACGAGGATGGTGGTCATCCCGCGGCTCTTGGCCACGCCGGTGAGCGCGGAGGCAACGGCCCGCACCTGGGTGGAGCCGCCGTCGGTGCCGTCGACGGCGGGGGAGCGGACGGTCTGCACGCTGTCGAGGACGAGCAGTGTGGGGTTCACCGCCTCGACGTGCGCGAGGACCGCTGACAACTCCGTCTCGGCGGCCAGGTACAGCTGGTCGTGCAGGGCTCCGATGCGCTCGGCGCGCAGCCGCACCTGGCCCGCCGACTCCTCGCCCGAGACGACGAGTGCGGGACCGTTGCTCGCCGCGACCCGCTGGGCGACCTCCAGCAGCAGCGTGGACTTGCCGACGCCCGGCTCGCCCGCCACGAGCAGGACGGCGCCCGGGACGAGTCCGCCCCCGAGGACGCGGTCGAACTCGGCGATCCCGGTGGGCACGGCGCGCGCCCCGGCCAGCTCCACCTGGGCGATGGGCCGGGCGGGCGCGCTGACCTGCCCGGCGGAGACCGCGCGCAGACCGCTCGCGGGGGCTCCGGCCTCCTGCAAGGTGCCCCAGGCCTGGCACTCCGGACAGCGCCCGACCCACTTGGCCGAGGCGTAGCCGCACTCGGTGCAGCGGTGGGCGGGGCGGGTGGACTTCACTCCTGCGGGTGGCACGCGATCGACGCTAACCGGGAGGGCCGACAGAACCGGTGCGAACGCGCGAGGGCGGCCCCGGTACCGGGGCCGCCCTCGCGGCGGTGCTCAGCGGAGCAGGGACGGGCTCAGTGGCCCCCGTCACCCTCCGCGGACTCCTCGGCGCCTGCTTCCTCGTCGTGGAAGTCGAAGCCCTCGCCGCGCTCGAGCACCCGGTCGGGGGTGCCGACGGGGACCAGCATGGTGACCTCGCCGGCGTTCTCGAAGGTGAGCACGAGCTCCACGTAGCGACCGGTGGTGAGGGGCTCGTCGAGGCCGGTGAGCGTGATGGAGGCGGCGTCGCGCTGGCCGACGAACACCGTCGACCGCCCGGGGATCTCCAGCTCCGAGCCCTGGCCGTCGGCCGGGCTGATCTCCGCCGCGTCGAAGCCCTCGCCGGACACCTCGACCAGGGTGTCGGCCTCGGGGGTCGAGTTGACGATCGCGACGGTCAGCTCGGCGTCGTCGCCGGCTTCGTAGAGGCCGCCGTCGGGATGCACGAGGTTGGCCGCGCGCAGGGTGATGTCGCCGACCGCGGCCAAGGCGCCGACCTTGTCGCGCTCCTGCGTGGCGGTCTGCGTGACCTGCCCGGCGCTGCACGCCGAGAGGGCGAGCGGGGAGAGGAGCAGAACGCCCGTCGTTGCGGCGCGCAGAGCGCGGTTCACAGCTGTCGACCTCCAGCAGGACCGTGCCGGCCACCGGGGATCGGTGGCGCGGAGACGGGGTCAGCGTATCGGTCGCGTCCGCGCCCCGCCCGCAGGGAAGGGGCCGGTCGCGCGTCCGGCCCTCCGGGTGGTCAGGCGAGCGCGGAGCCGCCGAGGAGGACCAGCGCGACGTCGAGCACGGTCAGCACCATCACCGCGGGGAACGCCAGCCGCTGGAACCGCTGCGTGCCGGCCAGTGCGGCGACGGCGGCGGCGGGCCCGGCGAGCGCCAGCGCGGCCCAGCCGGTGGCGGTCGGTCGCCCCTCCGGGCCCAGGACGAGCAGCAGCGACGCGCAGGCCAGCAGCACCGCGCCGGTCACGGCGGACACCCGGGCCCCGAGCCGGTGCGGCAGGCCGCGCACGCCGGTCGCGAGGTCGTCCTCCAGGTCGGGGGCGACGTTGGCCACGTGGGCCGCCGCGCCGAGCGCGGCGCCGGCGGCGACCAGCCACCACGGGGCCGCCGCCCCGCCGGGGGTGGCGGCCACGACGCCCGCGGGGAGTGCGCCGAACCCGACGACGTAGCCGGCTCCGGACCAGATCGTGCGCTTGAGGCCGGCGTTGTAGGCCCATCCGCTGGCGACCAGGAGCAGCAGGAGCAGTCCCGGCACCAGGCCGAGCAGGAGGGACAGGACGACGGCGACGGCGGCCGCGGCGAGCGCCGCACGGCGCAGCAGGGACGGCGTCACGCCCCCCTGGACCACCGGCTTGTCCGCCCGCGCGACGGCCCGGTCGCGGTCGGCGTCCAGCCAGTCGTTGCTCCAGCCGATGGACGCCTGACCTGCGAGGACGGCGATGCACAGCAGTGCGGTGCGGCCGGCGGGCACCCCCGCGGCGACGGCGAGGAGCGTGGCGACGACGGTCACCGCGACGGTCGGCCCGGGGTGCGTGGCGAGGGCCAGCGCGCGACCCAGGGTGACGGCCCGTCCGGGTGCCCGAGGCACATCAATCACGCTCTGTCAACCCCTCCAGGGCATCCAATCAGGGCGCTGACCTGCAGATTTACTGCCCCGGACCGATCCGTTGAGTCAGTGTGCCGTGCTAACCTCGAGGAAGCGAAAGGGGTCACATTCACATGGGCTTCACTGTCGGCGAGACCGTCGTCTATCCGCATCATGGTGCCGCGCTGATCGAGGCGATCGAGCAGCGGACCATCAAGGGCGTCGAGAAGGCCTATCTCGTGCTGAAGGTCGCCCAGGGCGACCTGACCGTGCGCGTGCCGGCCGACAACGCAGAGATCGTCGGCGTCCGCGACGTCGTCGGCCAGGAGGGCCTGGACAAGGTCTTCGAGGTGCTGCGCGCGCCGCACACCGAGGAGCCGACCAACTGGTCGCGGCGCTACAAGGCCAACCTCGAGAAGCTGGCCTCGGGCGACGTGAACAAGGTCGCCGAGGTCGTCCGCGACCTCTGGCGTCGTGACAAGGACCGCGGGCTGTCCGCCGGCGAGAAGCGCATGCTCTCCAAGGCCCGGCAGATCCTGGTCAGCGAGCTGGCGCTCGCGGAGGGCACCAACGAGGACAAGGCCGAGGTCCTCCTCGACGAGGTCCTCGCCAGCTGAGCACGCCTCCCGGCGCACTCGTAGCACCACGCACCCACCGAACCGCTCCCGTGCACGCTGCAGCGATCGTCGCAGCGGCTGGGAGCGGTTCGCGTCTGGGGGCCGACCGGCCCAAGGCCCTCGTACTCCTGGCCGGGCGGCCACTCGTCGCCTGGGCCGTCGAGGGGCTGCTCGTCGGCGGGGTCGCCGACGTGGTCGTCACGGTGCCCGCCATCGAGCGGGCCGCCTTCGCCGCCGTCCTCCCATCGACGGTCCGCATCGTCGACGGGGGGGACACCCGGACGGCGTCGGTGCGTGCCGGACTGGCCGCCCTTCCCCGCGAGGCCGACGTGGTCCTGGTGCACGACGCGGCCCGTCCGCTCACCCCGCCCGACGTGGTCGCGCGGGTGCTCGGTGCGCTGACCGCCGGCGCGCAGGCGGTCGTCCCGGTGCTGCCGGTGGTCGACACGACCATCCTGGTCGCGGACGACGGCACGATCGCCGAGGCGGTGCCCCGCGCTCCGCTGCGGCGGGTGCAGACGCCGCAGGGATTCGACCGCGGCACGCTCGCGGCGGCCTACGCGGCGCTGCCGGTCGGCACCGAGCTCACCGACGACGCCGCCGTCGTCCGGGCCGCGGGCGTCCCGGTGGTCACCGTCCCCGGCGACGAGCGGTCGGCGAAGGTCACGGTGCCGCACGACCTGACGCTGGCCGAGCTCGCGGTCACCCTCGACGGATCGTCTGGCACGGTGGCCCGATGACCTCCCCCGAGCTGCCGCGGGTCGGCGTCGGCACCGACGTCCACCCGGTCGAGCCGGGCCGGCCGTGCTGGCTGGCCGGCCTGGAGTGGCCCGGCGTCGACGGGTGCGCCGGCCACTCCGATGGCGACATCGTGGCGCACGCGATCACCGACGCCGTCCTCTCCGCGGCGGGTCTCGGCGACATCGGCGGGCTGCTCGGCACCGACGACCCGCGCTGGGCGGGCGCCCGCGGGGCCGACGTCCTGGTGCACGTGCGCGAGGTGCTCGACGCGGCCGGCTGGCGGGTGGGCAACGTGTCGGCGCAGCTCATCGCCACGACCCCCAAGCTCGGGCCGCGTCGGGGCGAGGCCGAGGCGGCCCTCTCCGCGGCGCTGGGAGCCCCGGTCAGCGTGACCGCCACCACCACGGACGGTCTCGGGCTGACCGGCCGGGGCGAGGGCCGGGCCGCCGTGGCCACCGCACTGGTGGTCCGGACGGGGGAGAGCGGCACCGAGGCGGTACGAGAGGGTCCTGGCGCTCCGTAGACTCCCCCCAGTGAGCCTCCGCCTGTACGACACGGCTGCCCGCGCGGTCCGCGACTTCACGCCCCTGCGTGCCGGTCAGGCGTCCGTCTACGTCTGCGGTCTCACCGTGCAGGGCCGGCCGCACGTGGGGCACATCCGCGCCGCCGTCTCCTTCGACGTGCTGCGCCGCTGGCTGACCGCGGGCGGGCTCGACGTCACCTACGTCCGGAACGTCACAGACATCGACGACAAGATCATGGCCAAGGCCGCCGAGCACGGTGTGCCGTGGTGGGCCTGGGCGTACGAGAACGAGCGGGCCTGCACGCGCGCCTACGACGTCCTCGGTGTGCTGCCGCCCACCTACGAGCCGCGGGCCACCGGGCACGTCCCGGAGATGGTCACGCTCATGGAGCGGCTGATGGAACGCGGTCACGCCTACGCGGTCGACGGCGACGTGTACTTCGACGTGCGTTCTTTTCCGGAGTACGGGGCCCTCACCGGCCAGCGGCTGGAGAACCTCGAGCCGGCCGCCGACACCGACACCGACGAGCGCAAGCGCGACCCCCGCGACTTCGCCCTCTGGAAGGGCACCAAGCCGGGCGAGCCGGACACCGCCTCCTGGCCGACCCCGTGGGGACGCGGCCGCCCCGGCTGGCACCTGGAGTGCTCGGCCATGGCCGGGCGCTACCTCGGCGAGGCGTTCGACATCCACGGCGGCGGCCTGGACCTGCGCTTCCCGCACCACGAGAACGAGCAGGCCCAGTCCCGCGCGGCGGGTGAGGACTTCGCCCAGTACTGGATGCACAACGGCTGGGTCACCCTCGGCGGCGAGAAGATGAGCAAGTCGCTGGGCAACACCGCGCTGGTCGACGAGGTCGTGCAGCGGGTGCGCCCGATCGAGCTCCGCTACTACCTGGTCGCGCCGCACTACCGGTCGACGATCGAGTTCACCGACGCGGCGCTGGAGGAGGCCGGGCAGGCCTTCCGCCGGATCGAGTCGTTCGTGAAGCGCGCGGCGGAGCGGGTCGGTGCGGACGCCGGGTCGCCGGTGCTCTGCGCCGACTTCACCAACGCGCTGGACGACGACCTCGGCACCCCGGCGGCGGTCGCCGCGATCCACGACACGGTCCGCGCGGGCAACAGCGCGCTGGCTGACGGCGACGACGCCGCGGTCGCCGGCACCCTCGGGTCGGTGCGGGCCATGCTCGGCGTCCTGGGCCTGGACCCGCTCGACCCGCAGTGGGCCACCGCCGGCGCCGACGAGCGGCTGGCCCGCGCGACCGACGGGTTGGTGGCGCTCGCCCTGGAGCAGCGCCAGGCGGCCCGGGCGCGCAAGGACTACGCGACGGCGGACGCGATCCGCGACCAGCTCGCCGCCCTCGGCCTCTCGGTCGAGGACACCCCGCAAGGACCCCGATGGGAGCTGACCCACTGATGGCCGGCAACAGCCAGCGCCGCGGCCGCAGCGACGGAGCGGGCAAGAAGCGCGCCACCGCCGGCACCGGCGGCAAGAACCGCCGTTCCCTCGCCGGCCGGGGCGCGACCCCGCCGGCCGAGGCGCGCCCCGGGCACCCCGCGCAGCGACGCGCCCTGGCCGAGCAGCGGCAGCGGGCCGACCGCGCCCGCGCCCGCCAGCGCAACGAGGAGCAGCCGGAGCTGCTGCTCGGCCGGAACCCGGTCGTGGAGGCCCTGCGCGCGCGGATCCCGGCGACGGCGCTGTACGTCGTCACCGGTGACACCACGCGCGCCGGCGCCGACGAGCGCATCACCGAGGCGCTCGGCCTGGCCGCCGACCGCGGGCTGCCGCTGCTCGAGGTCGGGAAGTCCGAGTTCGACCGGATGTCCCAGGGGGCGCTGCACCAGGGCATCGGCCTGCAGGTGCCGCCCTACGACTACGCGCACCCGGAGGACTTCCTCGAGACCGCGCGGAACTCGGGCCGGGCCCCGCTGATCGTCGCCATGGACGGCGTCACCGACCCGCGCAACCTGGGCGCCGTCGTGCGCTCGGCGGCGGCGTTCGACGCGCACGGCGTCGTCGTCCCGCAGCGGCGGGCCGTCGGCATGACGGCGTCGGCCTGGCGGACCAGCGCCGGGGCCGCCGCCCGGCTGCGTGTGGCCCGCGCGGTGAACCTGCCGCGCGCGCTCACCGCCTACCAGGACGCCGGGCTGCAGACGGTGGGCCTGGCCGGGGACGGCGACGTCGACCTGCACGAGTACGACGGCTTCGCCGACCCCGTGGCGCTGGTCGTGGGCGCCGAGGGCACCGGCCTGTCGCGGCTGGTCCGGGAGAAGTGCGACGTCGTCGTCCGGATCCCCATCGGCCGGGACACGGAGTCGCTCAACGTCAGCGTCGCGGCCGGCATCGCGCTGTACCAGGCGGCGGCCGCCCGCCGCTGAGCGCGGGCCACGTGCCTCGCCCGGGGGCGCGCGGGCCACGTGCCTCGCCCGGGGGCGTACCGGACGTCCCGTGCCGCGACCCCTGGCGCGCGGGGAGGTCCTCTGCCACAGTCGGCTTCCGCGTCGAGGACGGACGCGTCCGCGGCGGTGATGGAGGCTCCCGGGAGGCCGGCGTGCAGATCAGCCAACTGCTCCGCACCAAGGGACGCGCGGTCGCGACCATCGACGGTTCCGACAGCGTCCGGTCGGCACTCGCGCTGCTGGCGGAGAAGGGGATCGGCGCGCTGGTCGTGTCCTCCGACGGTCGCCGTATCGACGGCATCGTCTCCGAGCGGGACGTGGCCCGCGGGTTGCACGACCGCGGGGCCGGGCTCCTCGCCGATCCGGTCTCCAGCGTGATGACGACCCAGGTGCACGTCTGCCCGCCCGAAGCCAGCGTGGACAGCCTCGCGCGGACGATGACCGACCACCGTGTGCGGCACGTCCCCGTCGTCGCCGAGGGCGTGCTGGTGGGCATCGTCTCGATCGGCGACGTCGTCAAGGCGCGGCTGGACGAGCTGGAGGAGGAGCGGCGGCAGCTCGTCGACTACATCCAGAGCTGACCGTCTGCCCTCGCAGGCTCAGCCCAGCAGCTGGGCGACGGTGTAGATCACCAGGCCGGCGAGCCCGCCGACGACGGTGCCGTTGACCCGGATCCACTGCAGGTCGCGGCCGACCTGCAGCTCGATCCGCCGGCTGGTCTCCTCGGTGTCCCAGCGGGCCACGGTGCTGCTCACCAGGTCGGCGGCGTCGGCGGCGAACCGCTCGACGGCGTAGCCGGCCGCGCGCCGGCTGTGCCGCTGCACCAGCTCCCGCACGGTCGGGTCGGTCCTGAGCAGGCGGGCGCCGTCGAGGACCAGCGCGGTGACCCGGGCCCGCAGGGGCGACGTCGGATCGGCGGCCGCCGTCAGCACGGCCTTCTTCGCGGTGGTCCACAGCGACCCCGACCAGTCGCGCACCGCCGGGTGCTCCAGCAGCTCCTTCTTGAACTCCTCGACCCGGGCGGCGGCGGCGGGATCGGTGCGCAGTGCGTGCACGTACTCGCGCAGCCGGACGTCGTAGGCGCGGCGCAGCTCGTGGCGCGGGTCCGCGCCGACCTCCTCCAGGAAGCTGTGCACCCCGGCGAACGCGCGGTCGAACACGCGGTCGTCCACCCAGTCGGGGACCCAGGCCGGGGAGGCGTCGCCGAGCTGGGCGCGGAAGACCAGCCGGTTCTCCTCGAGGAAGCGGGCCATCAGCCGCAGCGCCGCGGACAGCACCTCCTGGTGCCGGTCGCCGTCCACGACGAGCTCCAGCACCCGGGCGACGGCCGGGGCGGCGGGCGTCTCGTGCAGCTTGCGGTCGACGAGTGCGGCGACGGCGGGCTGCACGTCGTCGTCCTTGAGCAGGTCGGTGACGGCGGTGAGGACGGCGGCGGCGTCCCCACCCAGGCGCTCGGCCCGGCCGGGGGACTCGAGGAAGGCACCCAGGCGGCCCGGGACGTCGATGGTGGCCAGCTTCTCCTCGACGACGGCGCGGGTCAGGAAGTTCTCCTGCACGAAGGTGCCGAGGCTCTCGCCGATCTGGTCCTTCTTGCGCGGGATGATCGCGGTGTGCGGGATCGGCAGCCGCAGCGGGTGCCGGAAGAGCGCGGTGACGGCGAACCAGTCGGCCAGCGCCCCGACCATCGAGGCCTCCGCGGTGGCCCGCACGTACCCCACCCAGGCGCCGGCGTCCTCGCCCAGCAGCACGCAGGCGAGGAAGACGGCGGCGGCGAGCCCGAACAGGCCGGTCGCCAGCCGCTTCATGCGGGCGAGGTCGCGGGCCCGGGCCGGGTCGTCGAGCGAGCCGGCCAAGGGGACGGTCAGTCGGGGAGCGGCCACCCGGCCCAGCCTAGGGATCGGGCGCGGGTGGTCGCTCCCGCGCCTCAGCTGGTCTCGCCGAGGGTGACCTCGACGGTCCGGGTGTCCGAGCCGCGCCGGACGGAGAGGTCCACGGTCTCGCCCGGGGCCTCGCTCCGGACCGCGGCGGTCAGCTCGGTGGAGGTGGTCACGGGGCGGTCGCCGACGGCGGTGACGACGTCGCCCACCTGCAGGCCGGCCTGCTCGGCGGCGCTGCCGGGCTCGACGGTCTCGATCCGGGCGCCGGTGCCCACCTCGCTGTTCTCGTCGTCGGCCGCGGTGCGGGCGCTCACCCCGAGGAAGGCGCGGGTGGCGCTGCCGGTCTCGATGATCTGCTGGGCCACGCGCTGGGCGGTGTTGCCGGGGATGGCGAAGCCCACGCCGATGTTGCCGCTCTGCGACTGCCCGCCGGGCATGCCGGAGGCGACCGTGGCGATCGCGGTGTTGATGCCGATCACCTCGCCGGCGGCGTCGACCAGCGCGCCACCGGAGTTGCCCGGGTTGATGGCGGCGTCGGTCTGGATGGCGTCGAGCACGGTCGCGTCGTCCTGCGTGGAACCGGTGGCGACGGCCCGCCCGGTGGCGCTGATGATGCCGTCGGTGACGGTGTTGGACAGGCCGAGCGGGGCGCCGATGGCCACGGCGACGTCGCCGATCTGCAGCGCGTCGGAGTCGGCGAACGTGGCCGCCGTCAGGTCGTCGGCCCCGTCCAGCCGGAGCACCGCCAGGTCGAACGCGGGGTCGGTGCCGACCACCTCGGCGTCGTAGAGGGTGCCGTCGGCCGTGCGCACCTGCACCGAGCCGTTCGGGCCGCCCCCGGCGACGACGTGGTTGTTGGTCAGCACGTAGCCGTCGGCGGTGAGCACGACGCCCGAACCGCTGCCTGCGCCCGAGCCGCTGGCGACGTAGACGGTGACGACGCTCGGCGCGGCCTTGGCGGCGGCGGCTGTGGCGGTGGTGGCGCGCTCGGGGTTCTCGATGGTCACGCTCTGCGTGCCCGACGACGTGACCGAGGAGGACCCCTGGTCGTCCAGCAGCGTCGCGACGCCGGCGCCGGCGCCACCGCCGATCAGGGCGCCGGCGACGAGCCCGGCCAGGCCGATGCGCAGCCGGCCGCCGCGGGGGGCGGAGCGGCGCTCCGGGTTCTCGGCCGGGGGCGTCGGCAGGCCGCCGTAGCCGGGGTAGGGCTGCTGGGCCATCGGGTGCGGGGTGGTCGGGTGCGGGGTGGTCGGGTGCGGGGTGGTCGGGTGGGGCGTGGTCGGGTGCGGCGCCGTGGGCTGGTGCTGGGGCGTCGCGTGCGGGGGCTGCCAGCCGAAGTGCTGACCTGCTCCGGGGTGCTGGGGCTCGCTCACGGGTCCGATCCTCTCCTGGCGCTGCCGTCCGGCCGTGCCGTCGACACCCACTGTGCGCCGCCGGGCTGCTTCGTCGCTGGGGGCGGGCTGTGAGGTTCCTGGACGCACCGGTCAGCGGGGCACGGGCAGCAGCCGGCCTCGGGCCACCAGCTCCGTGACGGCCCAGACCGCCAGGACCTCGGCGGCGAGGAGGCCGATCAGCACGAGCAGCTGTGCCGCGCCGGCCTCCAGGGGGCTGCCGCCACCGAGCAGCACGCCGACGAATGCGCCCGGGAGCGTGACCAGACCGACCGTGCGCGTCTGGTCCAGCGGTGGGACGAGCGCCGTGCCGGCGACCGGCCGGGCGACGAGCAGGACGGCGTCCCGGCGCAGGAGGCCGAGGGCGAGGGCCGCCTCCACCTCGCCGTGGCGCTGGTCGAGCTCCTCGCGCAGCCGCCGGCCGGCCAGCGAGGTGGCGGTCATGGCCCCGCCGATGAGGATGCCGGCGACCGGGATGACGGCCGCGCCGCGCAGCGGCACCGTGCCGCTGGCCAGGACCAGCGCCACCACCGGGGCGGCGCCGCCGACCACGGGCAGGGCGACGGCGAGCAGCCTGCGGGCGGAGCCGGGCGAGCGTAGGGGGCGATCGGTGACGCGGCCGGTCGCGGTGACCGTCGCGACGCTGATCATCAGCAGGACGAAGGCCGCCGACAGCCAGAGCGACTCGATGACGACGAGCAGCAGCGCCGAGACGACGGCGAGCTGCACGGTGGCCCGCGCGGCGGCCACCAGCACCGGGCGGTCCTCGCCGAGCCCGGACAGCCGGCCGGCCACCACGGCCACGGCGGTCAGGACCACCAGGACGACGGCGAGCCGGACGTCGACGTCGACCACGGAGGAGCCCACGGCGGGGAATCCTGCCCGGGGGCCCGGCGCGGACGGGAAGCGGGTGACCGGTTCGTGGCGCGGTGTGCATGAGCGGCCGATCCCGGGTAGTGGCAGGGCCGGCGGCCCCGGGGCCGCCGTTCGCTTCGTCCGCCGTGGAGGCTGCTCGTGCCCGTCCGTGGTCCCTTCGCCCGGTTCCTGGCCGGGGTCGCCCTGGTCCTCCTCGCTGCCGTCGCGGTCATCGGGGGCGTCGCGCTGCGCGGGCCGGGGCTGGTCGCCGTCCTCGTGTCCGGCGCCATGGCCGGCTGCATCGCCGCCGGCGTCGCCCGCGAGACGCCGGCGCCGCGCCGTCGTTCGATCACCGAGTCCGCGCTGCACACGGCGGCGGTGACCGTGGCGGTGCTCCTGGTGCTCAGCGGGGCCGCGCTGCTCCTCGGCGGCGGGTTCGCGGTGCTGCTGGTGGGCATGGCCGGCGCCGGCTGGGCCGTCACCCGCTGGCTGCGCAGGCGTCAGGTGGAAGCAGGGCGCCCTGCGCGGGTGCAGGACTTCGGGCACCCGGTCGTTCTCGGGATGCCGGTCGCGGCCGGTCTGCCGACGTCCGAGCTGGCCGACGAGTGGGTGCGTACGGGGGTCGCCCTGCGCGGGTCGCTCGAGCCGGCGACGCGGCAGGGGCTCGTCGTCCGGCGGAGCCAGCTGCTCGACGAACTGGAGCGCCGCGACCCCGACGGCTTCGCCCGGTGGCTCGCCGCCGGACCGTTGGACAGCGCCGACCCGACGGGCTTCGTCCGCGGGGGACCGCGGCGGTCGGGCCCGAGCTCGGAGACCAAAGCGGCCTGAGCGAGGGTCCGGCACTTACGATCGACGCGGCCGGCGGTGCTGGCCGCCGCCGGCGTGGCGCAATTGGTAGCGCACTCGACTTGTAATCGAGCGGTTAGGGGTTCGAGTCCCCTCGTCGGCTCAGTCGAAGCTGCCCGAGCCGTCGCGCCGGTAGGGGGACAGCCGCTCCAGGCGCTCCCGCTCCACCCGTTCGGCCCGCACCCGCGCCGCCGTCCCCGGCTCGTAGCCGGCCTTGACCACCCGGTGCTCGATGGTCTCCACCATGAACGCCAGGGAAAACAGCAGGCCGAGCAGGAACCCGCCGACCGCCGCGGACACGCGGTAGGCCATCGGCACCGGCACCAGCAGGCAGAGCACCACGATCGGCAGCATCTGGACGGCGGCGCGGGCCAGGTGGCGCCACACCCACGTCCGGCGGGTGGTGTCGGCGAGCACCCAGGGCGACAGGTGGCGGGGGAGCCGCCCCCCGAGGGCGTACCAGACCCACTGCAGCGGGTTCGGTCGCTGTCTGCTCACCCCTCGACGGTAAGCCGCACGGGGCCGGGAACGACGCGGCGTACGGTTCTCGGGTGGACGAGCGTCGCCTGGGGGTGGTCTCCGGGCTGGGCGCCTACGCCCTGTGGGGCCTCTTCCCGCTGTACTTCCCGCTGCTCGAGCCGGCCGGCGGGGTGGAGATCGTCGCCCACCGGGTGCTCTGGTCGCTGCTGTTCGTCGGCCTCCTGCTGAGCGCGCTGCGCCGGTGGGGGCACGTGCGGGCCGCGGTCCGCGACCGGCGGACCCTCCTGGTGCTATCCGGAGCGGCGGTGCTCATCGCGGGGAACTGGCTGATCTTCGTGTTCGGCGTGAACTCCGGCCAGGTCGTGGAGACGTCGCTGGGCTACTTCATCAACCCGCTGGTGAGCGTGGTGCTCGGCGTCGTCGTCTTCTCCGAGCGGCTGCGCCCCCTGCAGTGGACCGCCGTCGGGATCGCCGCCGTGGCGGTCGCGGTCCTGACGGTGGACTACGGGCGGCCGCCCTGGATCGCGCTGAGCCTGGCCCTGACCTTCGGCCTGTACGGGCTCATGAAGAAGCTCGTGTCGGTGGAGGCCGCCCCGGGCCTGTTCCTGGAGACGGCGCTCGTCGCGGGTCCCGCCGTCGTCGTCCTGTCGCTGCTGCACGCCGACGGAGCCGGCACGTTCACCGGTGAGGGCGCCGGGCACGCCCTGCTGCTCGTCAGCTCCGGGGTGGCGACGGCGATACCGCTGCTGCTGTTCGCGGCGGCGGCCCGGCGGATCCCGCTCTCGACGGTCGGCCTGCTGCAGTACCTCACGCCGCTGATGCAGCTGGCCATCGGCGTCTTCGTCTACGGCGAGCCCATGCCGCCCGCCCGGCTGGTCGGTTTCGTGATCGTCTGGGTCGCGCTGGCGGTGTTCACCGCGGACATGCTGCGACACGCCCGGGCGGGGGCCCGGCGGACGTCACGCGAGGTCGTTCCGCTCGTCCCCTGACCTGCTCGGAACCCCGGCGCGGCGGGAGAGCGAAAACGTCGGTGGCCCCGTCTACGGTCGGTCCCGAGCCTCCCGGGTTGCCCGGGAGACGGGACGGCCCAGGAGATGAACGAGCGATGACCAGCGACCCAGCCCCCGTGGTCTCCCCGCCCCGGGCGAACGGGTCAGGGGAGGCATCCACGCAGGTCGGCGCGGGAGTTCTGTCCCGGCGCGAGCACGAGATGCTCGGGTTCGAGCGGCAGTGGTGGCGGCGGGCCGGAGCCAAGGAGACGGCGATCCGCGACCTCTTCGATACGACGCCCACCCGTTACTACCAGGCGCTCAACGCCCTGGTCGACCGCCCCGAGGCGCTGGCCGCCGATCCGCTGCTCGTGCAGCGCCTCCGCAGGCTGCGGACGGCGCGGCAACGAACGCGTTCGTCTCAAATCCTGGGCAGATCGAATGACATCGATTAGATTCGCTCACCGTGGGCAGGCACGCCGCGTCAGGCAGTGACGGACTGAACCAGGGGAACGCTCCTGCAGCCGCTGGACGGCGCAGGACCGATGCCCCCGATGGCTCGTGGCCGGGGGCGGCCCGTGGCCTGGGTGATCACCCGACGGCACCGGGGCGGGAACGCTCGGAGCGCCGCGAGGCCCGGCTCGACGCACCGCCCGCCGACGCTGGGCGGCCGAAGTCGCGTTCACGGCTGCCGCTGCCCCCGGTCCCCGTCGGTGGCCGTGCGGTCGTCGCCCCCGCGCCGCGGCCCGCCGGCCCCGTGCGCGGCGCCTCGGTGGCGGAGCCCCGTCTCGACCGGTCGGTGCCCGTGCGTGCGGCCGCCCCCGGCCGCGGTGCCGACGTGCTGGCCCCGGTGTCCAACGGGGAGGCGCTGTTCGCCGCGCCCGTGCACACCGCCGCCAAGACCGCTTCCCCGAGCTTCGCGCCGTCGCGCACCTGGGTCGAGGACGAGCCGCTCGTCTCCACCGGCCGCAACCTCACCCGCGCGCCCCGTCCGGCTCCCCGCGTGCCCCGGGTGCCGCGCCAGACCACCCCCGCGGGCGCCCCGTCCATCTCCTACGGGGACTGGACCAAGCCGTCCCGGGCCGACGAGGGTTCGCGTCCCGCCTTCGACCTGGGCACCGACCTGGACCTCCCGCAGGCGCTGATCCCGCCCGCCACGACGGCCATCCCCGAGCGCGGCACCGCGGCCCGCCGCGAGTCCGACCGCCTCGACGACGGGTACGACGACTACGACCAGGTCGACGCGTTCGAGATCGACGAGGACCACGCCGCTGACGACGACCTCGCCGTCGACGCGGAGGCCGAGGCCGGATCGGGCCAGCGCGGTCGCGCCGCCTACCGCGCCCAGCGCCAGGCCGCCGACGCCGCGCGCCGCAAGGCGGCCAAGCGCAACGGCACCCCTGACGTCCTGTTCGAGGACGAGGAGGAGCGCAAGCCCCGTCTCGTCCTCAAGGGGCTCGTCGCCATGGTCGTGGTCGCGCTCGCCGTCCTCGGCGTCTACACCGTGACCAAGCCCCAGCCCACGCAGCCCGTGGCGGCGACCGCGCCGGAGACCACCGCCCCGGTCGTCGCGCCGCCCACCGCCGAGCTGCCGCCGCTGGCCAACGAGCCGATCTCCCTCGAGCCCGAGGTGGCCTCCGACGTGCGTGCGCCGGTCACCGTGCTCAACGCCACCACCGTCAACGGCCTGGCCGGCAAGATCTCCTCCGTCGTCGTCGCCGGCGGCTGGGAGTCGCCCGGCACCGGCGCCTACCCCGGCAGCGACATCCCGACCACCACGGTCTTCTTCACCGAGGGCGACGAGCAGCAGCGGCAGGCCGCCGAGCAGCTGGTCGCGCAGTTCCCGGAGCTGGCCGGCCCCGCGCCCCGGTTCTTCGAGGTCAGCGGCACCCCCGCGCCCGGCCTGGTCATCGTCGCCACGGGCAACTGGCAGCCCTGATCCAGCCGTCCGGGGCCTCGCGGAACACTCGCGGGGTCCCGGCCGTTGGGCGCTGCGTGCGCTCCCTCCGTAGGCCCGCGCGAGCGGGCGGGCGCGCCACGCTCGCGGCGCTGCTCGCCGCCGTCGTCTCCTCGGCCGCCCTGGTCCTCGCGCCCCCGGCAGCGGCCGCCGACATCCGGACCGAGGACGCCCGCGTCCCCTCCGGTAGCGGCCGGGACGCGGCCGAGATCGACACCACCCTCTACCTGCCCGACAGCGACGAGCCGGCCCCGGCCGTGGTGCTGGCGCACGGCTTCGGGGGGAGCAAGCGGTCGGTCGCCGACGACGCCGTGGACCTGGCGGAGCGCGGCTACGTCGTCCTCACCTTCTCGGCTCGCGGGTTCGGCGAGAGCACCGGCCAGATCGGCCTCAACGATCCGCGCTTCGAGGTCGAGGACCTCTCCACGCTGCTCGACCTGCTGGCCGAGCGCGACGAGGTGCAGCTGGACGGGGACGGCGACCCGCGCGTCGGCGTGGCCGGCGGCTCCTACGGCGGAGCGCTGGCCCTCCTCGGCGCCGCCTACGACGACCGGGTCGACGCGATCGTCCCGCAGATCACCTGGAACTCCCTGACCACCGCGCTCTTCCCCTCGCACACCGGCGACGTCGACGCCGACACCGTCGCCGCCACCCCGCAGACGCAGGGGGCCGGCGTCTACAAGCGGCTGTGGGCCGGCCTCTTCTTCGGCATCGGCTCCTCCGGCGGGCTGCTCGACGGCTTCGGCGGCGGCACCGGTGGCGACGGGGACGGGGACGAGGGCGGCCCGACCGTCGACGACGGCACCGCAGCGGCCCCCGGCGCCTCGCAGCGCCGGCCGGGCGCGGTCCCGGCCGAGCTGCTCGAGCGAGCCGCGCAGGACCCGCAGGCCGTGGAGCAGCTGCTCACCTGTGGTCGCTTCCGCGCCGAGATCTGCGCGGCGTACCAGACCGCCGCGGAATCCGGGACGCTGACGCCCGAGGTGGCCGCGGTCCTCGATCGCAGCAGCCCGGCCGGCGTGCTCGACCGCATCGAGGCGCCGACCCTGCTGATCCAGGGCACCCAGGACTCGCTCTTCGGGCTGGGGCAGGCCGACGCGAACGCGCGGGGGATCGCCGCGGACGGCACCCCGGTCAAGGTCGTGTGGTTCGGCGGCGGGCACGACGCGTCGTCGTCGGAGAGCCAGACCCAGGCCCTGCGCGAGCAGGTGGCCGGCTGGTTCGACTGGCACCTGCGCGAGCAGGGCGAGGACCCGGGGACCGGCTTCGAGTACCCCGCGCCCACCGGCCTGGGCAGCACCCTCGGGCGGGTCCAGGGCGGCAACCGGACCATCGTCGCCGAGCAGTACCCCGGCCTCGGCGGCGACGAGCCCACCGCCCGCCGCGACGTGCGGGTCAGCGGGCCGCTGCAACCCGTCGTGACCCCCGCCGGTGGCACCCCGGCCTCGCTCACCACCGTGCCCGGCCTCGGCGCGCTCACCGCCGCCCTCGGCGGCATGACGCTGGAGATCCCCGGCCAGTACGCCGCCTTCGACAGCACCCCGCTGGAGCAGCCGGTGGAGGTCGTCGGTGCCGCGACGGTCGACCTGCTCGTGGCCGCGCCCGAGGGCGAGGCGACGCTGTTCGCCAAGCTCTACGACGTCGGCCCCGACGGCAGCATGACCCTGCCCGGCGGCCTGGTCGCCCCGCTGGCCCTGACCGGCATCTCGGCCGACCCGACGAGCCCGACGCAGGTGAGCGTCACGCTGCCCGGGATCGTGCACCGGTTCGAGACCGGCCACACGATGCGGGTGGTCGTCTCCTCCACCGACCAGGCGTTCGCCCTGCCGGCCGAGGCCGGCGTCTACTCCGTCGCGCTCGCCGACGGCGACGCCGCGGTGCTCGCGGTGCCCCAGGTCGGTGGGGAGGCCGAGAACGCCGCCGGCTCCTCGCGCTGGTGGGTCCTGCTCGGCGTCCTCGCCGCGCTGGGGCTCCTGGGCTGGCTGGCCGCTCGCTGGTGGGGCGCTCGCCGGCGCCGCCAGGTGTCGCACGTCCAGCCCGACGGCGAGGACGTCCCGCTGCGCTTCGAGGGCGTGACCAAGGCCTACAAGGACGGCTTCGTCGCGGTGAAGGACCTGTCGTTCGAGGTGCGCCGGGGTCAGGTGCTCGGGCTGCTCGGCCCCAACGGCGCGGGCAAGACGACGTCGCTGCGCATGCTCATGGGTTTGATCAAGCCGACCGAGGGGCGGATCAGCATCTTCGGTCACGCCGCCGGCCCGGGGGCTCCGGTCCTGTCGCGGCTGGGCTCCTTCGTCGAGGGCACCGGGCTGCAGCCGCACCTGTCCGGCCGGGACAACCTGACGCTGTACTGGGCCGCCACGGGCCGTCCGCCTGAGGACGCGCACATGGAGGAGGCGATCGCGGTGGCCGGGCTCGGCGCGGCGATCGACCGGCCGGTCCGCCGCTACAGCCAGGGCATGCGCCAGCGGGTGGCCATCGCCCAGGCGATGCTGGGCCTGCCGGACCTGCTGGTGCTCGACGAGCCGACCAACGGGTTGGACCCGCCGCAGATCCACGCCATGCGCGAGGTGCTGCGCGACTACGCCGCCACCGGCCGGACGGTCATCGTCTCCAGCCACCTGCTCAGCGAGATCGAGCAGACCTGCAGCCACGTCGTCGTCATGGCCAGGGGGCAGAAGATCGTGCAGGGCACGGTGGATGAGATCGTCGGCACCGGCGGGTCGGTGCTGGTCGGTCTCACCGACGACGCCGACACCGACCGCGCCATCGCCGTCCTCGGGGCCGTGCCGGGGGTGACCGCCGCCCGCACCGACGAGGGGCTGGTGGCGGAGCTGGACGGCGCCCGCCGGTCCGACGCGCTCCAGGCGCTGGTGTCCTCGGGCGTCGCCGTCGACCAGTTCACGCCACGACGACGGCTCGAGGACGCTTTCCTCGCGCTGGTGGGGGAGTCATGACCGCGACTCGCGAGAACGACGGCCGAGAGAGCATCGCAGGGAGCGCCAGCGACCGAGGAGCGGATCGAGGCCGGAGTCGAGCCATGACACAGCACGTGCAACCGACCGGTGCGGTCGCCGGTTACCGGCCCGAGCGCACCCTGCGGCTCTCGGTCGAGCTGCGCCGCCAGTTCAAGCGGCGCCGCACCCTCGGCGTGTACGCGCTCATGGTGGCCCTGCCGCTGGTGCTGATCGGGGCGCTGCAGCTGGGCGCCTCGGAGGAGGCGCAGGAGAACAGCCGGATCAACCTGGTCGACGTCGCCACCTCCAGCGGGCTGAACTTCACCCTGTTCGTGCTCTTCGCGACCACCGGCTTCTTCCTGGTCGTGGTCTACGCGCTCTTCTTCGGCGACACCGTCGCCGTCGAGGCGCAGTGGGGCTCGCTGCGGTACGCGCTGGCCACGCCGGTGCCCCGGATGCGGCTGCTCCGCCAGAAGTGGCTGGCCGCGCTGGTGCAGTCGGTCGCCGCGCTGCTCACGCTGGCGACGGTCGCGGTGGTCGCCGGCGGCATCGCGTTCGGCTTCGACGACATCCGGACGCCCATCGGGATCACCCTCGACCAGGGCGACGGCATGCTGCGGCTGGCCGGGATGCTCGGGTACCTGGCCGTCCACCTGCTCGTGGTGGGGGCGCTGGCGTTCTGGTTCTCCACGATCACCGACGCGCCGCTGGCCGCCGTCGGCGGTTCGGTCTTCACCATGGTCGTCTTCGCGATCCTGGACCAGGTGGAGCAGCTCGGGTCGATCCGCGACTGGTTCCCGACCGCGGAGGAGTTCGCCTGGACCGACCTGCTGCAGACGCCGATCGACTCCGGCGACCTGTACCGCGGGGTCATCCAGTCGCTGGTCTACATCGCCATCTTCACCGCGCTGGGCTTCCGCCACTTCGCCCGCCGCGACGTCACGAGCTAGTAGAAGGACCCCGTCTACAGAGACGCCTTGATGGCCTGGGTCCAGCCTTCGCCCATCGCGGCGTCGGTGACGGTCACGTTGGGAACGGCGTCCATGAGGCCGGTCATGCCGTCGACGGCGGCACCGTTGGCGGTGATCCACAGCCGGCCGACGGCGGGCGCCATGTCCAGGTCGCTGACGCTGTCGCCGATGGCGATCGCGTCGTCGGGGGAGAGGCCTCTGCGCTCCAGGTCCCAGGCGATCGCGGCGCCCTTGGAGATGCCGCGCGGCATCAGGTGGTAGACCCGCGGGGGGAGCGGGTCGTCGTCCAGCCCGAACCGGGGCGACCCCGGGATGGCGCCGTTGTCCTTGATGGTCAGCCAGCCCACTCCCTGCTCGGCCAGCCAGGCGTCGACCGACAGCGGGTCGACCCGCCCGCGCAGCAGCGCGTCGGTGTCGTGGGTGGCGTGCCACGGGGCGTGCCACTCCAGCCGGCCGGCGTGCGCGGCGATCAGCTCCTCGACGACGCCGAGCTCGGCCATCACCGCCATCGGCGTCCGGTCGCCGTACCGCTCGGGCAGCTCGCCGCGCAGCCGGTGCGGCGTGATGCCGGCGCCCCAGCCGATCGTGGCGCCCAGCTCGGCGATCGCGCCGTCGGCGGCGAAGATGCGCGCGGCCTCGATGACCTGCTCGTACGTGCGCCCGCTGACCAGTACCAACGCCACCCCGGCCCGGTGCAGATCCAGCAGCGCGCCGGCCGGGCCGTCGGTCAGCTCGCGACCCGCCGTGTGCCAGAAGGAGCCCCGTGGGCCGACCATCGTGCCGTCGAGGTCGGTGTAGACGACGCGCGCTGCCACGTGCCACATCCTGGCCGTCGTCAGCCCGGCGCGCGGCACTGGGTACGATTCGTGGCGTTCACTCATCCAGAGGGGCAGAGGGACACGGCCCGATGAAGCCCCGGCAACCGCCGACTGCGCTCGCGCAGCGGGAGGTGCCAATTCCGTCCCGCGCGGCTCGACGGCCCGACGCGGGGAAGATGAGGAGGTAGTCGTCGTATGACTCTCACCGCTCCCGGTTCCGCCCAGGCCGACTCGTCCGCCGGTGGTCCCGTTCCTCCGTGTCCGGCCCGCGGCCTCGTCTGCCGCAACTGCGGGGCCACGTTCGGTCTCGTCGCCGAGCACGCCTGCGCCGAGTGCTTCGGCCCGCTGGAGGTCGACTACGACCCCGAGCTGATGAAGGCCGTCACCCGCGAGCAGATCGAAGCCGGGCCGCAGAACATCTGGCGCTACGCCGCCCTCCTCCCGGTCGGGCAGGACCCGGCCGGCCGGGTGTCGCTCGACCCGGGCATGACGCCCCTGGTCCGCGCCGACCGGCTCGCCGAGGAGCTCGGGCTCACCGGTGGGCTGTGGGTCAAGGACGACTCGGCCAACCCCACGCACTCGTTCAAGGACCGCGTGGTCAGCCTGGCCGCCACCGCGGCCAAGAAGCTCGGCTACACCAAGATCGCCGCCGCCTCCACGGGCAACCTGGCGAACTCGGTGGCCGCGCACGCCGCCCGCATGGGCCTGCCGTCGTTCGTGTTCGTCCCGTCGGACCTGGAGCCCGGCAAGATCGTGCAGTCGGCGGTCTACGGGCAGACGCTGGTCGCCGTCGACGGCTCCTACGACGACGTCAACCGGCTGACCAGCGAGCTCGCGGAGACCGACGAGTTCGAGGACACCGCCTTCGTCAACCAGAACGTGCGCCCCTACTACGCCGAGGGCTCCAAGACGATGGGCTACGAGATCGCCGAGCAGCTCGGCTGGCGCATCCCGGCCCAGGTCGTCATCCCGATGGCGTCGGGCTCCCTGCTGACCAAGGTGGACAAGGCATTCCGCGAGCTGACCGCCGCCGGGATCGTCGAGGCGACCGAGTGGACGATCTTCGGCGCCCAGTCGGCCGGCTGCGACCCGATCGCCACGGCGTTCGACAACGGCTGGGACGTCGTCAAGCCGGTCAAGCCGTTCGGCATCGCCAAGTCGCTGAGCATCGGCAACCCCGCCGACGGCCCGTACGCCCTGGACGCGATCCGGCGCACCGGTGGCGCGGTGGGCCGGGTCGGTGACGAGGAGATCGTCCAGGGCATCCGCGACCTGGCCCGCACCACCGGCGTCTTCGCCGAGACCGCCGGTGGCGTCACCGTCGCCGTCCTGCGGCAGCTGGTGGGCGACGGCCGGCTGGACCCGGCGAAGGAGACCGTCGTCCTCAACACCGGTGAGGGCCTGAAGACGCTCGACCCGCTGCTGCCCGTCGTCGGGCCCACGCACCGGGTCGACCCGTCGCTCAAGTCGGTCCGGGCGGCGGGCCTGATCGGCTGACACCCGGACCCACCGGACGCCGACGCGTAGCCCGATCCGGGTATCGATCCGGCGAAGTTGTCGCTCCACCAGGTCTTTTCTGTTGTACCTTCTCGCGCGGTTCCAGTTCCATGTTCGTGTCCGAACGGGCGGAAGAGCTAGACCCGGTTCCCCGATCCAGAGGGACCGTCCGTACGCACGAAACGTGGGAGCACACGTGGCACAGGGCACCGTGAAGTGGTTCAACGCCGAGAAGGGCTTCGGCTTCATCGCCGTCGACGGCGGCCAGGACGTCTTCGTCCACTACTCGGCCATCCAGATGGACGGGTACAAGAGCCTGGAAGAGGGCCAGCGGGTCACCTTCGAGGTCGTCCAGGGCGCCAAGGGCCCTCAGGCCGACGGCGTCACCGCGGCCTGACCCCGGCACGTCCCGAGGCCCGGTCCCCGTTCGGGGGCCGGGCCTCGGCGCATGTCGCGGGGTCCGCATGTCACCCCGGAGCGTCGCTTCCGGAACCCCGTTCTTGCACTCGCAGGGGTCGAGTGCCAAACTCGTTTCTGGCACTCGGGGCTCCCGAGTGCCAATCAGGTCGGAACGGTGAGGCGCCGGCGCGCGGACGCAAGGGAGTCCGTGTCACCCGGTGTCGTCCGTCGCGGGCACCCACCCGGCCGTGCAGCGATCCATGCTCGGAGGACATCACCACATGGCCAAGATGATCGCGTTCAACGAAGAGGCGCGCCGCGGCCTCGAGCGAGGCATGAACATCCTCGCCGACGCCGTCAAGGTGACCCTCGGCCCCCGTGGCCGGAACGTCGTTCTTGAGAAGAAGTGGGGCGCGCCCACCATCACCAACGATGGTGTGAGCATCGCCAAGGAGATCGAGCTCGAGGACCCGTGGGAGAAGATCGGGGCCGAGCTCGTCAAGGAGGTCGCCAAGAAGACCGACGACGTCGCGGGTGACGGCACCACCACCGCCACCGTGCTGGCCCAGGCGCTCGTGCGCGAGGGTCTGCGCAACGTCGCCGCCGGCGCGAATCCGATGGCCCTGAAGAAGGGCATCGAGAAGGCCGTCGCCGCGGTCTCGGAGTACCTCCTCTCGACCGCCAAGGACGTCGAGACCAAGGAGCAGATCGCGGCCACCGCCTCGATCTCCGCCGCTGACCCCGCCATCGGTGAGCTCATCGCCGAGGCCATGGACAAGGTCGGCAAGGAAGGTGTCATCACCGTCGAGGAGAGCAACACCTTCGGCCTCGAGCTCGAGCTCACCGAGGGCATGCGCTTCGACAAGGGCTACATCTCGCCCTACTTCGTGACCGACGCCGAGCGCATGGAGGCCGTCCTCGACGACCCGTACGTGCTCGTCGTGAACTCGAAGATCAGCTCGGTCAAGGACCTGCTCCCGCTGCTGGAGAAGGTCATGCAGGGCGGCAAGTCCCTGGCCATCATCGCCGAGGACGTCGAGGGCGAGGCCCTCGCGACCCTGGTCGTGAACAAGATCCGTGGCACCTTCAAGTCCGTCGCCGTCAAGGCCCCGGGCTTCGGTGACCGTCGCAAGGCCATGCTCGGCGACATCGCCATCCTCACCGGTGGCCAGGTCATCAGCGAGGAGGTCGGCCTCAAGCTCGAGAGCGCCGGCGTCGAGCTGCTGGGCCGCGCCCGCAAGGTCGTCGTCACCAAGGACGAGACCACGATCGTCGAGGGTGCCGGTGACGCCGACCAGATCCAGGGTCGCGTCAACCAGATCCGCGCCGAGATCGAGAAGTCGGACTCCGACTACGACCGCGAGAAGCTCCAGGAGCGCCTGGCCAAGCTCGCCGGTGGCGTCGCCGTCATCAAGGCCGGTGCCGCGACCGAGGTCGAGCTCAAGGAGCGCAAGCACCGCATCGAGGACGCGGTGCGCAACGCCAAGGCCGCCGTCGAGGAGGGCATCGTCGCCGGTGGTGGCGTCGCTCTCGCGCAGGCCGCCGCCGTCGCGTTCGAGAAGCTCGAGCTCGAGGGTGACGAGGCCACCGGCGCGAACATCGTGCGCGTCGCGCTCGAGGCGCCGCTGAAGCAGATCGCCATCAACGCCGGCCTCGAGGGCGGCGTCGTGGCGGAGAAGGTCCGCAACTCGGACACCGGCTGGGGCCTCAACGCCGCCACCGGCGAGTACGTGGACCTGGTCGCCGCCGGGATCATCGACCCCGCCAAGGTGACCCGCTCGGCGCTGCAGAACGCCGCCTCCATCGCGGCGCTCTTCCTCACCACCGAGGCCGTCATCGCCGACAAGCCGGAGAAGGCCTCTGCGGCTGCCGCCGGCGGCGGCGACATGGGTGGCATGGGCGGCATGGACTTCTGAGTCCGGCTCCCTGCACCATGTGACACCAGCACTGCCCGGCAGGGGCGGTCCGCTCTCCAGCGGACCGTCCCTGTCGGCGTTCCTGGGGTGGCCGGCTCCGCGGGATCCCGCAGAGCCCTACTTCGGGGAACCAGGGCTCTGGGACGTCGTCCAAACCCCTACTTCCCCGAAGTCGGGGTTCCGCGGGTCCTTGAACCGGGCGGGTGAGTGGGCCCCGGGATGCGCGTCAGCCATGACAGCGCAGGGTAGGCGGCTGCCGTGGCGGTGATCATCGGGACCTCGGGCTGGCAGTACCGCGACTGGCGGGGCGCCTTCTACCCGCAGGAGCTCGCCCAGCGCCTGTGGCTGGAGCACTACGTCCAGCACTTCGCCACGGTGGAGAGCAACAACGCCTTCTACCGGCTGCCCGAGCGCGAGACTTTCGTGAAGTGGAAGGACCGCACCCCCGACGACTTCCGGTGGTCGGTCAAGGCCAGCCGCTTCCTCACCCACATCAAGCGGCTGCGCGAACCGGAGGAGCCGGTCGGCCGGCTGATGGAGCGCGCGGCGGGGTTGGGCACCAAGCTGGACACGATCCTGCTGCAGCTCCCGCCCACGCTGAAGGCCGACGCCGAGCTGCTGCGTGACTGCCTGGCGCAGTTCCCGGCCGGGGCGCGGGTGGCGGTGGAGCCGCGGCACGAGTCGTGGTGGACCGACGACGTCCGGGCGCTGCTGGAGCGCTACGGGGCAGCGCTGTGCTGGGCCGACCGCGACGAGCAGCCGGTCGCCCCGCTCTGGCGCACGACCGACTGGGGCTACCTGCGCTTCCACCACGGCTTCGAGGGGTGGGGCTACCGCCCCGGCACCCTGCAGCTGTGGGCCGATCGCATCGCCGCGACGTACGGCGAGGAGGACGTGCTCGTCTACTTCAACAACGATCCGGGCTGCAACGCGGTCATCGACGCCGTGGTGTTCGCCGACGCCGTCCGCCGGGCGGGCCTCACGCCGACCCGTGTGCCCACCGCCGACCAGGCGACCGGGGTGGCCTGGTCGGCGCCCTGATCCGATCGACGGCCGGGCCCGTCCGGGACCCGACCGTCGAGGGGGTCAGTCGTCCTCGGGCTTCCCCGCGTCCTTGCGGGCCTGCTCAGCGGCCTCCTCGGCGTCCTCCCGGGCCTGCTCGGCTGCCTCCTCGGCGGCCTCCCGAGCCTGCTCGGCTGCCTCCTCGGCGTCCTCCCGGGCCTCATCGGCTGCTTCCCGTGCGGCCTTCTCGGCCTCGCGGGCGGCCTTCTCCTGCTCCTTGGCGGCGTCGCGGGCAGCCTTCTCGGCGTCCTTTGCGGCGTCCCGGGTGGCCTTCTCGGCGTCCTTCGTGGCCTGGCGCTCCTGCGCCTTCAGCAGCGCCTCCTGGGCGTGCTCGTCGGCGTGCTCGAGGGCGTTGTCCAGGCCGCGGTCGCCGGTCGAGTCCTCGGTGCTGTCGTCGGCTGCATCGCCTGCCGCGTCGTCACCGGGGCCGTCGATGCCCGAGTCGTCGGTCTCGATGGCGTCGTCGGAGGACGAGTCGCTCGAGTCCGGCAGATCGAAGGGGGACACCGTCTCCACGCTCTGAGCGACGACGTCCTGCACCGGCTCGGGCAGGGCGCCGGCAGCGCCGGCCCCGGTGATCCCGGCGGTCGCGATGCCCAGCCCGGTCGCCACCTGCGCTGCGGTGCTGGCGCCGGCGACCTTGGCGATGACAGCGGCCAGACCTTCGAGAAGAGCCATGGATCGTGTTCCCTCCGAACATGGGCCGCCGATGCGGCTCGTCGCTCGGATATCGGCAGGGCCGGGGGAACCCTGAAGTCCGCCGGGCGGGGATCACCCATCAGAGGACGTCGATCGCCTCGCGGTGCCGCACGCCCAGCTGCTCGGCGGCGCGCCCCAGCACGTCCTGGACGGCGAGGGTGTCGGCCAGCGGCATGACGGCGCTCTCGGTGCGGCCGGCCCGCAGGCACTCGGTCACCTCGACCAGCTCGTGCGCGTACCCGGCACCCACCGGACGGCGGGTGATCTCCTCGGGCTCGGCGCCGGCACGGTGCAGCACGAACGTCTGCGGGTGGTGGAAGCGCGGCAGGACGTCGATCCACCCCGTGGTGCCGAAGATGCGGGCCTGCCCGGGCAGGGCGTTGCGCAGCGACGTCAGCAGGGTCGCCGAGCGGCCGTCGCCGTACTCGAGCAGCAGGGCGGCCTCCGCGTCGGCACCGCTGGGGAACAGCGATCCGGTGGCGACGACGCGTTCCGGCGTTCCGAGCAGCATCTGGGCGAAGGACACCACGTAGACGCCGAGGTCGAGCAGCGCACCGCCGCCGAGCTCCATGGCGAAGAGCCGGTCCACGGGGTCGTACTGGCGGCTGACGCCGAGGTCGACCTGCATCGAGCGGACCTCCCCGATCGCGCCGTCGGCGATCAGCTCGCGGACGGCGACGACGGCCGGCTGGAACCGGGTCCACATCGCCTCCATGGTGAAGACGCCGCTGCGCCGGGCCTGCTCGACCACCTCCACCGCCCCCGCGGTGGTGGCGGTGAAGGCCTTCTCCACCAGCAGCGCCTTGCCGGCCCGCAGCGCGGCCAGCGCGATCGCGTGGTGCTGCGGGTGCGGCGTGGCGATGTAGAGCACGTCGACGTCCGGGTCGGCGATGATCCCCGCGTAGGAGCCGTGCGCCCGGTCCAGCCCGTGGCGGGCGGCGAAGGCGTCGGCGCGTGCCTGCGAGCGGGAGGCGACGGCGACCGGCCGCGCAGCGGGGACGTGCGGGAAGTCGCGCACCACGTTCTCGGCGATGCGGCCCGGTCCGACGACTCCCCAGCGGATCTCTGCGCTCACCCGGCAGACGCTAGTCGCGGCCCGGCAGACTGCCCTGCGTGGCCGTGCTGATCGACACCCCCGTGTGGCCGTGGCGCGGGCGGAGGTGGTCGCACCTGGTCAGCGACGTGTCCTACGACGAGCTGCACGCCTTCGTCGCCGCCGAGCTGGGCATCCCGCGGCGGGCGTTCCAGGGCGACCACTACGACATCCCCGAGGACCTGTACGAGATCGCCGTCGCGGCGGGGGCGCAGCCGGTCGGCTCCCGGGAGCTGCTCAGCCGGCTGATGGCGGCGGGGTTGCGTTCCCGGAAGCCCCGCCCGCCGCAGCGCGCGACCTGAGCAGCGCCAGCTCGGCGGCCAGGTTCGCCCGGGCGCGTGGCTCCCAGCCGGCGACGTCGGGGAGCCGGTACAGCCGCGGGAGGGCCAGCAGCTGCTCCAGGACGGCGATCCGGCCGGCGGTGAACTCCTCGTCGGAGAGGTGCCCGTACTCCGCTCGGATCGCCGAGGCGTAGGCGGCGTAGGCCTCCGGCGGGCCGGCGAGCACGGCCAGGTCGGCGTCGCACAGGGCCGCGCCGTTGCGGTCGTCGGGGGCGGGGTCGTGCGAGGCGGTGAGCAGCACCAGCCGGACCACTTCCTCGACCCGCTCGTCGGACACCAGGCCGCGCAGGCCGGCGCGGGCCCGCGCGGCGCTGACCTGCTCGTTGTCCGGGCGCTGCGGGTCGTAGACGACGTCGTGGTACCAGGCGGCCAGCCGGACGGCGTCGGGATCGGGCGCCCCGGCAGCGAGCCGGCCGGCCATCCCGAGGACGGCGGCCAGGTGGGCGAGGTCGTGGTACCGGCGGTGCGGCTCGCTCCAGGCGGCGACGACGGCGGCCCACTCGGTGCGCGAGGTGGGGGAGTCGCCGGCGAGCTCGGCCCAGGCGTCGAAGCCCACGAGGGTGCTCATCGGGCACCGCAGGTGCGGAGGGCGAGCAGGGCGAAGGCACGCGCCGCGGTGACCAGTTCCGCGACGGGCACCGACTCCTGCGGCCCGTGCGCCAGGTTCAGGTCCCCCGGGCCGTAGTGCAGCGTCGGGATGCCGGCGGCGGCGTACAGCCGCAGGTCCGTGCCGGCGGCCAGCGCGCGCTCGGCCGGCGGTGCGCCCCCGGCGTCGGTCACGGCCGCCCGGACGGCGGGCAGCAGCGGATGCCCGCCCTCCAGCTGACCGCTGGCGAACGTGCCGCCGGTCCAGGACAGCCGCACCGGGTGGCCGGCCAGCCAGGGGTGGGCGTCGCAGATCGCGGCCAGCCGCTGCTCCAGCGCCGCCCGCGCCGTCTCCAGCGGCTCGCCCAGGCGCACGCCGTAGCGCCCCTCGGCGACCAGCCGGTCGGGCACCGAGCTCGCCCAGTCGCCGGCCTGCACGCGGCCGATCGAGATCCCGTAGGGGAAGCGCGCCTCGCCGAACCGGGGGTCGGCGTCCCGCTGCCGCTCGGCCTCGAAGGCCTGCAGTCCCGCGTGCACGTGGCCGAACAGCTCGATCGCGCTGACGCCGCGGTCGCGCATGGCCGCGTGCGCGGCGTGCCCGGTGATCTCGAGCCGGAACGTGAGCGCGCCGGCGTGCGCGGTGACCACGGCACGGTCGGTGGGCTCGGGGATGACGCAGAGGTCGCCGGTGTGGCCGCGGCGCAGCGTGGCCCAGGCGCCCAGCCCGCCGTCCTCCTCGCCGACGACGCCGTGCAGCGCGAGCGGCCGGACCAGCCGGACCCCCGCCGTCCGCAGGGCGTGCAGCGCGGCGAGTGCGGCGGCCACGCCGGCCTTCATGTCGCAGGCGCCGCGCCCGTGCAGCGCACCGCCGGCGATTCGGGGGACGAACGGGTCGCCGTCCCACAGCGCGCGGTCGCCGGGCGGGACGACGTCGGTGTGGCCGGAGAGGATCAGCGCGGGCCGGCCGTCGTCGTCCCCGGGCACGGTGCCGACGACGCCCCAGGCCTCGGTGCGCCCGACCTCCTGGCCGGGAGCGTCGGGCGCGGTCGCCGCCTCCGCGAGGTCGATCGGCCACAGGTCGACGTCGCAGCCGAGCTCGGCGAGCCGGCCGGCGAGCAGGTGCTGCACCTCGCTCTCGGCGGCGGTGCCGCCCACCGACGGGACGGCGACCAGCTCGCGCAGCCGGTCCACCGCCCACTGCTCGTCGACGGCGGAGAGCACGCGGGCCTCGACGGGGGTGCGGTCGGCCATGCGGCGGAGTCTGGCACGACTCGGCGGCCGGATCTGTCGCCCCGGGGCGCTAGCTTGTCGCCCGTGACCCGACCTCCGCCGCCCCCCGGCTGGTACCCCGATCCGGCCGGCGGCCCGAGCGCGCGCTGGTGGGACGGCCAGGGCTGGACCGAGCACCTGCAGCAGGCGGGTCCGCCGCCGGCGCCCGCCCAGCAGGTGCCCGCGGGCCCCTCGCTCTACGACCAGCCGGTGCTCCTCGTCTCGCAGAAGACGAAGCTGATCGAGCTGACCAACGAGTACGCGGTCCTCGACGGCCAGGGGGCGCAGATCGGCGCCGTCGTCCAGGTGGGGCAGAGCACGGCGAAGAAGGCGGTCCGCCTCTTCACCCAGCTCGACCAGTTCCTCACCCACCGGCTGGAGGTCCGCGACGCCCGCGGGCCGGTGCTGGTGCTCACCCGCCCGGCGAAGGTCATGAAGTCGCGGGTCGTCGTGGAGCGGCCCGACGGCACCCCGCTCGGCGAGATCGTGCAGGCCAACGTCTTCGGCAGGATCCGGTTCGACCTCGTGGTGGGCGACCAGGTGATCGGGGCGATCCAGGCGGAGAACTGGCGGGCCTGGGACTTCGCCGTCGTCGACGCGGCCGGCACGGAGGTCGCCCGCATCACGAAGAAGTGGGAGGGCCTGGCCCGCACGATGTTCACCACCGCGGACCGGTACGTCGTCCTCGTGCACTACCGCCTGCCCGAACCGCTCGCCAGCATGGTCATCGCGTCCGCGCTCACCGTGGACACCGCGCTCAAGCAGGATGACCGCGGCTTCAACTGACCCGTTCGACGCAGACCTCACCGCCGGCGATGGGAGACCCGATGAGCACGGCCACGGAGACGGGCACGCAGGCGCCCGAGCTGCATCCCGCCGACCGCCACGACCTGATCCGGGTCCTCGGCGCGCGGGAGAACAACCTCAAGGACATCAGCGTCGAGCTCCCGAAGCGCCGGCTGACGGTGTTCACCGGCGTCTCCGGCTCGGGCAAGAGCTCGCTGGTCTTCGGGACGATCGCCGCGGAGTCCCAGCGGATGATCAACGAGACGTACAGCGCCTTCGTGCAGGGCTTCATGCCCAACCTGGCCCGGCCGGAGGTCGACCTCCTGGAAGGCCTGACGACGGCGATCATCGTCGACCAGGAACGCATGGGCGCCAATCCCCGCTCCACCGTCGGCACGGCCACCGACGCCAACGCGATGCTGCGCATCCTGTTCAGCCGGCTCGGGCAGCCGCAGATCGGCCCGCCCACCGCGTTCTCCTTCAACGTCCCGACGCGCAAGGCCAGCGGGGTGATGAGCACCGAGAAGTCCGGCGGCCGGGTCGAGAAGAACGTCGTCCGCGACGTCGTCTACCTCGGCGGCATGTGCCCGCGGTGCGAGGGCATGGGTTCGGTCTCCGACTTCGACCTCACCGCGCTGTACGACGCCTCGAAGTCGCTGAACGAAGGCGGGCTGATGGTCCCGGGCTACAGCATGGACGGGTGGTACGGCCGCCTGTTCCAGGGCATCGGCCTCGACCTGGACAAGCCGATCGGGACGTACACGAAGAAGGAGATGGACGCCCTCCTCTACAAGGAGCCGACCAAGATCAAGGTCGAGGGCGTCAACCTTACCTACGAGGGCGTGATCCCGAAGGTCCAGAAGTCGATGCTGTCCAAGGACGTCGAGGCGATGCAGCCGCACGTGCGGCGCTTCGTCGAGCGGGTGATCACGTTCCAGACCTGCCCCGAGTGCGACGGCACCCGGCTCACCCCGGAGGCCAGGTCGTCGCGGATCGGGGGCAAGAACATCGCCGACCTCTGCGCGATGCAGATCAGCGACCTCGCGGACTGGGTCCGGGCGCTGGAGGAGCCATCGGTCGCCCCGCTGCTCACCGGGCTGCAGCACCTGCTCGACTCTTTCTCCGAGATCGGGCTGGGCTACCTCTCCCTCGACCGGCCGGCGGGCACGCTGTCCGGGGGAGAGGCGCAGCGCACCAAGATGATCCGCCACCTCGGCTCGTCGCTGACCGACGTCACCTACGTCTTCGACGAGCCCACGATCGGGCTGCACCCGCACGACATCGAGCGGATGAACGGCCTGCTGCTCCAGCTGCGCGACAAGGGCAACACCGTGCTGGTCGTCGAGCACAAGCCGGAGACCATCGCCATCGCCGACCACGTCGTCGACCTCGGTCCGGGCGCCGGGACGGAAGGCGGGATGGTCTGCTTCCAGGGCACCGTGGAGGCGTTGCGGGCGAGCGACACCGTGACCGGCCGCCACCTCGACGACCGGGCGCACCTCAAGCGGTCGGTGCGGTCGTCCTCCGGCGCGCTGGAGGTCCGCGGCGCGTCGACGCACAACCTGCAGGACGTGGACGTCGACATCCCGCTCGGGGTGCTGTGCGTGCTGACCGGTGTGGCCGGATCGGGAAAGAGCTCGCTCGTTCGCGACGCTTGCGGAGCGAAGGGAAGCATCAGCACGGGGTCCGTCGTCGGCCGGGACGGGGTCGTGACGGTCGACCAGGGGGCGATCAAGGGCTCCCGGCGCAGCAACCCGGCCACGTACACCGGGCTGCTCGAGCCGATCCGCAAGGCGTTCGCGAAGGCCAACGGCGTCAAGCCGGCCCTCTTCAGCTCCAACTCCGAGGGCGCCTGCCCCACCTGCAACGGCGCCGGCGTCATCTACACCGAGCTCGGCGTCATGGCCACCGTCGAGTCCCCGTGCGAGGAGTGCGGGGGGAGGCGGTTCCAGGCGTCGGTGCTGGAGTACACGTTCGGCGGGAAGAACATCGCCGAGGTGCTCGCGCTGCCGGTCGCCGAGGCCCGCGACTTCTTCGGCGACGGCGACGCACGCACGCCGGCGGCGCACGCGATCCTGGAACGGCTGGCCGACGTCGGCCTCGGGTACCTCACCCTCGGCCAGCCGCTCACCACCCTCTCCGGCGGCGAGCGGCAGCGGCTGAAGCTGGCCACCCAGATGGCGGAGAAGGGCGACGTCTACGTCCTCGACGAGCCCACGACCGGGCTGCACCTCGCCGACGTGGAGAACCTGCTCGGCCTGCTCGACCGATTGGTGGACTCCGGCAAGTCGGTCATCGTCATCGAGCACCACCAGGCGGTCATGGCACACGCCGACTGGATCATCGACCTGGGGCCGGGAGCCGGGCACGACGGTGGCCGGGTGGTCTTCGAGGGCACGCCGGCCGGCCTGGTCGCCGCCCGGTCGACGCTCACCGGCCAGCACCTCGCGGCCTACGTGGGCGGCTGAGGAGAGGGGTCGCGGTGCGGATCGCCGGGGCGGCTGGGGCGGCATCGTCGTCGTCGCGGGGGTAGCCTCGGTGATGTCCGGGCCGGGTGCATCGTGCCCCCGGGTGCCATTTGGTTACCGCCTTCACGGACTACCGCCCCGACCTCGGTCGGGGGCCTGGAGCCGTGTTGTGCTCTCCGCCGCGAGGCGGCCGTCATCCGGTCCGGACCTGACGTGACGAGAGCCCCCGCCGTCAGGGCGGGGGCTCTCGTGCGTTCGTACCGGGGGTGCGCCCGAGGGCGCAGCCCTCAGTAGCGCTCTTCGGTGGTGCTCCGGCGGACGGGCGCACCGTCGGCATCCCCGTAGGCGTCGGTGCGGGTCACCCGGCGCTGGCGGGGACCCCAGACGGCGAGCTCCAGGACGATGCCCAGGGCGCCGACGATCATCAGGATCCAGCCGACCACCTGGAGGTCCACGCCGCTGACGTCCACCCGGAGGGCGAAGGTCAGGATCGCGCCGAGCGCGAGCAGCACGATGGCGGTTCCGAGTCGCATGGCGAACTCCTTCCTCGCGGTCCGCAGCACGAACCGGCGGCTGTCGCCGCGGATGCAGCGGTGTCCCGCACGGCCTGCCGCGAACCCCCTCAGGGCGCGAGATCCCCCGAACGGGTGGGGCCCGAGGGGCCTCAGACGCGGACACCGGCGTCAGGACCGCGATCGCCCGATGCCGTCGCCATGGCCGCCACCCGCAGCCTGCTGCCGACCGCTTGAGGCCGGATCCGTCAGCGGTCGCCCCTGCCGGTCGGGCGCCGCGGCCGAATGTGCAGTTGTCGGCGCCGACACGGCTGGACGCGCCGAGACGAGCAACCGGAACTGCTCACTCGGCCGGCGCCGTCGTCAGAGCATCGTGCGGAGGCGCTCCCGGCGGGCGCGCAGCACGTCGACCGATGCGGACGCCGACGGCGGCCCGGGCACGGACTGGCGCAGCTGGGTGTGCACCACGGCTTGCGGCTGCGAGGTGCGTGCCGCGACCCGGTTCACGAGCTTGTTGATCTCCCGGCGCAGCTCGGCGGCGTCGCGCCACGAGCGGCCGGCGTCGTCCTCGTCCGGGTGGTCCTCGACCAGCATGAAGTCGCCGTCGTCGGCCCGGTGGCTGGCAGCGATCCGCAGCCGCAGCTCGTCGTCCCGCTTGGCCAGCAGCTCCGCCGTCTGCGCCGGGGTGAGCAGCCCCGGGATGCCCAGGAACTCCTCTTCCTCCTCGCCGACGACCACCGTGGCGCCGGAGCCCTCTCCGGTGTGCGCGGTGCCGCTGTGCAGGACGTGCGCGAACCGTGCGTCGGCCTCCAGTGCCTCCCACTGCTTCATCTCGCCCTCGCGCGGCTCCCGCGGCGGCAGGTCGAGCGCCTCCAGCTCCTCGTCGGGCTGGGTCCGCGGCGGGGGCATGACGTGGTTGCGCTGCTCCTCCATGGAGGCGGCCAGCGCGAGCAGCGGGCGGACGGCGGGGAGGAACACGGTGGCCGACTCGTGCGTGGCCCGGGACCGGACGACGCGGCCGACGGCCTGGGCGAAGAACAACGGCGTCCGGTAGGAGGTCATCCAGGCCAGGACGGCGGCCCGCGGGACGTCGACGCCCTCGGAGATCATGCGGACGCAGACGGCGATCCGGGCCGACCCGGTGGCGAAGCGCTCGATCTTCTTCGACGCCTTCGGGTCGTCGGAGAGGATCAGCTCGGCGGGCTTGCCCGTGACCCGGCGGACGATCTTGGCGTAGGCCCGGGCGTCGTCCTGGTCGCTGGCGAGGATCAGGCCGGCGGCGTCGGGCATGCCGCCCTCCTCCCGCAGGTGCGTGATCCGGTCGTCCATCGCGGCGATGACGTGCGGCACCCACTGGCCCTTGGGGTCCAGCGCGGTACGCCAGGCCTGCATCTCCACCGACTTGGTGCCGGCCTCCGACAGCGATGCGGCGACGACGTCACCGGCGGAGTTCCGCCAGCGCGAGGTGCCGGTGTAGGCGGCGAAGACGACCGGGCGGACGACGTTGTCGGCCAGCGCCTCCTTGTAGCCGTAGGTGTAGTCGGCGCGGCTGACCAGGCCGCCCGCCTCGCCCTCGAAGGTGTCCTCCTCGTACCGGACGAAGGGGATGCGCTCGTCGGGCTTGGTGCGGAACGGCGTCCCGGTCAGGCACAGCCGGCGGGCGGCCATGCCGTAGGCCTCCTCGACCGCCTCGCCCCAGGAGAGACCGTCACCGGCGTGGTGGACCTCGTCGAGGATCACCAGCGACTTGACCGCCGTGGACCGTGCCGCGTGCAGCATCGGCTTGCCGGCCACCTGCGCATAGGTGGTCACGTAGCCCTGGGTGCCGGCGCGGACGGGTCCGACGGCGTTGGTCAGGTTGGGATCGAGGACGATGCCCATCCGGTCGGCCGCCTCGGCCCACTGCAGCCGGAGGTGGTCGGTCGGGCAGACGACGACGACGCGGGCGACCTCGCGCCTCGACAGCAGCCGGGCGGCCAGCGTCAGGGCGAAGGTCGTCTTTCCGGCGCCCGGCGTAGCGGTGACCAGGAAGTCCTTGGGGGAGCTCTCCTCGTACTGGCTGAGCGCGGTCTGCTGCCACGCTCGGAGCGGTCGGCCGGTCGTCTGCGGGCTCAAGGTCTCCGCTCGCAATGCACTCCCCATGTCGGGACCCATCTTCGCTGGCGCGGAGACGACACGCCCAACCGGCCGCCTGCCGCGTGCCTCGCCCGCCGCCACGTATGGCGGACCGCCATACCGCCGCTGAGCTGGGAATGCGCGGGAGCGGCAGGGCCGGTGTGGGAATCCTCATGTGTGGACGGAACGCCTCGTCACGCCCCGTCGGTCCCGGCTTTCACAGGCGCCTCCTGCTCCCTGCGGCGGGTGGGAACGGAGGGGTCGGGGCCGTATCGCCGCGGGCGCCGCGCCCGGAGCAACGAGGCAGGTCCGCCGGCGCCGCTACGGTCCGCCGCATGACGCGGTTCGGGATCGACGCACCCACGCTGCTGCACCTCGTCGCCGAGGGGGTGGAGGTCGCTGCCGGCCATCAGCTGGTCGCCCCGCAGCTGCTCCGCTCGCAGGCGCTCGCGCTGCTCTTCGACGCCGTCCGACAGGGTGAGCTGACCGAGACCGAGGCGCTGCGGAGGCACGAGGTCCTGACCGGGATCAAGGTCCGGCTGCTCGGCGACCGCGTCTCCCGCCGGGTCGCCTGGCAGATCGCCCGCGAGCGCGGCATGGAGACGCAGGATGCCGAGTACCTGGCCGTGACCCGGCTGCAGGCCGACCTGTTCGTCACCGTCGACGAGGCCGTCCGAGCCCGGGCCGAGGGCATCGTGCCGCTCGGGACCGTGGAGCAGCTGTCGGCCTAGGGTGCCGACCGGTCCAGCGGCTCCCACGAGTCGTGCCGAGCCGGCGCGCCGGCACTGTCCAGCAGGTCGCGCACCGCTGCGAGGGGCAGCTCGGCGGCCCGTCCCGTGGGCAGCATGGGCCCGCCGGCCCCCTCGACCTGGAGGACGACCAGCTCCCCGGCGCGCAGGGCTCCCCGCGCCGACAGCTGCGGCGTCGAGGACTCCAGGAACCGAGCGACGGTGCCCTGGGGCAACGGCAGCTGCACCGGCACGGCGACGAACGTGACGGGGGCGACGACCGGGTCGACGGCCAGCACGACGGGGTGCCCGACGAAGTCGGCGGTGAGCAGTCCGAGTGCCGGCCGCGAGGCGACGGTGCGGGCGCTGCGGACGGCCCGCCCGCGACGCCGGAACCACAGGCCGAGGCCTCCTGCCCACAGCACCCCGACCACGAGCCCGGCCGCGCTGAGGGCCGCAGCCCGGTCGAACGCGTCGTCGTCCCCGCTCAGTCGCGCGGCCGATGGGTCGGACCGGGAGTACTCGATGCCCGCCTCCGTGCCCTTCGCCAACCCGTGGTCGACGGCGACATCGGTCTCCCGGACACGCCCCTGGGTGTCGCGGAAGCGCACGGTGACCATGCCGGGGACGGGACCGAAGGAGTCGAAGGCGCGTTCCCCGGTGCTCGTCGCCTGGGTGCTCACCGTGGGTCCCGTGGCCAGCGCGTACCCCTGCGCAGGCACTGGCCACATCACCGCCACGACGAAGACCACCAGCCCGACCGGCCACGCCAAGCCGGCGAGCACGGACATCGGGCGGACGGTCGAGCGGGCACCACTGGGACGGCGGGCGTCCTCCCAGCCTTCCGTCGGGACCTGGCGGCGGGCGTGGGGCGCGAGCCGGGCGAGGAGCGCCGCCGGCTGCTCCCCGGGTCGCGGTACGAGGTCGGCTGTGGTGAGCGGGGGCGGGGGAGACGCCGGCACGGCGGGAGCGGGCGGCTCCTCCGACGCGGCCCACGCCCTCCGGCGGCTGCTCAGGTGGCGGAGACGGAGACCGCCCACGAGTGCCGGCGGGAGCCCGAACATCAGGGCGATGCCCACGTACGTGCCCCCCGTCGTGGGATCGCCCGGGTCCGGCCAGCCGGTGACCCGGACGTCGAACCGGCTGCCGGCGGGCTCGTCGTAGCAGTCCGCCTCGCCGCTGCGTTCGATCCCGTCGGGGTCCTCCCACACGACGTCGCAGAAGCCCTCGCCGTCACCGCCCAGGACCGTGACCGTGGCGGAGTAGCCGGTGACGTACATGCACAGGCAGAAGGCGATCCACAGCCCGCTCACGCCCAGGAGCAGCCAGGCCCACCACGAGTGCCCGGCCTTCGGCGCGGTGCCCGGCCAGGTCCGGGTGGCCGCGGGCAACGTGGGGAGGCAGTCGGTGAGCACGTCGGCGTCGTGCTCGCTCAGCGTCAGGGAGACGACCCGACCGTCGGTCAGCCGTAGGCGGAGAACGACGTCGTCGGGGCCGCTGGATAAATCGATCGCCATCGCCCTGGACAGGACGTCCGCACCCGCCAGGTCCACCCGTCGGCCACCCCACCTGGCCGCCCAGACCGCGTGCCCGGGGGCGAGGGCCACCTGCCCCGCCCTCGCACGGTGGCCCGGGAGGGCGAGGTGCGCCCGCATCGTCGCGCCGCCGCCTCGGTCGAGCTCCGCGCGACGCGCCGTCGCCCGCCGCCGCTGCCACCAGCTCTGGCAGAACAGCACGACCAGTCCGACCAGCAAGCCTCCGACCGCGGTCACGAAGGTCTCCACGTCACTGGCCTTCGGCACCCGTGGTGGCGCGCGACAGTCGAACCGCTCAGTCGGCGGGCTCGTCCACCCAGTCGGGGCCGTTGACCTCGCCCGGACCGGCCAGGTCGGCGGCGTCGACGATCGTGTATGCGTAGCCCTGCTCTGCGAGGAAGCGCTGCCGGTGGGCGGCGTACTCGCTGTCCAGGGTGTCGCGGCTGATCACCGTGTAGAAGTGCGCCTGCCGGCCGTCGGCCTTGGGGCGGAGCACCCGGCCGAGCCGCTGCGCCTCCTCCTGCCGCGACCCGAACGTGCCCGACACCTGGACGGCGACGGCGGCCTCGGGCAGGTCGATGGAGAAGTTCGCGACCTTGGAGACGACGAGGGTCTTGATCTCCCCGATGCGGAACGCCTGGAAGAGGCGCTCGCGCTCCTTGTTGGTGGTCGACCCCTGGATCACCGGGGCGTCGAGCGCCTCACCCAGTGCCTCGAGCTGGTCGAGGTAGGCGCCGATGACCAGCTTCTGCTCGTCGGGGTGGCGCTCCAGCACGCGGCGGATGACCGGCAGCTTCGACTGCGCGGTCGCCGCGATCCGGTACCGCTCCTCGGGCTCGGCGACGGCGTAGGTCATCCGCTCCTCGTCGTCGAGCGCCACCCGCACCTCGATGCACTCCGCCGGCGCGATGTAGCCCTGCGCCTCGATGTCCTTCCAGGGCGCGTCGTACCGCTTGGGCCCGATGAGGGAGAAGACGTCGTCCTCGCGCCCGTCCTCGCGCACCAGCGTGGCGGTGAGACCGAGCCGGCGGCGGGACTGCAGGTCGGCGGTCAGCCGGAAGATCGGCGCGGGCAGCAGGTGCACCTCGTCGTAGACGATCAGGCCCCAGTCCTGCGCGTCGAAGAGGTCCAGGTGCCGGTACTCGCCCTTCCGGCGGGTGGTGATCACCTGGTAGGTCGCGATGGTGACCGGCCGGATCTCCTTGCGCTCCCCGGAGTACTCGCCGATCTCCTCCTCGGTCAGCGTCGTGCGGGCGATGAGCTCCCGCTTCCACTGCCGCCCGGAGACGGTGTTGGTCACCAGGATCAGCGTGGTCGCCTTGGCCTCGGCCATCGCCGCGGCGCCGACCAGCGTCTTCCCGGCACCACAGGGCAGGACGACGACGCCCGAGCCGCCGGCCCAGAAGCCCTCGACGGCCTCCTGCTGGTAGTCGCGCAGCTGCCAGTCGGCCTGGTCGAGCTCGATCGGGTGCGCCGTGCCGTCGACGTAGCCGGCGAGGTCCTCGGCCGGCCAGCCGACCTTGAGCAGCGCCTGCTTGAGCCGGCCGCGCTCCGAGGGGTGGACGACGACGGAGTCGGCGTCGATGCGCTCGCCCAGCATGGGGGCGACCTTCTTCGACCGGATGACCTCCTCCAGCACCGCGCGATCGGTGCTGGTGAGCACCAGCCCGTGCACCGGGTTGTTGGCCAGCGTGAGCCGGCCGAAGCGGTCCATCGTGTCGGCGACGTCGACCAGCAGTGCGTGCGGCACCGGGTAGCGCGAGTAGCGGACGAGGGCGTCGACGACCTGCTCCGCGTCGTGCCCGGCGGCGCGCGCGTTCCAGAGTGCCAGCGGCGTCACCCGGTAGGTGTGCACGTGCTCGGGGGAGCGCTCCAGCTCGGCGAACGGCGCGATCGCCGCGCGGCACTCACGGGCCAGCGGGTGGTCGACCTCCAGCAGCAGGGTCTTGTCCGACTGGACGATCAGGGGGCCGTCGCTCAACGCGCACGCATCCTTCGCTCGGGAACTGCGGCGCGGGCGAGCGCGCCGGACTGTCCACGGTAACGCGGCGGGAGGACCGTGCCTTCCGTCGTCCGGCGGCTCGGACGGGCGAGCCGCCGGCCGACCGCTGCCGTCGCTCAAGGAGGCCTTGACGCCGGACCGGTTCGGCTACACCCTCTAGCCATGGCTACTCCCGCTAGCCCGCCGTCGTCCCGGGTGGAGTCGCGCCGCGCGGCGATGCGGGCGGAGGCCCTCGACCACGCCATCGCGCTGATGACCGAGGAGGGCGCCGGGGCCCTGAGCCTGTCGGAGGTCGCCCGCCGGCTGGGCATCCGGGGCCCCTCGCTCTACAAGTACTTCCCCTCCCGCAACGCCCTGTACGACGCGCTCTTCGCCCGCGGTCTCGCCGAGGAGCAGGCCGCGGTCCAGGCGGCGCTGGTCGGTGTCCCGCGGGGAACGCAGCGCATCCGGGCGGGAGGCGAGGCGGTGGTGCGCTGGGCGGTGGAGCACCCGGCCCTGGCGCAGCTGCTGCACTGGCGGCCCGTGCCGGGCTTCCAGCCCTCCCCGCAGACGTTCGAGCCCAGCCGCGAGGACATGGCCACCGTCCAGGAGGAGTTCGCCGAAGCGGTGCGTCTGGGCCAGCTCTCCCCGGCCGCGAACGGGGAGGACGCCGTGCGCCTCTACACGGTCGTCCTGTCCGGTCTCATCTCCCAGCAGCTCGCCAACCAGCCGGGCGTGACCTATGGCGAGGGCACCTTCAGCCGGCTCACCGGCACCGCCATCGACCTGTTCCTGTCCGCCTACGACCCGCCAGGCACCACGATGTGAGGAGAGAACGATGCAGCAACTGGACCGCGACGAGGTCAGCACCCTGGTCGACGCCCCTCCCGACCAGGTCTACGCCCTGATCGCCGACGTGACCCGCACGCCGGAGTTCAGCCCGGAGATCCGGAGCTGCCGGTGGCTCGACGGCGCCACCGGCGCCGCGGTCGGCGCCCGCTTCGAGGCGGTCAACGCCACGGCGGCCGGCCGCACCTGGAAGAACCGTCCGGTGGTCCGGGTGGCCGCCCCGGGCCGGGAGTTCGCCTTCGCCCGCACCGAGCCGATGGCGGGCACCGTGGTCTGGCGGTACCGGCTGGAGGAGCAGGGCGGGGGGACCCGCGTGATCGAGAGCTACGAGGTCGAGCGCCCGGTCACCCGGGTGGGCTGGTTCGTGATCGAGCGGATCTTCCGCGCGGGGAACCGCCGGACGGAGTTGCGGCAGGGCATGGAGACCACGCTCGCCCGCCTGAAGGCGGTGGCGGAAGCGGGCGCCGCTGCGTCGCGGTGACCGCCCCGTCCACCCTCAGCTGCGCGGGCGCCAGCGCTTCCAGTGCGCGACCGCGGTGGCGCGCGGCTTGCCGTCCCAGTGCAGCTGCACGTCGACGGTCATCTCCGACTCCCCGGCCTCGATGAGAACCGCGAGCAGGGACACCGGCTCCGTCAGCGGCGCCGGCCGCAGGAAGCGGACGTCCAGCCCGGCGGTGACGTAGGGCAGATCGGCACCCGGGAGGGTCGGGTAGCCGCGCAGGTCGGCCTCGTGCAGCACGGCGGCGGCGCTGTGGCAGTCCAGCAGCGTGGAGATGATGCCGCCGTTGAGGTAACCCAGACCGTTGTCGTGCTCCGGCCACGGGGTGAACGACGCCGTCACGCCGTCGTCGCCGGGAAAGCTGCGCAGCCGCAGACCGCGGTCGTTGGCCGGCCCGCAGCCGAAGCAGCCGAGCTCCGGGACGAGCCGCTCCTGGATGCTCGACGTCACTCCGGCAGCATGCCGGAGCCGCCCGCCAGGTTCGGGGCGTGGGCAGCGCGCGGAGGTGGTTCGCCGGTGCCGGGGTGCTCTTCGCGGCAGCCTGGGTCTGGGCGCTGCGCCGGCTGCCGGAGCGCGTGCCGATCCACTTCGGCGGCAGCGGCGAGGTCGACGCCTGGAGCAGCCGGACCGCCGCGCTGGTGACCTTCGCTGCGCTCGGCCTGGGCGCCGCAGCCCTCTTCGTGGGCCTGGTGCGGTTCCTCGCGCGGATCCCCGCCGAGCACATCACCGTCCCGCACCCCGAGCACTGGAAGCGGCCGGAGCACCTCGCCCGGTTGCGGCGGCTCCTGGCCGAGGACATGTGGTGGTTCGGGGCAGCGACGCTCCTGCTGCTCGCCGCCGTCCAGGTGCTGGTGGTGCGCACGGCCGGCATGGCCGATCCCGGCCTGGGGCCGGAGGGTCCGGTGGCGATCGGCGTCTACTCGATCGTCGTCATCGCCCGGGCCGTCTGGATGGTCACCCGCCGCTACGCGGTGCCGCGTCCCGGCTGACGGTGAGCTCCACCAGTACCCTGTCACCGGCCCGCAGGCCCTCGGCGACCCGCACCGGCTGCTTCACCGGCAGCAGGTAGGAGCCGCTGCGTGCGTCGGGGAACACCGAGGTCTGCCAGGTGCTGCTCCCCACCGTGACCGTGACCCGCACGGAGCCGAACCCGACGCGGGCGCCCGCACCGGACTCCCGCACGTCGTCGGCGAGGTCCGGCGGCAGGGTGAGGAAGTGCCACGGGGCCGGGCCGACGTGCTCCCGGAGGACGGCGGTGAACGTCTCGGTCACGGGCGGCACGGTAGGGCGTCCCACCGACGGGGAACGGTGCCCGCGGTCAGCCCGCGTCGTCGGCCTCCACCAGCGCCACCGAGGTGATCCGGTGCACGGCGAACGTTCGGTTCTCCCCGCGCCGCTCGTCGTAGCCCTGCAGGAATCCGCCGACCAGCGACACCGGCTGCACCACGCGCTGGCTGCCGCTGCCCTGGGCGTCCACGTAGCCCAGCCACACGGGCACGCCCTCGCGCACCGCGCGCGACAGCAGCTCCAGCGTCGACGCCGTCGTCACCCCCGGCACCTGGCGGACCGCCTCGCCGCGGCGGGCCGCCAGCGCGGCGTCCCCGGCGCGCATCTCCCGCACCACCGCCGCCAGCTCGTCGGTGCGCAGCGGTCGCGCGGCGGGGGAGGGCTCCGGCCCGGTGCGCCGCCCGGCGGCGCGCGGCCTGGCGGGCGGCCGGGTGAGGACCGCACCCCCGGGGGTCTCCCCGGCCGGCGCGTACCCGGCCTCGCGCAGCACCGTCAGCACCTCGTCGGCGCCCAGACCGCTGACCAGGACACCTGGCGCCAGCCGGCGCAGCTCGGCCGACGCGGCCCGGCGGTCGCTCAGCACCTGGGAGAGCAACCCGTGGTCGTCGGAGCGCACGTAGGACTCGATGGCGCCCACCCGCAGCCGGCCGTGCTGCCGGGCGACGTCGTCGACCAGGTAGTCCAGCGCCTGGGGCACGGGTGTCCGGGAGGCCTTGGCGAAGAAGTCGTGCAGCTCCGACGCCGACCAGCCGACGTCCAGGGCCCGTCGCACGCTGCCCTCCGACACCCGGAACACCGTCGCGCCCCCGGAGGACTCCACGTCGGCGACGACGGCGAGCGTGTCGGCCAGCTCGGCGACCAGCGGTCCCGGGGCGATCAGCGACAGGTCCGGCTGCGCCAGCACGTGGTCGACCGGCTCGGGCAGCAGTCCGCGCATGCCATCGGCGGCGCCGTCCTCGCCGGCGGTCAGCAGGCCGCGCCCGCCGGCGGAGAGCACGCCGGAGACGAGCACGCCCAGCCGGGCCGCCTCGGCGAGCATGTCGGGCACCGGGGCCAGCCGATCGGCTCGGCGGGGGGTGCGCCAGCGCAGCAGGGCGGTGACGTCGTCCGGGCCGAGGCCCGAGCCCGCCGGCAGCTCGGCCAGCACGGCGAGCGCCGATCGGCGGATCGCCGGCGCGGTGTGCCGCACCAGGTCCGGCGACAGCGGGTTGCCCGACTTCCCGGCGAGGTCCCGCACGCCCACCAGCGACGGCAACCGCGTGCTGCCCAGCCAGCCGGCCGCGAGCACGGCCCAGCGGTCGGCGAGGTCCTGCTCCCGCCAGACGTCGTAGCCGCGCGTGGGCAGCCACTCGTCGCGATGCGGGCCGCCCACGTCCAGGAGGCCGCCCGCGAACGCCAGCTCCAGCAGCCAGGCCGCCTCGGGCTCGGGCACGTGCAGCGCCTTGGCCAGCCGCTTCTGGTCGCGGACGCCCACCCCGCCGCTGCGCAGCAGCCCGGCCGGTTCGTCCTCCAGGAGGGTCAGCAGCTCACCGATCCGCCCGACGGTCTCCAGGGCCGCGCCGGCGGACTGGCGGTCGACGGCCTTCGGGTCCCGGGTGGCGACCACCGGCTCCGGACGGCGCCGCGGCGGGCCGTACGGGAGGTCGCCGCGCAGGGCCAGACCGATCTCGCGGGGCAGCTCGACGTTGAGCGCGTCGATGCGCGCGAGCATCCCGCGCTGCAGCAGCCGGCGGGCGGGGGAGCCCGCGCCGTTGCCCGGGGTGTCGGGCAGGTGCCCGACCGGGCGGTCGCCCGCCAGCCGCTCGAGCACCTCGCGCTCCTCGGACGCCAGCTCCGCCAGAGCCGCGGGCAGGTCGGCGGGCAGCTGCAGCCGCAGGTCCAGCGCGCGGCGGCCGAGCCCTGCGGGGTGGCGGACCGCCCGCCGGACCGGGTCGGGGGCGTGCAGGACGTCGTCGCCCCACAGCAGCGCCCGGGTGGTGAGCGCGTCCACGGCCGCGGCCAGGACGTCGTCGGGCACCTCGGGCAGCGCCGCGATCAGCTCGTCGGGGGCCATGCCGTCGGTGGGGGCGAGCAGCACCACGTCGAGCACCTGGAGGGTGGCGGCGTCGAGCTCGTCGAGCGCGCGGTCCACCGAGACCGGCACCGCCAGGCGGCTGGCCAGCGCGACGACGTCGGAGGGGGCGGGGCGGGCGATGTCGGGCCGGGCCACCAGCAACGCGCTCAGCTGCTCGTCGCTGCGGGTGCGCAGCCAGGCGGCGAGCGTCGCAGGGGCTTCCGTGGGCATCCGGTCCACGCTACGTCGCCGTGCCGGGCGACGCTGCTGCCAGCATGGGCGGATGCACCCCGCGAGTGAACACCCCGGCACCCGGGCCGCCCTGGACGCCCACCGGGTCGGTGCCCTGCGCTGGCTGGGCGGCGGCCTCGTCGCCGTCGTCCTCGCGGTGCTGCTCGGCGTCGCGGCGGTCGCGATGGCCGGTGACGCCGGCCGGCGGCCGCCCGGCCTGGGCCTGGTCGTCGTCGCGCTGCTGCTCGGTGGCACGACCGCCGTCGTGGTGGGAGCCGGTGCGCTGCTGCGCACGATCCGGTGGCGCAGGGCGCTGGCCGGCACCCCGTGGCGACCCGGGACGCTGCGGGTGGCCGGCGCAGCCCACCTGTCCTTCGAGCCCGACGGCCTCGACGAGCCGGTCCGGCTCCGTCTCCTGAGCACCGCCGTCTGGCGGACTCGTGCGGTGCAGGCGCTGGACGGCGCCGCCGTGCTCGCCGCGCCGGTCGGCGGCGACCGGTGGGTGTTCACCGCCGAGGACGCGGGCACCGTCCACGGCGCCCGGACCGCCGGCCGGAGCCGCTGATCACGATCCCGGCTCCTCCGCACGGGGCGGTGACGTGCGCTCCGCGGGAGGCATCCAGGAAGATGAGGACCGACAGTGCACCGCGCGGTGCACGAGCTACCGCACACGGAGGCGTCATGGCCAAGCGCAACGAGAAGCACGCGCACCTGGTGGAGCCCACCTGGGGCGAGTCCGAGGACGGTGGCCCGCCGCTGACCGAGCTCTCCGCCTCGGTGGCCGGACCGCTGTCGCCCTTCGGGCAGGACCACACGTTCCCGATCCCGGCCGCCCGCGTGCGCTACGCGCACCCGACGGACAAGCCGAACCGGGCAGGTGTGCAGACCGCCGAGGGCCGGCGCCGTCGCTAGCAGGTCATGGCCCCGGCCCGTCGCGGACCAGCGGCGGGCCGGGCGGTCACCCGGACGTGGCGGTCACCGGGTGGGTCAGGACCTCGATTCCACCTTGGGAGACGGGGCCAGCCGGACGATCAGCTTCGACAGCAGGCTGCCCACGACCACCCACACCAGCGCGGCCAGGCCGGAGTTGATGGCCTCGGCGATCTTCGGGTCCGACGGCGTGAAGAGGTCCTTGGTGAACCAGCCGAACGAGTCGCGCCAGTCGGCGGCGAACTGCACCAGCCCGTTGGCCGGGTTCGCCTCGAAGAGCACGAACACCGCGTGGACGACGATGACCGCGGCGATGACGGCGAACACCACCCGCACGATGGTGGCGACGAGCGTCAGGATGCGAGCTGTTCCGCTGGTGGCCATGCACCGCATCGTGGCCTAGCCGCGCGAGCTTCGCGAGTCGTCCGGTAACACTCAGCCCGCCTCGACGGGCACGACCAGCGCGCGATGGTCCGACAGCGGCAGCTGCACCGCCTCGGCGGCGCCGGCCGCGCGCAGGCGGCCGCGCACGAGCACGTGGTCGAGCTGCCGCGTCGGCCGGCCGGCCGGGAAGGTGGCCACCGAGGCGATCGGCGTCAGCCCGCTGTTCCGCGCCGCGGCGCGTTGCTGCATGTTGAGGTCACCCATCACCACCAAAGGCTCCCGGGTGTCCTCCAGGGAGCGGACCAGCGTGCGCAGCTGGTGCCCGTTCCACCGCGGGATGAAGGACAGGTGCGTGTTGCAGACGGTGAACTGCCCGGACGGCCCGTCGATCACCGCGGCGACGGCGACCCGCGGCTCGTCCCGCGCCAGGAACGGGCGCCGGGAGTCCGGCGACCAGAGGGGGACGCTGGCGCGCAGCGGCGCCAGTCTCACCACCCGCCAGGAGAGGACGGGGTAGCGGGAGAGCAGCGAGATCCCGTAGCTGGCCGACCCGGGCTGCTCGTCGCCGGTCGCGGCCATCCAGGTGCCGCCCGGCGTGCCGGACAGGGCTGCGACGAACTGCGAGTCCACCGCGCCCATCGCCTCGGCGGCGACCGCAGTGAGGTCGGCCTCCATGGACCGGGGCTGGTCCCGGTCGACCTCCTGCAGACCGAGCACGTCGGCGTCCAGGGTCTTGACGGCGGAGGCCAGCCGGTCGACGTCGACCCGGCCGTCCTCCAGGGAGCGTCCGTGCAGGATGTTGAAGCTCGCGATGCGCACGACAGTTCCTGTGCCCCGGCCGGACCGGGATCTACCCCCTGTCCGCATGCGTGCGGCGACTACCGGCGGGTAGCGAGCCCTCCGTGCAGCCCACTCCCTCTCCCCGCGACCGGGTGCGCGACCTGCTCAAGCGCACAGCCGTGGCGCTGAAGCAGGGGGAGGTGCCCTTCGCGCTGTGCGGGGGGTACGCCGCCTGGGTCCGTGGCGCCCCCGAACCCGACCACGACGCGGACTTCCTCGTCCCCGCGGCGGAGGCCGAGCGGGCGGCCAAGGCGCTGGTCGACGCCGGCCTGCAGGTGGTCGACCCCGCCGAGGACTGGCTGCTCAAGGTGGAGCGGGACGACGTCTTCGTCGACGTGCTCTGGCGGACCTGCGGCCGCCCCGCGGAGATCGACCTGGTGGAACGGGCCGAGGTCCTGCCGGTGTTGTCGGTCCAGATGCCGGTGATGGACCCGACCGACATCCTCGTCACCAAGCTGATGGCCCTGGACGAGCACTACTGCGACTTCGGGCGGATGCTGCCGGTCGCCCGGGCGCTGCGCGAGCAGGTGGACTGGGCCGAGGTCGCCCGGCAGGTGGCGACCAACGACTTCGCCGTCGTCTTCCTGACCCTCCTCGAGCGCCTGGGGATCGTGCCGGCGGTCAGTCCGGCATGAGCACGGCCGCCGCCGCCGCGACCGCGGCGAGGACGACGCCGGCGGTCGCCACCCGGGCCGGCGTCGGGTCGCTGACCGCCCGGTTCTCGGCCACCCGGCGGCACACCTGCCGGTAGCGGGCCGGTGCCAGCCGGCCGAGCATCAGCAACCCGAGCAGCGCCGTGATCCCCGCCGCCACGAGGAGTGCGGGCCGCGCCGTGCCCACCGCCCGGTGCGCGACCAGACCGGCGACGGCCAGCATCCCCAGACCGGTGCGCTGCCAGGACAGGACGGTGCGCTCGGGCTGGGTCTCCATGGGGACGATCACCCGCGCAGCACCTCCACGCCGACCAGGACGGCGACGACGACCACGACCGCGGTCACGGCGGCGACCACGGCCGGGACGAGCAGGCTCGACGGCAGGGCGCGCCCCGCCTCGATCGCCGCCTCGTTGGCCCGCCACCGGCCGTACCCGGCGAGCGCGGTGAGCAGCCCGAGCAGGACGAGCGCCAGCGACACGGCGGCGCTGCCCCAGCGGACCCCGAGGTCGGGCGCGTAGGTGGCGACGGCGACCCCTCCGGCCACCAGCGCCAGCCCGGTGCGCAGCCACGCCAGCAGCGTGCGCTCGTTGGCCAGCGTGAAGCGGTAGTCCGGATGGTCGGGCAACTCCGGGGATACGGGCACGCGGTCAGGGTAGGGACGCGCCCGAAAAGGCAGGTCCGGGAGGTCACCACGGACGGTTAACCTGTGCATCGAGCGGTCCCGAGCCGCAGTCGTCGTTCCCCGGCCGTGCGCCGCGACACCGAGAACTGAGGGATCCACCGTGCCCACCGGCAGAGTGAAGTGGTTCAACGCGGAGAAGGGCTTCGGCTTCCTGTCCCGCGAGGACGGGCCGGACGTCTTCGTCCACAAGGACGCACTCCCGGCCGGCACCGACCTCAAGCCGGGTCAGCGCGTGGAGTTCGGCATCGTGGCGGGCCGCCGGGGCGACCAGGCCCTGCAGGTGCGGCTGCTCGACCCGTTGCCCTCGGTCGCGGCCACGGTCGCCGCCGCCGGCCGCAAGAAGCCCGACGAGCTGGTCCCGATCATCGAGGACCTGATCAAGCTGCTCGACGACGTCTCCGAGGGCCTGAGGCACGGCCGGTACCCCGACCGCGGGCACGCCCGCAAGGTCGCCTCGGTGCTGCGCGCCGTCGCCGGCGACCTCGAGGGCTGAGGCGGCAGCCGCTCAGCCGCCGGCGCGCAGGAAGCCGACCGGCCAGGCGCCGGTCCACTCCCCGCAGTCGCCGCCCTTGTCCTCGACCACCACGAGGTAGAAGGCCGGCGGGACGACGTCGGAGGAGTTGATCCCGTCGAACGTCGTCGTCCCCTCGGGGACCTCGACCTCGCCGATGACCTCCTGCAGCCGCTCGTCGAACACCTGCACCTGCCAGCCGCGGTCGGCGATCACCTCCGGCACGGTGAGGCTGATCGTCGTGTCGGGGGAGACCTCCACGATCGGCGGGGTGGCCTCGTAGAGCTGCGGCTCCCCGCCCACGCAGTACTGCGTGGGCCGGGCGGTGACGTCCTGGACGCCGGCCTGCGCGCGGACGTCCCCGGGGCCGTCGGGCTCCCCTGCGCAGCCGACCAGCGAGCCGGCGAGACCGAGGACGAGCAGGGCGGCGGCGGGCGTTCTCACGACCACGACGGTCCCACCGGCGCCGTCGGCGGGTCCGGGGCCCCCGTCGGGGCCGCCGGACGGCGGCTCCGGTGCAGGGTCCACAGCACCAGGGCCACGGCGAGGGCGAGCAGCGCCGCCGCGACCGTGAACCCCAGCCAGCCGGTGGGCGGCAGGGCGATCCCCAGCGCGCCGCCGGCCACCCAGGCCAGCTGCAGCATCGTCTCGGAGCGGGCGAAGGCCGAGGCGCGCAGCCGCTCGGGGACCTCCCGCTGGATGATCGCGTCCAGGGACACCTTGCCGAGGGCGTTGGCGACGGCGGCCACCCCGGCCACCAGCACCGCCATCCAGAACCCGTAGAAGACCGCGGCGAGCACGGTCACCGCGGCGGCCGTCGCGGCGGCGTAGAGCACCAGCCGGTCGGGAGCGGCGGTGTGCAGCCGGGAGCCGACCGCCGTGCCGGCGAAACTGCCGATGCCGGCCGCGGCCGCGATCGCGCCCAGGGCGAGGGTCGCCTCCCAGCCGTCGGCGAAGGTCGCCTGCACGAGGAAGGCCGAGAAGATGGTGAGGAAACCACCCAGCCCGCGGAGCGCGGCGTTCGCCCGCAGCGCCAGCACCACGTGCGGGCTCACCCGGCGCCGCCGGCCCGCCACACGGATCTCGGTGGTGCTGAGCACGTCGGCCGGATCCTCGCCGGTCGGCACGTCCACGTGCGCCGGGAGCCGCACGGCGAGCACCCCGCCGGCGACGAACACCGCGGCGGTCGCCCAGAGCTCCCAGTCGAACCCGAGGACGGCCGCGATCCCGGCGGCCAGTGCACCGGCCACACCGGCCGTCGCGAGGCCGAACACCGACAGGCGGGCGTTCGCCGACGTCAGCGACATCGCGCCGGGCAGGACCCGGGGGACCACCGCGGCCCGCAGCACGTTGTGCGCCTTGGACAGGACCAGCACGCCCAGGGCGGCGGGGTAGAGCCAGATGTCGTCGAAGTGCGCGGCCATCACCAGCGCGAGCACCGCCCGGCCGACCAGCGACGTGGCCATCGCCCAGCGCCGGCCCCGCTGCAGCCGGTCCAGCGCCGGCCCGATGACCGGGGCGAGCAGGGCGAACGGGGCCATCGTCACCAGCAGGTAGAGGGCGACGTTGCCCCGCTGCGCATCGGTGGTGGCGGCGAAGAACAGGGTGCCGGCCAGGGAGACGGCGATCATCGCGTCGCCGGCCATGTGCAGCGCGTTGACCGACAGCAGGTGGGACAGGCCGCTCTCCTCGGCACCGTCGGCCCGGCTCGCGGCGCGCACCCGGCGGGCCGCGGCGACGGTGAGCTCCCGGCTGCGGGCGGCGGCCACGCGGGTGACGGTGACCTTCGGCCGGTCGTCGCCGGGCGGCTGGACGGCCGCGGACGGCAGGGGCCGCGTCATCGGCCGGGGGACGCCGAGCGGAGTGGTGTCCTGGCGGTCCGGGCCGGGCGGGAGCGCGCGCCGGGACAGCCGCGACCGCCGGGGGGCTCCGGGCGGACGGCGGGCGGCGGACACGTGACCATGGTGCAGCACCGACCTGGCGGTCCGGTCCCGGCGCCCGCCGCCGCGACCCCGGGGGACGCGCTGTCCCACCGGGGGTCCGGCGTCCGCCACAATGGGGGGGTGTCCGATCCCCTCGCCGTAGTCCGGCCCGCATCCGCCCCGGACGACGCGCTGACCGCCGCGGTCGAGCAGGCCCGCGCGGCCGCCGTCGAGACGGCCGGCGACCCCGACCTCGTCGGGGAGCACCTGGGCTCCGGCCCGGAACAGGTCGCCGCCGCCGACGGCTCGGCCGCGGAGCTGGGCGAGGTGCTCACCCACACCTTCGCCAGCCGGCTGACCGGCTACGTCGGCTGGCACTGGGCGGTCACCCTGGCCCGCGTCCCGGGGGAGGAGCAGGTCACCGTCGACGAGGTGGTCCTGCTGCCCGGCGAGCAGGCCCTGCTCGCCCCCGCGTGGGTGCCGTGGCACGAGCGGCTGCGGCCCGGCGACCTCTCGGTCGGCGACGTCCTGCCGTCGACCGAGGACGACGTCCGCCTGGTGCCGGCGTACACGGTGGACGACGACTCGGCCGACGACCCGGAGGGGCGCGTCGTCGCCGGCGAGCTCGGGCTCGGTCGCGAGCGCGTGATGTCCCGCGAGGGGCGCTCCGATGCGGTGGGCCGCTGGACCGTCGGTGAGTTCGGTCCCTCCGCACCGATGGCCCGCCAGGCGCCCGGGCCGTGCGCGACCTGCGGCTTCTACCTGCCGCTGGCCGGAACGCTCCGGCAGGTGCTCGGTGCCTGCGGCAACGCCTACGCCCCGGCCGACGGGCGCGTGGTGACCGCCGACTACGGCTGCGGCGCGCACAGCCAGGCGACGCTGGCCCCGGCTGACGACACCGAGGTGGTCACCTCGGCGCGCTACGACACCGCGGACTACGACGTCCTCTAGGCGTCGTCGCTGGAACGGCCCCTCCGCAGGGGCCCGCCGCGAGCCTGCGAGCGGTGGGGGGCGGAGGGGTCCTTCGACTGCTGCCAGCGCATGATCCCGAGGCCCAGGAGGGCCAGCGCGATGGCGGCCACGCAGGTCCAGGTCCACAGCCGGTCCACCCGGTCGCCGAGCACCAGGAGCACGACGAGGGCGACCACCCACACCGCGATCCCGGCCAGCACCACGCGGGCCGTGTCGACCTGCAGCGGAGGCGGGGCCTGCTTCCGTGGACCGGGCACGAGGGCACCCTAGATTGCGGGTCGGTCACGTGCCGAGCTGCCCGGCACGGGCGTGTGGCACGCTGTCGCCGCTCGTTGCCTCGTAGGCCGGGCGCGGGCAGGGCCGCCCGCCATGCCCCGCCGCCTCGTCACCGGAGAGACCGCATGTCCGACAAGTCCCGCCCGTCCGCGGACGCCTCCGCCACCGCCGTCGGGGACACCCCCGCCGATGTCGCGGCCGGCACGCCCACGCCGCGCCGCAGCGAGGGGCCCCGCGTCCGGCCGAAGAACGGGCTGGACCGCTACTTCGAGATCAGCGCCCGCCGCTCGACCACGAGCCGCGAGCTGCGCGGTGGTCTCACCACCTTCTTCACGATGGCCTACATCGTGGTGCTCAACCCGATCATCCTGACCAGCATCGTCGGCCCGGACGGCGTCCAGGGTGCCGACGTCGAGGGCACCGTCCTGCCCTTCGAGTCGATCGCCGCGGTCACGGCCCTCCTGGCCGGCATCCTCACGATCCTGATGGGCATCGTCGGCCGGTACCCGTTCGCGCTCGCGACCGGGCTGGGCATCAACGCGATCGTCGCGGTCTTCGCGGCCACCCAGCTGTCCTGGCCGGAGATCATGGGCCTGATCGTGCTCGAGGGCCTGCTGATCACCGTTCTCGTGCTCACCGGCTTCCGCCGCGCCGTCTTCGAGGCCATCCCCGCCCAGCTGAAGACGGCGATCGCCGTCGGCATCGGCTTCTTCCTCACCATCATCGGGCTGGCCGACGCCGGCATCGTCCGGGCGGGGCAGGGCACGCCGATCAGCTTCGGCGACCAGGGGCAGCTGGCCGGCTGGCCGATGCTCGTCTTCGTCGTCGGCCTGCTGCTGAGCGCGGTGCTCGTCGTCCGCAAGGTCAAGGGCGCGCTGCTCATCGGGATCGTGGCGACGACGGTGCTCGCCATCGTCGTCGAGGCGGTCGCCGACATCGGACCGCGCTTCAGCGCGGACGGCGAGAACGTGCGCGGCTGGTGGCTGCAGGCGCCCGTGCTGCCCGACGACGTCGTCAGCAGCCCGGACTTCTCCCTCCTGGGCAACTTCTCGCTGTTCGGCGGCTTCGAGCGCATCGGCATCATCGCCGCGCTGCTCATCGTCTTCTCGATCATGATCGCCGACTTCTTCGACACCGTCGGCACCGTGACCGCCGTCGGCGCCGAGGGCGACATGCTCGACGAGAAGCGCAACCTGCCCAAGTCGCAGCCGGTGCTGCTGGTCGACTCGCTGGCGGCGGCGGCCGGTGGCGCCGGGAGCGTCTCGTCGAACACGACCTACATCGAGAGCACGGCCGGCGTCGCCGACGGCGCCCGCACGGGCCTGGCCAGCATCGTCACGGGTCTGCTGTTCCTCGTGGCGGTCTTCTTCACGCCGCTGGTCGGCGTGGTCCCGGCGGAGGCCGCCGCGCCCGCGCTGGTGATCGTCGGTGCCCTCATGATCACCCAGATCCGGTACCTGGCCTGGGACGACATGTCGCTGGTCATCCCGGCGTTCCTGACCATCGCCCTGATGCCCTTCACCTACTCGATCACCAACGGCATCGGGGCGGGCGTGGTCAGCTTCGTGCTGCTGCGCCTGGTGGTCGGGCGGCGCAGGGACGTCCACCCGCTGATGTGGGTCATCGCGGTGATGTTCGTCGTCTACTTCGCCCTGGAGCCCCTGCAGCAGCTCTTCTGAGTCGGTGGAGTGGCCGGAGGCTCGTTCTCCCCAGCGGAGCTGTGTTGCTGAGTTAGGCTAAGCATCGTGAGCCGGACGACGCTGGACACCGCCGCGCTCGCGCACGACCTCCGCCTGGCGGTCATGCGCTTCTCGCGCCGGCTGCGCAACCAGCGCGTCGACACGTCGGTCACGCTCACCCACCTCGCCGCGCTGTCCACGCTCAAGCGGCACGGTCCGATGAGCCCGGGTGAGCTGGCCGGCCACGAGCGGGTCCAGCCGCCCTCGATGACGCGGGTCGTCGTCGCGCTCGAGGGGATGGGGCTGGTCACCCGCACGCCGCACCCGACCGACGGGCGGCAGGTGGTCATCGAGCTGACGGCCGCGGCCGAGGAGATGCTCTCGGTCGAGGCCCGGGCGCGGGAGGCCTGGCTGGCGGGGCGGCTGCAGGAGCTCACCGCCGAGGAGCGCACGGTGCTCCGCGAGGCGGCCGAGATCATCGACAAGCTGGCCAGTGGGTGACCTGGACGAGCACTGACCAGTCGATTCCCGAGCCCGGCAACGGGATGTTCCGCGCCCTGCGGGTGCGGAACTTCCGCCGCTACGCCTCGGCGAACCTCTTCAGCCTGACCGGCACCTGGATCCAGCGGATCGGCCAGGACTGGCTGGTGCTCCAGCTCTCCGACGACAGCGGCGTGGCCCTCGGGCTGATCACCGCGCTGCAGTTCGGCCCGTCGCTGCTGCTCAGCATGTACGGCGGCGTCCTGGCCGACCGCTACTCCAAGCGCCGCATGCTGCTGGCCACCCAGGCGTGCATGGGGCTGCTGTCGCTGGTCCTCGGTCTGCTGGTCGTCGCCGACGTGGTCGCCCTCTGGCACGTCTTCGTGCTGGCGGGGGCGCTGGGGGCCGTCTCGGCCATCGACGCGCCGGTGCGCCAGGCCTTCGTGTCGGAGATGGTCGGGCCGGCGCTGCTCACCAACGCCGTCAGCCTCAACTCCACGATCTTCAACGGGGCCCGGCTGATCGGGCCCGCGGTGGCCGGCCTGCTCATCGGTGCGGCGTCGGGCAACACCGCTCCGGCGTTCCTCCTCAACGCGGCCAGCTTCGCCTTCACCATCACCGCGCTGGCCGGGATGCGGACCGACGAGCTGCAACCCAGCCCGCCGGTGGCGCGGGGCCGCGGTCAGCTGCGCGAGGGGCTGGCCTACACCTGGGCGCACCCGGACCTCGTCCTGGCCATGACGCTCGCCTTCGTGCTGGGCACCTTCGGCTTCAACTACCAGGTGACCATCGCGCTGATGGCCCGCGAGACCTTCGACCTGGGCGCCCAGGCCTTCGGGCTGCTCTCCACCTGCTTCGCCGTGGGCTCGCTGTCGGGTGCGCTGCTGTCCACCCGGCGCAGCGTGCGGCCGCGGCAACGGTTCCTGGTCGGCTCGGCGGTGCTCTTCGGCCTGCTCACCGTCGTCTCCGGGCTCATGCCCACGTACGTGGCCTTCGCCCTCATGCTGGTGCCCACCGGTGCGGCCGGGCTCATGTTCAGCGTGGCCGCCAACAGCTTCGTGCAGCTGGGCGTGGACCCGCAGATGCGCGGCCGGGTCATGGCCCTGTACTTCATGTGCTTCATGGGCGGCACCCCGGTCGGTGCCCCGCTGGTCGGCTGGATCTCCGAGCACCTCGGGGCGCCGTGGGGGCTGATCCTCGGCGGCGCCATCTGCGTCGTCGCCGGCCTGGCCGCGGCCGCCTGGCTGGCGCGGCGCCGGACCGTGCGGCTGGAGCTGGGGCGCACGCCGCTGCGCCTCCGCCTGCGGGTGGGAGCGCAGCGGGCCGCCGTCCCGTCGCCGCGGCTGCGGGCCGAGGAGGAGAAGATGGCCGAGCAGGCGCCGGGCCAGCAGTCGCTCTGAGGCGGCTGCCCCCGCCCGGGCGTACCGTCGGCACCACCGGTTCCCATCGGGCGCAGGGGGCGGACATGTCCACCGCACTGATCCAGCTCGTCGCGATCCTCGCCGGCTTCGCCGCGGTTGTCGTCCTCTTCGGTCCGCTGACCCGGTGGCTGGAGCGCCGGTCGGCCCGTCGGCACGCGGCGCGGAACCCCGCCCCCTCCGGCCGTCCGCTGGAGCGCGTGGCCGCCGACCTGCGCCGGCTCGGGCGGCAGGTGGACCTGGTCCCGGCCGGTGCGCCCATGGCCCGGCGCCGGGGACTGCTCGCCGCCTACGACGACGTCCTGCTGGAGGCCGCGGGCATGCTCGGCGTGCCGTCGTCGCTGGCCGGCTGCCCCGAAGGGCGTGCTCGTGAGGTCGAGCGGCTGCGCCTGGTCGCCGAGCTGCGGCGGGCCGGACTGCGGGTGCCCGTCTGAACCCCGCCTCCGCCCGGCGGCTGTTCTTCGCCGTCGACCCGCCCGTGCCCGCCCGGGACGACCTCGACCGAGCCCTCGCCCCGCTCCGGGACGCCCCCGGTGCGCCCCGGTGGGGGACGCCGGAGCGGTGGCACCTGACGCTGCTGTTCCTCGGCCGGGTGCCCGAGGCGCAGGAGCCCGCGCTGGTGACCGCCGCGGCGCCGGCGGTGGCCGGGACCCCGCCCATGACGCTCCGGCTGGCCGGCGGTGGGCGGTTCGGCTCGGCGCGGCGGCCCCAGGTGGCCTGGGTGGGACTCGACGGCGACGTCGCCCCGCTGGTGGGGCTGGCCGGCCGGCTCGCGGGCGTCGCGCGGCAACTGGGCCTGCCGGTGGAGGACCGCCCGTTCCGCCCGCACCTCACGCTGGGCCGCTGGCGGCCCGGCCGGCCCGCCGACGGCGCGCTGACCGACCGGCTGGCGGGCTACCGCGGCCCGGAGTGGCCGGTGCGCGAGGTGCGGCTGTGGGAGAGCCGGCTGGGGCGGACCCCCGCCTACGAGGTCGTCGCCTCCTGGACGGTCACCACGCGTACTCCATGGGCGCGGGCCGATAGCCCGGGAAGATCTCGTCCAGCCGGGCCAGGGACGCGTCGTCCAGCTCGACCGTGAGCGCGGTCAGCGCGCCCTCGAGCTGCTCCATCGTGCGCGGCCCGACGATCGGCGCGGTCACGGCAGGCTGGTGCAGCAGCCAGGCCAGACCGACGTCGGCCGGCGCGGAGCCGAGGTCGTCGCACAGCGCCTCGTACTGCTCGAGAGCGGGGCGGTGCGCCTCGATCCGCTTCTGCTGCCGGTCCTCGGTGCGGCGGGTGCCCTCCGGCTTCTGCAGCGCCCCGGCCAGCAGGCCGCCGGCCAGCGGGCTCCACGGCAGGATGCCCACTCCGTGGTGCAGCGCGGCCGGCAGCACCTCCAGCTCCACGTGCCGGGTGAGCAGGTTGTAGTGCGACTGCTCGCTGACCAGTCCGGTGGAGTTGCGGCGGGCCGCGATCGCGTTGGCCTCGACGATCTGCCAGGCGGCGTGGTTGGAGGAACCGACGTAGAGCACCTTGCCCTGGGCGACGAGCGTCTCGCAGGCCTGCCAGATCTCGTCCCACGGCGTGCGGAGGTCGACGTGGTGGAACTGGTAGAGGTCGATCCAGTCGGTGCCCATCCGGCGCAGCGAGCCCTCGCAGGCGCGCACGATGTTGCGGGCGCTGAGGAACGTGTCGTTGGGCCAGTCCGACATGCCGCCGTAGACCTTGGTGGCCAGGACCGTCTTCTCGCGGCGCTCCCCGCCCTGGGCGAACCAGCTGCCGAGCACCTCCTCGGTGCGGCCCTTGCCGGCGTCGAAGCCGTAGACGTTGGCCGTGTCGAAGAAGTTGATGCCCTCGTCCAGCGCGCGGTCCATGATCGCGTGGGAGTCGGCCTCGGCCGTCTTCCAGCCGAAGTTCATGGTTCCCAGGCACAGCCTGGAGACCTGCAGGCCGCTGCGACCCAGGTGCGTGTACTCCATGGGAACCACCCTGGCACCCTGTTCGCCGTGTCGCAGACCGATGGACCTCCGCCCGCGCCCACCTCGGCGTTCGACACCGCGACCGACGTCCGCCGGTCCGAGGGCGGCGGGCTCGTCGCCGAGCTCGATCCGGGGTGGGACATCGGCGGCGGCATCCTCAACGGCGGGTACCTGCTGGCGGTCGTCGGCCGGGCCGCGGTCCTGGAGAGCCCGCACGCGCACCCGGTCGCGCTGTCGGCCAGCTACCTGCGCGCGCCCGCCGCCGGTCCGGCGACGCTGACCGTCCTCCCGGGTCCGGCCGGCCGCACGCTGGCCCACTCGCTCGTCACGCTGTCCGACGACGGCGGCCCCGCCCTCACGGTCCAGGCCACGACGGCGACGCTCACCTCCACGACGTCGGAGTACTCCCACCCGATGCCCGACGTCCCGCCCGTCGAGGAGTGCTTCTCCGTCGCCGAGCACCGCGACCTCGCGCCCCCCGGCGTGCAGGTGCCGGGGCTGTCGCTGCGCGTGGACACCCGTCTCGACATCGCCACCGCGGGATGGGCGTTCGGGCAGCCCTCGGGCGAGCCCGTCCTGCGGGCGTGGATGCGGTTCACCGACGGCCGCGAGCCCGACCCGCTCGCGCTCCTGACCTTCGGCGACGCCCTCCCGCCCACCAGCTTCGCGATGGGCAACCTGGGCTGGGCGCCGACGGTCCAGCTGCAGGTGCTCGTCCGTGCCCTGCCGGCACCCGGCTGGTGCCTGGTCGAGGCCCGTTCCAGCGAGATCTCCGGCGGCTGGGTCGACGAGGACTACCGGATCTGGGACTCCACCGGCCGGCTGGTCGCGCAGAGCCGTCAGCTCGCGCGCTCGCCCTGATGACCGACCGCGGCACAGCACCGGCGTGGTGGCCGAGCATGCGGTGGTGCGCCCGCCGGCCGGAGCCGTTCCCGTCGCGGAAGGCTGACCAGGGCCCTCCCCGATGATCAGGGGACCTGATCGTTCCGGGTCCCCCTCGCGGTCGACCACGAGGGAGGACCCGGAACGGTGAGGGAGGACGGGTCAGGGCTTCGGTAGGTCGACGTCGCCGGTCAGGTACCGCTGGACGGTGGGGCCGACCGCCGCCACGATCGACTCCGGTGACGCCGACGCCAGCGGCTCCACCCGGAGCACGTACCGGGCCATGACCAGCCCGATCAGCTGGGAGGCGGCCAGCGAGCCCCGGGCCTCGCGCTCGGCGGCCGGCAACCCCAGGGTGCCGACCACCCGCCGCAGGATCTGGGAGACGAGGAACTCCCGCAGCAGCCGGGCGGTCCACTCGTTGGTCACCGCGGAGCGGACCAGCGCCAGCGCCGCCGGCCGCATCGGGCCGTCCCACACCCGCAGCAGCAGCCGGACGACGTTCTCGCCCAGGTTCTCCGTGCCGCCGGCCAGTACCTCGGGCAGCAGCTCCGCGGGGTTCGCCGGCGCCTCGATCGCGGCCAGGAAGAGCTTGTCCTTGTTGCCGAAGTAGTGGTGGACGAGCGCGGGGTCGACGCCGGCGGCGGTGGCGATCTGGCGGATGGTGGCGCCGTCGAACCCGCGCTCGGCGAACGCGGCGCGGGCGGCGGCCAGGACGGCGTTCCGGGTGTCGGGGCTGCCCGGGCGTCGTCCGGTCCGTCGGCGGGGTTGCGCGGTGCTCAGTCGGTCCTCCTCCGCAGGGTGCCCGCCGCCAGGGCGAGGGCGAGCAGGGCGGCGCCGGCGACGACGCCGACGTCGGTCCACATCGTGCCCGTCGCCTCCGCCGAGCGCCCGAGCTCGCCGAGGGCCTCGACCGCGTAGGTCAGCGGGAGCGCGTCGCTGATCGCCTGCAGCCACCCGGCCATCTGCTCGCGGGGCAGGAGCAGTCCGCAGAGGAAGAACTGCGGCAGCACGATCACCGGCATGAACTGCACGGCCTGGAACTCGCTGCGGGCGAAGGCGCTGGCCAGCAGGCCGAGGGCGACACCCAGCACCGCGTCGACGACGGCGATCAGCACGACCAGCCGCACCGGCCCGGCGACGTCCAGGTCGTAGAGCGTGGTGGCCACCGTGACGGTCACGACCGCCTGCAGCGCCGCCGCGAGCCCGAAGGCGAGGCCGTAGCCGAGCAGCAGGTCCAGCCGCGACAGCGGAGTGGTGAGCAGCCGCTCCAGCGTCCCGGAGGTGCGTTCCCGCAGCATCGCGATGCTGGTGACCAGGAACATCACGACGAAGGGGAAGACGCCGAGCATCGTCAGCCCGACCCGGTCGAAGGTGCCCGGCTGCCCCGGTGCGGTGGGCAGGTCGCGCCACAGCAGGTGCAGCACCCCGAGCAGCAGGCTGGGCAGGATCAGCATCATCGCGATCGTGCGGTGGTCGTGCCGCAGCTGGCGCAGCACGCGGCCGGTGGTCGCCAGCGCGAGGCGTGCGCTGAGGTGCTGGGTGGTGCTCATGCCGTCACTCCTTCGCGGGCGCGGACGACGTTCAGGAACGCCTCCTCCAGGTCGTGCGAGCGGCCGTCGGTGCGCAGCTGGGCCGGGGTGGTGTCGGCGAGCAGGGCGCCGTCGCGCAGGAGGAGGAGCCGGTCGCACCGGGCGGCCTCGTCCATGACGTGGCTGGAGACGACGAGGGTCGCGCCGGCGCGCGCCAGTGCGTGGAACCGGTCCCACAGCTCGACCCGCAGCACCGGGTCCAGACCGACCGTCGGCTCGTCGAGCACCAGGAGCTCGGGAGCGCCGACGAGGGCGCAGGCGAGGGAGGCGCGGCCGCGCTGGCCGCCGGAGAGGTCGGCGACCAACTGCCCGGCGGCATCCCGCAGGCCGACGTCGGCGACGGCGGCGTCGGCCTCCGCGACTCCGCGCCCGTACAGCGCGGCGAAGTAGCGGACGTTCTCCCGCACCGTCAGGTCGGCGTAGACGCTGGGCGCCTGGGTGACGTAGCCGACCCTGGACCGCAGGGTGGGGGAGCCGGCCGGGTGACCCAGCACGTCGACGGTTCCGGAGCGGACGCGCTGGACCCCGACGATCGCGCGCATCAGCGTGCTCTTCCCGCTGCCGCTGGGCCCGAGCAGGCCGGTCACCTCCCCGGCCGGGACGGAGAACGTGAGACCGGGGAGGACGCGGCGCCTCCCGCGGTCGACGACGAGATCGGTGACGGTGATGGCGTCCATGACGCGCTCCCAGGAGAACTCAACGGCTGATAAACTCAACGCTAGGTGAGTTCTTCGTCCGACGTCAAGGGAGCCCGTCGCCGTCGCCCGTTGCTGTCCGGGCGGCGTGGGTCCACGCGGACCCCCGCCGTCAGGACAGCGTGGCGGCGAGGGCCCGGCCGAGCGCGGCGCCCGAGGCCCACGCGCTCTCCACCTTCGAGGGTGCGTGCCACCCGTCACCGCACAGGCCGATCCCGTCGACGAGCGCGAACGGCTCGTCGCGGGGAGCCGCCGGCTTCGCGGACGACCAGCGGTGCACGTGGGTCCAGTCGGGATCGGCGTGCATCCCGAGCACCGACCGGACGGCGCCCACCACCTCTGGCACGGCGGCGTCCGGATGGGCGAGGTGCCGCGCGGCCAGGTCGGGCGTCGTGTGGGCCACGAGGACGGGCGCGCCGTCGCCCCGGCGGTCCCCGTCGTCGGCGATCCACTCCAGCACCGGTGAGTCGTTCACGAAGACGCCGTGCAGGTCGGCCGGCCAGCGGCGCGAGGACCACCCGAGCACGACGGCGAGGGTCGGTCGCCATTCCTCCGCCGCGGCCTCCCGGGCGAGGGCGCTCGCCGGGTCCAGCAGGCGCCCGGCCTGGGAGCCGGGCATGGCGAGTGCCACGGCCGGCACGCGGGCGCCGTCGACGACCGGCCCCGGCGTCACCTGCCGCACGGTGTGCTGGGAGGAGACGGTCAGCCCGGTCGCGAGGTCCTCGACGAGGCTGCGGAGACCGGCGGGTGCTCCGTAGCGCAGCGGGCCCGTGGTCCTCCGCCGGAGGCCGTCCGGCCCCGCGACCGCGAACGTGTCCGTCCAGGGCCGGGCCAGGCCACGGGTCACCCAGTCGCCGACCACGCCGGCGAAGGGGGAGTCCGCGCCGGCGGTCAGGTACGAGGCGCCCAGGTCGACCGGGCGGCCGTGGATCGTGCGCGACGACATCCGCCCGCCGGGCCGGCGGCCCCGGTCCAGCACGCGGACGGTGACACCGGCCCCGGCCAGGGCGCGTGCGCACGAGAGCCCGGCGATGCCGGCCCCGACGACGGTCACGGGTGCATCCAGCGTCTGATCGGCCACGGCTCGATCCTGCGGGCTCCGGCCGCCCGGTGCCCACCCGGCAGAATCGCGACGTGTCCGCACCCGTCCTGATCACCGACCCGGCCGATCCCCGCGTGGCCGACTTCCGCGACCTCAAGGCGGGCGACCGGCCGGCGGGCACCCCGCGTGGCACCGGGCCGGTGATCGTGGAGGGCGTGCCGGCGGTCGAGCGCCTCCTGGCCTCGCCGTACCGCGTCCGCGCCGTCTTCGGCGTGCCGGGCCGGGTGGCGGCGCTGGAGCTGCCCGCGGACGTGCCCGCCTACGAGGCGGACAAGTGGGTGCTGTCGGAGGTGATCGGGTTCCGGCTCACCCGGGGTGTCGTCGCCTCGGCCGACCGCCGCCCCCCGGCCGAGCTGGACGCCCTGCTGGCCGGACCGGATCCCGCGGCACCGCGACGGCTGGCCGTCCTGGAGGCGCTGAACGACGCGGAGAACCTGGGCTCGATCGCGCGGTCCGCGGTTGCGCTCGGGGTGGACGGGGTGCTGCTGGACCCGCGGTGCGCCGATCCGCTCTACCGGCGCTCGGTGCGCGTCTCGATGGGGCACGTGCTGTCGCTGCCGTTCGCGGTGCTGCCCGAGTGGCCCGGCGGTCTCACCCGGCTGCACGAGGCCGGCTACCTCACGGTCGCGCTGACCCCGGCTGCGGACGCGGTGGACCTCGACGACGTCGATCCGCGGGCCCATCCGCGCACCGCGGTGCTCCTCGGCGCCGAGGGGCCGGGGCTCACCGTCGAAGCGCAGCAGGCCGCCCGCGTGCGCGCCCGCATCCCGATGCGCGCCGGCGTCGACTCGCTGGGGGTGGCGGCCGCCGCGGCGGTCGCCTTCGCCACCCTCCGCTGACGGCCCCCTGTGAGGAGGCCTCCGACTAGCCGCGCAGGGAGAAGCGGGCGAGGATCGTCCGGGCCTCCTCGGCGTGGGCCGGGTTGCACATCACGTCGTAGCGGCTGGCGGTGATCTGGCTGGTGCTGGTGAAGTCCCGCTTGCCCTGCGTCGCCGCGTACCCCATCCCGCCGAAGGCGGCACCGAACGCCAGGCCGATGAGCAGGCCGGTCAGCACCGAGCCCACCCAGTTGGCGCCGTCCTCGGCGAAGATGCCCAGCAGCAGGCCGACGAACAGACCCCACCAGGCGCCGCCGGCTGCACCGGCCGCCACGGCGCGGCCCAGGCTCATCCGGCCGGTCACCTTCTCGATCATCCGCAGGTCGGTGCCGATGATCGTCACGTTCTCCACGGCGAACTTCTCGTCGGAGAGGTGGTCGACGGCGGCCTGCGCCCGCTCGTAGCTGTCGTAGGAACCCACCTGGACGCCGCCCAGAGGCATCGACACGGAAGCACTCATGCCCGGTCAACTACCCGGCCGGGCGGGCTGTTCCACTCAGACCAGGCTGTCGGCCCATGCACGGTGCAGCCCGGCGAACCGGCCGGCGCCGCCGACCAGGTCCGCCGGCGTGCCGTCCTCGACGATCCGCCCGTCCTCCATGACCAGAACGCGGTCGGCGAACTCCACCGTGCTGAGCCGGTGGGCGATGATCAGGGCCGTCCGGTCGGCCAGGAGGGTCCGCAGGCCACGCTGCACCAGCCGTTCGCTCGGCACGTCCAGCGAGCTGGTCGCCTCGTCGAGGATGAGCACGGCCGGATCGGCCAGGAACGCCCGGGCGAAGCTCACCAGCTGCCGCTGACCGGCCGAGAGCCGCCCACCCCGCCGGTGGACGTCGGTGTCGTAGCCGTCGGGCAGCGCGGCGATGAACTCGTGCGCCCCGATGGCGCGGGCGGCGGCCTCCACCTCGACGCGGGTTGCCCCGGGGCGGCCGAACGCGATGTTGTCGGCGATCGTGCCGGAGAACAGGAAGCTCTCCTGGGTCACCATCACCACCGCGCGGCGCAGGTCGGTGTCGGTCAGGCGGTCCAGGGGCACCCCGTCGAGGCGCACCTCACCGGCCGTCGGGTCGTAGAACCGGGCCACCAGCCGGGCCAGGGTCGACTTGCCCGCGCCGGTGGCCCCGACCAGCGCCACCGTCTGCCCGGCCGGCACGGTCAGCCGCAGCTCCGGGAGCACGACCCGGTCGGTGTAGCCGAAACGGACCCCGTCGAGCACGAGCTCCCCGGCCGGCTCGCCCAGCGACACCGGGTCGCTCGGCTCCGGCACGGTGGGCCGCTCCTCCAGCACCCCGGACAGCTTCTCCAGCGCCGCCGTCGCCGACTGGTAGGAGTTGTAGAACATGGCGACGTCCTGCAGCGGGTCGAAGAAACGGCGCAGGTAGAGCAGGAACGCCACGAGGGTGCCGATGGCCAGCCCACCGTCGATGACCCGCGCCGCCCCGATGCCGAGCACCGCAACGCTCACCAGGTTCCCGATCAGGGTCACCGCCGGGATGAAGACGGCGATCAGCCAGAAGGCCCGGTGGTGGGCACGCCGGTTGTCCTCGTCGAGGGCGGCGTACAGGGCGTCGTTGCGCGGCTCGCGGCGGAAGGCCTGCACCGCCCTGATGCCGCCGAACGTCTCGGTGAACTGGACGATGAGCGCGGCGATGGTCTCCCGGGTGCGCCGGTAGGCCGCGGTGGAGTTGCGCTGGAACCAGCGGGCCACGAAGAACAGCGCCGGGAACCCGAGGAGCGCGACCAGCCCCAGTGGCAGGTCGAGCACCAGCAGCACGACGCCGATGGTGACGACGCTGAACAGCGCGGTGACCAGGCTGTCCAGCCCCTCGTCGAGCAGCTCGGCGAGCGCCTCGACGTCGCTGGTCAGCCGGCTGATGGTCTTGCCGGAGGTGTAGCGCTCGTGGAACGACAGCGGCAGCCGCTGCACGTGCCGGAACACCTGCCGGCGCAGGGCCAGCAGCACCGCCTGCCCCATCCGCCCGGAGCGGGTGAGGAACACGTAGCGCAGGCCGGTGTCCACCAGCGCCGCTCCGACCATCGCCCCGGCGATCCAGATCAGCGGCCACGGATCGGACCGCTCGACCAGCGCCGGGACGGCGACGTCGATGCCGATGCCGACGAGCAGCGGGCCGGCCAGCCAGGCGGCGTTCTGGACCAGGATGGTCAGCAGCAGACCCCACAGCGTGCGCCGGTGCGGGCGCAGCAGCTCGCGCAGCAGCCGCCGGGAGCGGGCGCGCAGGAAGACGCCGGCGCCGGCCGACAGCTCCTCGGTGTCCTCCGTGGCGACGCCGCGCCACTGCTGCTCGGCCGGCGGGGGAGCGGCGGTGGTCATCGGGCCACCTCCGTCAGCTCGCTGCCCTGCGCCAGCAGGTCGCGGTAGGCGGGCACCGTGGCCAGCAGCTCGCTGTGGGTGCCGACGGCGGCGATCCGGCCGCCGGCCAGCAGCGCCACCCGGTCGGCCAGCAGCACCGTCGAGGCGCGGTGCGCGACGACCAGCGCCGTGGTGCCGGCGAGCACCTCCCGCAGCGCCCGCTCCACCAGCGCCTCGGTGTGCACGTCGAGCGCGGAGAGGGGGTCGTCGAGCACGAGCACCGAGGGGCGCCCCAGCACCGCGCGGGCCAGGGCCAGCCGCTGCCGCTGACCGCCGGACAGCGAGAGCCCCTGCTCGCCGATCCGGGTGTCCAGGCCCCACGGCAGGTCGTGCACGAACTGCGCCTGCGCCACCCGCAGCGCCTCGGCGACGGCGTCGTCCCCGGCGTCCGGCCGGCCCAGGGTGAGGTTCTCCCGGACGCTCATCGAGAACAGCGTCGCGTCCTCGAAGGCGGTGGCCACCACGCTGCGCAGCTGGGCGAGCGGGAGGTCGCGGACGTCGGAGCCGTCGACGGTGATCCGGCCCCCGGAGGCGTCGTGCAGGCGGGGGACCAGCGCGGTCAGCGTGGTCTTGCCGGACCCGGTCGCCCCGACGAGCGCGACGGTCTCACCGGGCCGGAGGTCGAGGTCCACGCCGTCGAGCACCGGCTCGGCCGAGCCCGGGTAGGTGAACCGGACACCCTCGAAGCGCAGCCGGGCCGGGGTGCCGACGACGGCGGGCCGCACACCCGGGCGGTCGGCGACGGTCACCGGGGCGTCCAGCAGCTCGCCGACGCGGTCGCAGGCGCTGGCCGTCTCCTGGGCGAAGGCGAACAGGAAGCCCAGCGACAGGATCGGCCAGAGCAGCACGGTGAACAGCGCGACGAAGGCGACCAGCCCGCCGATGGTGAGCGCGCCGCTGCTGACCGCCATCGCGCCGCCCACCAGGATCATCGCCAGCGTGATCTGGGGGTGCAGCTCGAACAGGCACCACAGCAGGGCGAGGGTGCGCACCTTGTCCAGCTCCAGCCGGCGCAGCTGCGTCGCCTTCGCGTCGTAGCGGTCGAAGACCAGGCCGCTGCGGCCCAGCGACTTCACCACGCGGATGCCCTGGACGGCCTCCTCGACGTCGGTGGTCAGCTCCCCCTGCTGGTCCTGCACGCGCCGGGACTCGGTGTTGTAGCGGCGCTCCCACCGCATGCCCAGCACGGTCAGCGGCACGGTGGTGGCCGCCACGGCCAGCCCCAGCGGCCAGTAGGTGACCAGGAGCAGGGCCAGGACGACGACGCACGTGATCAGGTTGACCACCAGGAACACCGCGGCGAAGCCGACGAAGCGGCGGATGGTGGACATGTCCGTCGTCGCCCGTGAGAGCAGCTGGCCGGACGCCCAGCGGTCGTGGAAGCCGACCGGCAGCCGCTGCAGGCGCTGGTACAGCGCGTCGCGCAGGTCGCGCTCGAGCTGCAGGCAGCTGCGGTTCATGGCCACGCGCCGGACGAAGAACAGCGCGGCCTCGGCCACCCCGAACAGCAGGGCCAGGCCGAGGAGGGGGACCAGGGCCGACCGGTCGCCCTCGGCGATCGGGCCGTCCACCACGGCGGCGGTGACCAGCGGTAGGGCGAGCTGGGCCAGCGTGGCCAGCAGGGCGGCGCCGAAGGTGAGCGCGATGAGCCCGCGGTAGGGCCGGGCGAAGGGCCACAGGCGGGCGAGCGCGGACAGCTTCCCCGCGCCGTCGGGACCGGGGGAGTGCGCGGCGTCGTCCATGGCACCGCACACGCTAGAGGCAGGTACTGACGCTGGCGAAGGAGTTTCGCTCAGCGGTTGCGGCGAACCCCGAACACGATGTCCTCCCACGCGGGGATGCGGGCGCGCGGGTCCTCGTCGTCGCCGTCGCCGCCGTTGTGGCCGAGGACGACGGTGTCGTGCTCGGCCACCTCGTCGAGCAGGGCCGCCATCGCGTCGTCGTCCGGCGTGCCGTCGGGGGCGTGCACGTCACGGACGTGCTCGTCGGCCGGCTGGGCCAGGGCGTGCGGCACCGGGGCCGGCTCGGGGACGGGCTCGGGGTCGGGGACCACCTGCACCGGCCGGCCACGCGGGGCGGGCGCCACCTCGGGGACGACCCGCACCAGGCGGGTGCCCTCGGCGAAGTCGGTCGTCGCCGCGTCCGAGGGGGTGACGGTGCGCGAGGGCAGGTCGAAGCGCCACCGGGTGGTGCCGGACTTCTCGCCGGCCCGCCACGCGCCGGTGACGGCCCAGGAGCCGTCGTCGCCGCGGAAGGCGTCCCAGCGGACGGCGTCGATGTCGGTGTCGATCAGCCGGAGGCGCTCGATCATGAACTGCTGCAGCGCCACGCCGGGCGCGCTCTCCGACAGCCGCACCCGGGCCTCGCGGGCCTGGTCGGCCACCCGCTCCCGCTCCTGCAGGACCGGGTGGGCGAACCGCATGATCCGCTCGACCCGCGTCCCGGAGGACGCGGCCACCTGCTCGGGCGTCTCGCCGGCCCGGATGCGGGACTGGATCACCCGCGGCGGCAGCTCGGTGCCCATGTCGACGTCGATCTGGATCAGCCGCCGGGCATCGCCGCGGGCGGCCGCGCGGACGCGGTCGTCGACGGGCAGCTCGAACTTCTCGCCGTCGGCGCCGTCCGGGCCGTCGGCCATCAGGATCAGGTTCTTCCCGTCCTCGGAGAGCGCCACGAGGCGCAGCGTGCGCATGGGGCGGCCTCCTGCAGGCATCGGGGGCGGGCAGATCGCCGGGCCCGGCCCCCGAGGCTATCCGGGGACGGCGGGCACCGCGCGCAGGCCGCCCGGCGTGGCGCGGTGCGGAGGCGTGGCGCAGGTCCCTCCCGCGGGGGGTGCGGAAGCGGGCTTTCCACGCCGATGACAGCCCTGACACACAACCGCAACGAGCGCCCGGCACGGTGGAGGGCTCCGCGGACCACCCCGAGCCGAGGAGGCGCGATGGCCAGCCCGGTGACCTCCCGGCGGACGGCCGTGCCCGCAGGGCTCGCCGCCGGCGTCCCCGGGCCGTCGATGCCGGCGCTCGAGGCGCTCGCGCCGCCCGAGACGCTGGCCGCGGACGTCCGTGCCGCCATCTCCGCCATCGCCGGCGCGACCGGTGTCTGGTGCCCCGCCCCGGCGCCGGACGGGCGCCGCATCGCCTACGTCTCCGACCGGTCGGGCCTGCCCCGCCTGGAGGTCGCCGACCTCGACGGGCTCGCCCCTCCCGCGGTGCTCTCCGACCCCGACCAGGAGGTCATCTCCGTCACCTGGTCCCCCGACGGCGAGTGGCTGGCCTACCTGGTGAGCCCCGGCGGCTCCATCTGCGCCGAGCTGCACGCGGTGCGCCCCGACGGAACCGGGCACCGCGTGCTCGCCGGCGCCGATCCCCGGGCCACCGTCTTCGCCGGCTGCTGGGCCGGACCCGGCCACTACGCCTGCTCGATCGCGCCCGGGAACGGGCCGGACGCCGACGTCGTGCTCGTCGACGTCGTCGCCGGGGAGCTGCGCACGCTCGCCTCCGGTGGCTTCCTGTCGGTCACCGCGGTCTCCGCCGACCACCGCACCGTGCTCGCCCGCCGTGGGCCACGGGCCTTCCGCCACGTCGTGGTCATCGACGTCGCCACCGGTGTGCAGCGCCGGGCGATCCGGCTGGACGCCCCCGGAGGCATCGCCTCCGAGGACGGCCGGTTCCGCGGCGACGGGCGCGCCGTGCTGGTCCGCGCCGCCCTCCCGGGCCCGCCCGGCACCGACCGCGCCGGCCTGGTGGAGGTGCCGGTGGACGACGACGGCGTGCCCTCGGCCGGCCGCCGCGTCCTGTACCGGCCGGATGCCGACCTCGACGGCTACGCGCTGCGTCCGGACGGCACCGTGCTGGCGCTGTGGACCCGCGGCGGGACCAGCCAGCTGTGGGTGCACGCCTTCTCCGACGGCGCGCTCGTCCGCGAGCTGGCGCTGCCCGAACCGGTGCTGTCCGGCTGGGCGCCGCTGTCCGGCGGCGCCGCGGTCGTCGCCGAGCTCAGCGGCCCGCGCGCGCCCCGCGGGCTCTGGCGGGTGCCGCTGGACGGGAACGGCGCCGCGGAGCCGCTGGCCTGCACCCCGGCCCGCCCCGATCCCCGGCTGCTCGTCGAACCGGTGCTGCACGAGTACGTGGCGCCCGACGGGATGCCGCTGTCCGGCTGGCTCTACACCCCGCGCGGGACGCCGGGGCCGAACCGCACCGTGGTCAGCTTCCACGGCGGACCCGAGGGGCAGGAGCGCCCCTCCTGGTCGCCGGTCACCCAGTCGCTGGTCGCCGCGGGGCTGACGGTCTTCGCGCCCAACGTCCGCGGCTCCGGCGGCTTCGGGCGTGCCTTCATGACCGCCGACGACGGCCCGGCCCGGGAGGCCTCGTTCGCCGACGTCCGCACCACCGTCGACGAGCTGGTGATCGCCGGGATCGCCGCACCCGGCCGGATCGGCGCCCACGGCTGGTCCTACGGCGGCTACCTGACGCTCGTCGCGCTGACCCGCTGGCCCGAGCTCTTCGCCGCGGGGGCTTCACTGGCGGGCATGAGCGACCTGCGGACCTTCTTCGCCGGTACCGAGCCGTGGATGGCGGCGGCGTCGGTGACCGAGTACGGCGATCCGGTGACCGATCGCGACATGCTGGCCGCGATCTCGCCGATGACCGCGCTGGACCGGGTCACCGCCCCGGTGCTGCTCGCCCACGGGGACCGGGACACCAACGTGCCGGTCGCCGAGTCGGTGCAGGCGCACCAGGCGCTGCAGGCCCGCGGCGCGTGCAGCGACCTGCTGCTCTTCGCCGGCGAGGGTCACGCCGTCGTCGGCCGGGAGAACGTGGTGGAGCTCGGCCGCCGCCTGGCCGCCTGGTTCGATCGTTGGCTGTGAGCGGGGAGCTGTTCGCCGGATACCCACCTGTGCGCACCGACGAGGCCGTCGGTCCGGACGGCCGGCCGCGCAGCGGGTGGGTGTCGCTGGCGGCTGCCCTGGAGCGGATCGGCCGCGACGGGCTGGCCGACGCCGACACCGAGCTGGCCGCGCGCCGCGAGGCGCTCGGCGTCGCCACGTCGGTGTGGGTGGACGGCCGGCAGGAGCTGCGCCCGGTCCCCATGGACCCCGTCCCCCGGCTGGTCGGGGCGCGGAGCTGGGCGACGCTGTCGGCCGGCATCGTGCAGCGGCACCGTGCGCTGGACGCCTTCCTCGCCGACGCCTACCGGCCGGCCGGACGCCGCCGCGGCGACGCCGACCGCGCCGCCGAGATCGTGCGGGCCGGCGTGCTCCCGGGGTGGGCGGTCGAGCACAGCCCGGGGCGGGATCCCGAGTCGGTCTCCCGGGCGTGGCCCGGTCAGCGACGGGCGACCGTGGCGGCCACCGACGTCGTGCGGTCGACGGACGGCCGATGGGTCGTGGTCCGGGACAACCTGCAGGTGCCCTCGGGCATCGGCTACGCGCTGGCCAACCGCGACAGCGCCCGAACGGTGACGCCGGAGCTGTTCGGCGCCGTCGGGCGGCCGGTCGCCGACCCCGCCGAGGCGATCCCGCTGCTGGCCCGGGCGCTGGCCGACGCCGCACCGCCCGGGACCCCGGGTGCGCCGCGGATCGCGCTCCTCACCCAGGGCGAGTCCGACGGCGCGTGGTTCGAGCACCAGGTGCTGGCCGCCGCCCTCGACGTGCCGCTGGTCCGCGCCGGTGACCTGTGGCCGCGCGGCGACGGCGGTCTCGAGGCGGCCGTCGGCGGGCAGCGGGTGCCGGTGGACGTGCTGTACCGGCGCTTCGACGACGCGACCTCCGGCGCGTACCGGATCGGTGCCGACGTGCCGCTGGACGTGGCCCTCACCGAGGCGGTCCGGGCGGGACGCCTGGGGCTGGCGAACGTGCCGGGCAACGGCGTGGCCGACGACGCCGCCGGCTACGCCTGGGTGCCCTCCATGGTCCGGTTCTACCTGGGCGAGGAGCCGCTGCTCGACTCCGTCCCGGCCTGGGTGCTGGCCGATCCCGCGGCGTGGGCGGAGGTGCGTGGCCGGCTGCACGAGCTCGACGTCGAGGAGGTCGCGGGGTACGGCGGGCGGCGGATCGTGCACGGCCCCGCCTGCTCCGCCGCCGAGCTCGAGGCGCTGTGCCGCGAGATCGCCGCGGCCCCGCACCGTTTCGTGGCACGGGAGCCGCTGGAGCCCTCGACCGTCCCCACCCTGGCCGACGGCGTGCTGCGCCCCCGCGCCGTGGACCTCCGGGTGTTCTCGGTGGCCGGCGCGACGACGTCCGTGCTGCCGCTGGCCCTGACCCGGGTGGCCCCCGAGGAGGGACCGGGCCGGCCGGGAGTGCCGGGCGGCGGCAGCAAGGACACCTGGCTGCTGGGCTGACCCGTCCGCGGATCAGCCGGCGGGGCGGCTTCGCAGCCGGGGGGAGCGGATCCGGACCAGGGTGCCCTCGGGGCTGGGCGTCGCGGTCACGTCGGCGAACGCGCTCATCAGCGTCGAGCCGCGGCCACGGTCCATGCTGGGCACCCGCTCGCGCCACTGGCCGTGGTCGCGCACCGTGATCTCGACCTGCTCGTCGCTCACCCGGGCGGCGACGTCGATCACCGGCACGACCGGGTCCTGGGCGTGCTCGATCGCGTTGCTCGCCGCCTCGCAGGCAGCCAGCAGGAGGTCGTAGGACTGGTCGGGGTCCACCCCTGCACCCGCCATCAGGGCCCGCAGCCGGCGACGGACCACCGGGATCGAGGCGAGCTCCGCGGGCAGCCGCCACTCCACGGCGTGCGGGTCCCCGGACCGGAGCGCCGGCGCCTGGCCGCCCTGGGCCTCGGGCTCGGGCCGGGTCACGGGGAGGGCGGGCACGGGCACGGTCGGCAGCGGGTCCCGGACGGGGTCCGGGGCCGCGTCCGGCAGGGGCACGGAGGGCGGGAGCGCCCGGCCGCCGGCGCGCTCCAGCACGACGCGCACGCGGGCCAGCAGCTCCGCGGCCCGGAACGGCTTGGCCAGGTAGTCGTCGGCGCCCGCCTGCAGGCCCTCGACGGAGGCCTCCTGGCCGGCCCGGGCGGTCAGCATGATCACCGGGACGGGACGGGTGACCGGGTCCGCCCGCAGCGCGCGCAGCAGCTCGAAGCCGTCGACGCGCGGCATCATCACGTCGGTCAGCACCAGGTCCGGCATCCGGGCGGCGACGGCGGCCAGTGCCTCCTCGCCGTTGGCGGTGGTGCGCACCGAGTAGTGCGGTGCGAGCAGGCGGGTGAGGTACGCCCGCATGTCGGCGTTGTCGTCGACGACCAGCACCGTGGCGCCGTCGGAGCCGCCGGTCTCCTCGTCCCGGGGGCGGGCCGTGTCGTCCTCCCAGCTGGCCGCCTCGCCGCGCGCGGCCTCCGACGGGACCGCCGTCGGACCGTCCGCCTCGGTGTCGGGCGCACCGAAGGGCAGGGTGACGGTGAACGTGCTGCCGCGACCGGGCTCGCTCACGACGGCGACCGAGCCGCCGTGCAGCACGGTCAGCTCGTGCACCATCGCCAGGCCGATCCCGGAGCCCTCGCGGGTGCGGGCCGTGGCCCCGCTGACGCGGTGGAAGCGCTGGAAGAGGTTCGGCAGCTCCTCGGCCACGATGCCGACGCCGGTGTCGGACACCGCCAGCGAGAACGAGTCGCCCTCGTCCCGCAGCGTCACGTCGATCCCGCCGACGAACGTGTACTTGACCGCGTTGGCCAGCAGGTTGACGACGATCTTCTCCCACATGCGGGGATCGACGTGGGCGGGCCGCTCCAGCGGGGGGCAGTCGACGGTCAGCCGCAGCCCGGCGCGCTCGGCGGCGGAGCGGAAGATGCCGGCGAGCTCGGCGGTGAACGTGGTGACGTCCGTCCGCACCCGGACGGGGGTCACCCGCCCGGCCTCGATGCTGGCGAAGTCGAGCAGGTCGTTGACCAGCCGCTGCAGGCGCCGGCCGTTGCGCATCGCCAGCTCCAGCTGCTCGCGCACGTCCGGCGGCAGGGGGTGGGGGCTGCTCTCCAGGACGTCGCCGATGGGACCCAGGAGCAGGGTCAGCGGCGTGCGCAGCTCGTGGCTGACGTCGGAGAAGAAGGTCGTCTTCGCGCGGTCCAGCTCGGCGAGGGACTCGGCCCGCCGCCGCTCGGACTCGAACGCGCGGATGTTCACGACCACACCGGCGAACTGGCCGGCCACGAGCTCGTAGAAGGACCGGTATTCGGCGTCCAGCGCGCGGTTGGGGCTCCTGCCGGCGAGCAGCAGGCCCAGCGGCTCGCCGTCCCGGGTGGCGGTGAGCGGGAGCACCACCGCGTCGGTCACCCGGTCACCGAAGGGGCCGCCGGTGACGTCCAGCCCGGCGACGACGCCGGTCAGCTCGGCCTCGCTGCCGGCGGTGTCCGGCAGCAGGCGGGCGTCGCAGCCCACGGTCGCGACGCGGCGGAACCCGGGCTCGCCGGGCGCGGAGAGGTACACGGCTGCGAAGGGGACGTCCAACGCGCCCGCCTCGAGCGCGCGGCACATCGCCGCCACCGTCTCCTGCTCGTCGCCGAGCCGGCTGCCGACGGTGGCCAGGTCGTGCAGGAGCTGTTGCCGCCGCTCGCCGAGGATCTGGCCGGTTACCTCGGTGCAGACGCCGTGCATGCCCGCGACCCGGCCCTCGTCGTCGAACGCGGGCGCGTGCGAGACGGTGAAGTAGGTCTCCTCGACGTACCCGGATCGCTCGAGCCGGAGGAGCAGGCCGGGCAGCCACGACGCCTCGAGCGTCGTCATGGCGCGGGCGATGGGTGGGCCCAGCGCATCCCACCCCTCGGCGAGGGTGACGCGGATGTCCTCGCCGATCGCGGGGTGCTTGGCGCCGATGAACGGCGCGTACGCGTCGTTGTAGAACTGGGTGAACTCGGGGCCCCAGGTGAGCACCATGGGGAATCTGGAGACCAGGAGGGTTCGGACGGCGTGGCAGAGCCCCGCCGGCCACGAGTCGACCGGCCCGACAGGACTGGCGGCCCAGTCGTAGGCGGCCATCAGCCGGCCGGCCTCGCCGCCGGCGGCGAACAGATCGGTGCCGGGACCCGATGCGTCGGGGACCACGCTCACCTCCGGCGGGGGACGAGGATCGACGGCAGCTGCGGACGGGATGTGCACCGGCGGGAGGCGACGGGGCTCCGACGTCCAGGGACGAGCACGGTACCGACGTCTCCTGGGTGCCTGGCGGAGGCCGTCAGAGCCGCCCGACCACGTGGTCGATGCACGCGGTCAGCGCGGTGACGTCGTCGGGCTCGACGGCCGGGAACATGCCCACGCGCAGCTGGTTGCGGCCGAGCTTGCGGTAGGGCTCGACGTCGACGATGCCGTTGGCGCGCAGCGTCGTCGCCAGGGCACCGGCGTCGACCGTGTCGGCGAAGTCGATGGTGCCGACGACGAGGCTGCGGTGCTCGGGGTCGGCGACGAACGGCGTCGCGTACGGCGACTTCTCCGCCCAGCCGTACAGCCGGCCGGCCGAGTCGCGGCTGCGGGCGACCGCACCCGAGAGCCCGCCGAAGCCGAGCATCCAGTCGATCTGGTCGGCGAGCAGGAACAGCGTGGCCACGGCCGGGGTGTTGTAGGTCTGGTCCTTCGACGAGTTGTCCACCGCGATCGAGAGGTCCAGGAAGCCGGGCACCCAGCGGCCCGAGGCCTTGATCTCGGCGATCCGCTCCAGGGCGTCGGCCGACATCAGGGCCACCCACAGGCCGCCGTCGGCGGCGAAGGACTTCTGCGGGGCGAAGTAGTAGACGTCGGTCTGCGAGACGTCGACCGGCAGGCCACCTGCACCACTGGTGGCGTCGACGAGCACCAGCGCGTCCTCGGTGCCCGACGGACGGGCGATCGGCGCCATCACCCCGGTCGAGGTCTCGTTGTGCGCCCACGCGTAGGCGTCGACGCCCGGGGTGGCCGTCGGCAGCGCCAGCGAGCCGGGCGCGGCCGTGACGACCACCGGGTCGCCCAGGAAGGGGGCCTCCTTGGCGCCGGAGGCGAACTTCGCGGAGAACTCCCCGTAGGTGCCGAAGGCGGCGCGGTCGCGGATCAGACCGAACAGCGCGGCGTCCCAGAACGCCGTCGTCCCGCCGTTGCCCAGCACGACCTCGTAGCCGTCGGGCAGGTCGAACAGCTGCGTCAGGCCCTCCCGCACCCGCCGGACCAGGTTCTTGACCGGGGCCTGGCGGTGCGAGGTGCCCATGATCGCCGCCCCGTCGCCGGCCAGGGCCCGCAGCGCCTCCGGGCGGACCTTGGACGGACCGCACCCGAACCGGCCGTCGGCGGGCAGGAGCTCGGCGGGGATGGTGATGCTCATCCGGGAGGAAATCCTTCTCAGGTCGGTCGGTCGTGGCCCCGTCCGGAGGCTCGCCCCGAGCGTGCGAGGGGTGAGTGGGGCGGGGTCCTCTTTCAGATCGCGGCGGCCTGGTGGTTGATGGTGTCCCAGCCCTCGACGGCCTCGGGCTTGCGGGAGTCCGGGCCCACGTAGCGGGCCGACGGGCGCACCAGGCGGCCGGTCTCCTTCTGCTCGAGGATGTGCGCGCACCAGCCGGCGGTGCGGGCACAGGTGAACATCGAGGTGAACATGTGGCTGGGCACCTCGGCGAAGTCGAGGACGATGGCCGCCCAGAACTCGACGTTGGTCTCCACGGGCCGGTCGGGACGCCGCTCGCGCAGCTCCTTGAGGGCTGCGTTCTCCAGGGCCAGCGCGGCCTCGAAACGCGGGGCGCCGAGCTCCTGGGCGGACCGGCGGAGCACGCGGGCGCGGGGGTCCTCGGCGCGGTAGACGCGGTGACCGAAGCCCATCAACCGCTCCTTGCGGCCGAGCAGGTCCTTCACGTACTTCTCGGCGTCGCCGGTCTTCTCGACCTCGTCGAGCATGTGCAGCACCCGCGAGGGGGCGCCGCCGTGCAGCGGGCCGGACATGGCGCCGATGGCGCCGGACATGGCGGCGGCGACGTCGGCACCGGTGGAGGCGATGACGCGGGCGGTGAACGTGGAGGCGTTCATGCCGTGCTCGGCGGCCGAGGTCCAGTAGGCGTCGACGGCCGCGACGTGGCGCGGGTCGGGCTCGCCGCGCCAGCGGACCATGAAGCGCTCGACGATGGTGGAGGCCTCGTCGATCCGCTTCTGCGGGACTGCGGGGGTGCCGATGCCACGGGCGGACTGCGCCACGTAGGACAGCGCCATGACCGCGGCGCGGGCCAGCTGGTCGCGGGCCTCCTCGGCGGAGATGTCCAGCAGCGGGCGGTAGCCCCAGAAGGGGGCCAGCATCGCCAGGGCGGCCTGGACGTCGACCCGCACGTCACCGCTGTGGACCGGGATCGGGAACGGCTCGGCCGGCGGGAGGCCCGGGCCGAACTTGCCGTCGACCAGCAGGGCCCAGACGTTGCCGAACGTCACCTTGCCGACGAGGTCCTCGATGTCGACGCCGCGGTAACGCAGGGAACCGCCGTCCTTGTCCGGTTCGGCGATCTCCGTCTCGAAGGCGATGACGCCTTCCAGGCCGGGTACGAAGTCGTCGGCCATCTCGCATGCTCCTCTGCGCGCGGGACTGCATACGCCCGTGGGGGCGCACGATTGCCTGCCGACCCTAGGCCGTCGTCCACGGCCAGGCACACGGGGGGCCGCGTGGATGCCGCCCGACGCGCGTGCCCGCCGCTGACGGCCTCGTCGGCGCGAACCGCTGGGCGCCCGTCCGAGCCGGGGGCGGCGGCCGGTGGAACCATGGCGGCGTGCCCGACCTCGCCCGCATGCGCCGCGACTACGACGCCGGCCGCTTCTCGGAGGACGACCTCGCGCCCACGTGGCACGAGCAGTTCGACCGCTGGTTCGCCGACTCCGTCGCCGCCGGACTGCCCGAGCCCAACGCCGTCGTCGTCGCCACGGCCGACGCCGACGGTGCGCCGGACGCCCGCATCGTGCTGATGAAGGGCTACGACACCTCGGGGTTCGTGTTCGGCACCAGCTACGCCTCGACCAAGGGCGCCCAGCTGGCGGTGAACCCGCGGGCGGCACTGGTCTTCCCCTGGCACGCGATGCAGCGCCAGGTGCGGGTGGCCGGCCGGGTGGAGCGCATCGGTGGGACGGCCTCCGACGGGCTCTGGGACCCCCGCCCGCGCGGCGCCCAGCTCGCGGCGGCGGCGTCGGTGCAGTCGACGGTCGTCGGCTCCCGCGAGGAGCTCGCCGAACGGGTGCGGCTGCTCGACGCCCAGACGCCGGAGGGGCCGCTGCCCCGGCCGGCGGCCTGGGGTGGGTACCGCGTGGTCCCCGAGCGGGTGGAGTTCTGGCAGGGCGGCGGCGACCGGCTGCACGACCGGCTGCGGTTCGTGCTCGACGAGGCCGAGGGTGGCGGCTGGATCGTCCAGCGGCTCGCCCCGTGAGCCCTCCGCAGGACCCGCAGGACCCGCTGGACCCGGTCGACCCGGTCGAGGGCGGCCGCGCGATCGAGGAGCCGGTCCCCGAGCCGGTGCGCCGTCGCCGCGGCTGGGCCGTCGACACGACCCCGCTGCGGATCCCCGCCTACCGGCGGCTCTTCGGCGGGGTGGCGCTGACGATGATCGGCCAGCAGATGACGCTGGTCGCCGTCCCGTTCCAGGTCTACGCGCTGACCGGCGACAGCTTCTTCGTGGGCGTGACGTCGCTGGTCGCGCTCGTCCCGCTGATGGTGTTCGGGCTGCTCGGCGGTGCGATCGCCGACGTCATGGACCGGCGGCGGCTGATGCTGATCACCTCGACCGGCGCTGCCGTCACCAGTGCGCTGCTCGCCGTCCAGGCGCTCCTGCCCGGCGGCGGCGACCTCGCGCTGCTGTGGGTCCTGACCGCCTTCGTGTCGGGCTTCGCCGCGGTGAACCAGCCCGCCCGCAGCGCCGCCATCCCCGCCGTCGTCGGGATCCCGCTGGTGCCGGCGGCCAACGCGCTGGCGATGACCGTGCGGCAGGTGGGCGTGATCGCCGGGCCGCTGCTGGCCGGCGTGCTGATCGCCAGCGGCGAGCTGTTCCTCACCTACGTCATCGACGCGGTCGGCTTCCTCGTCGCGGCGCTGCTGCTGCGCGGTCTGCCGGCGCTGCCGCCCGGCGGCCGGGCCGGGGTGGTGCGGCTGGGCGCCGCGGTGCGCGGCGTGGGGGAGGGCTTCGCCTTCCTGCGCACCCAGCCGGTCCTGCTGATGACCTTCGTCGTCGACGTCATCGCGATGCTCTTCGCCTGGCCCCAGGCGGTGTTCCCGGAGCTGGAGGCCACCCGCTTCGCCGGTTCGCCGAACGCCCTGGGCTGGCTGTTCGCCGGGGTCTCGATCGGCGCGCTGGTCATGGGGCTCACGTCGGGCTGGGTGTCACGGATGGACCGGCAGGGCGCGGCCGTCCTCGTCGCGATCGTGGTGTGGGGCGTGGCGATCATCGGGTTCGGCTACGCGGGCTCGCTGTGGCTGGCGGTGCTCTTCCTCGCCGTCGCCGGGGCCGGCGACATGGTCAGCGCGGTGCTGCGGTCCTCGATGCTGCAGCTGGCCGCCCCCGACGACATGCGCGGGCGCATGCAGGGCGTCTTCCTGGTGGTCGTGGCCGGCGGCCCGCGGCTCGGTGACCTGCGGGCGGGGGCGCTGGCCAGCGCCGCCGGGGTGACCGTCGCGATGGTGTCGGGCGGGGTCGTGGTCGTGCTGGCGATGGTCGCCGTCGCCCTGCTCGTCCCGTCGTTCTGGCTCTTCAGCGCCTCGCGCTCGGCGGTGGACACCGACAGCGCTGCTTCGGGAAAGTAGCGCCCCGATCGGCCGTCCGGACGACGACTTCCCCGGGGTCGGGGTCCGGACCCGCCCTCAGGCGAGCGCGCGAGCGACCACGGTCAGGTCGGCGACGAGGGTGGCGTAGGCGGCGTCCCGGGCCTCGTCGGGCGTGCGCAGGATCGCCGACGGGTGGGTGGTGGCGAGGATCCAGGTCTGGTGCGGGGCGTCCTCGTCCTGGTCGGCCTCCGGCAGCGCGGCCTCGGCGGCGCGCACGCCCGGCGGCGTCCACGGCATCAGCTGCCCGTGCTCGCGGGTGATCCGGAACGACGGCGAGATCAGCGACTTCGCCGCGGTCGCGCCGAGCGCCACGACCACCTCCGGCTGCAGGACGGCGAACTCCGCCTCCAGCCACGGCCGGCAGGCCCGCAGGTGCTCGGCGCCCGGCGTCTGGTGGATGCGCCGCTTGCCCTTGAGCGTGTGGCCGAAGTGCTTGACGGCGTTGGTCACGTACGCCGTCGCGCGGTCGATCCCGGCGTCGCCGAGCGCCTTGTCCAGCAGCCGTCCGGCCGGGCCGACGAACGGCTCGCCCTTCCGGTCCTCCTGGTCGCCGGGCTGCTCGCCGACCAGCACGACCCGGGCCGTCTCGGGGCCCTCGCCGAAGACCGTCTGGGTGGTGTCCTGCCACAGCTCGCACGCCCGGCAGCCGGCCGCGGCGCTGCGCAGCTGCTCCAGGTCGACACCGGTGGGTGGCTGCGCCACGCCGTCGCGCTCGCTCATGGCCCGATGACACCGCACCGGCGCGCTCCCCGCGAGGCGACGGGTTCGCCGTCCGTTCACCCGCGGCCGGCAGCGTCCACGCGGGTCCGGCGGGCGGCCCGCCCGAGGGGAGTACCGGTACGGGACAGGTCCGGAGCACCGCTAAGGTCCGGAGCGGGTCCCACGACGGCAGGAGGACAGGTGCTCGAGTTCGACGGGCTCCGCAAGAGCTACGGCGCGAACCAGGTGCTCGACGACGTCGGCTTCACGGTGCAGCCGGGATCGATGTTCGGGTTCTGCGGCTCCAACGGCGCGGGCAAGACCACCACGATGCGCATCGCCATGGGCCTGGTCGTGCCCGAGGCCGGCGAGGTCCGCTGGCAGGGGCGCCCGCTGGACCAGCGGACCCGCCGCCGGGTCGGCTACATGCCGGAGGAGCGCGGGCTCTACCCGAAGATGAAGGTCGGGGAGCAGATCACCTACTTCGCCCGGCTGCACGGCCTGGATGCCGCCGCCGCGGCCCGCGCCTCCGCGGAGTGGGTGGAGCGGCTGGGCCTCGGTGCCCGCCGCGGCGACGCCGTCGAGAAGCTGTCGCTGGGCAACCAGCAGCGCGTCCAGCTGGCCGCCGCGCTGGTGAGCCGGCCCGAGGTGCTGATCCTCGACGAGCCGTTCTCCGGCCTCGACCCCGTCGGCGTCGACTCGCTCGCCGAGGCGCTGCTGAGTCAGGTCCGGACCGGCGTTCCCGTCGTCTTCTCCAGCCACCAGCTGGACCTCGTGGAACGGCTGTGCGACTCCGTCGGCATCCTCGCCCGGGGGCGCATGGTCGCCACCGGGACCGTGGAGGAGCTTCGCCGCCGGGAGGCCGGCCGGCTGCTGCGGGTCGTGGTGCCGGACGCCGCGCCCGGCTGGGCGGCCGCGCTGCCCGGGACCCGGGTGGTGTCCGAGCAGGCCGGGGACACGCTGCTCGAGCTCCCCGACGGGGCCGACGACCAGGCGGTGCTGGCCGCCGCGCTGCGCACCGGGCGGGTGACGCACTTCGCCTGGCGCGAACCCACCCTGGTCGAGCTGTTCCGCGGCGCGGTCGCCGACCCGCGCACCGACGAGGAGGTGGCGGCGTGAGTGCGCCCAGCAGCACCGAGCGCGGCCCGGGCAGCGGCGAGCTGGTCCGGCTCGTCGCCGGCCGGGAGATCTCCACCCGGCTGCGGGACAAGAACTTCCTCGTCGGCCTGGGCGTCACCATCCTGCTGCTGCTCGGGCTCCTGTTCTTCCAGGTGCTCATGAGCTCCGGGAGCGACGAGCGGCGACTCGGCATCGTGGGGGACGGCTCCGCGGTGGCCGCCGCCGTCGAGGCGCAGGGCGAGGCGGTCGGTGTCGACGTCACGGTCGTGGAGCTGGACGACGAGGACGCCGCCCGCGCCGCGGTGGAGGCCGGGGAGGTCGACGGCGCGCTGCTGGCGTCCGGGCCGGCGCCCGAGCTCCTCCTCCGGGACCGCAGCCCGACCATGGAGGCGGTCGTGAACGCCGCCGTCGCCGGCATCGCGGTCGCCGAGCAGCTGGCCGAGGCCGGCGTCGACCTCGCGGCCGTGCCCGAGGTGGAGGTCACCGCGCTGAGCGGTGAGGACGACGAGGCCGAGCAGGAGCAGGTCCTCGTCGCGATCATCGGCGTGGTCCTGCTCTACGGCCTGCTGATCATGTTCGGCCAGTTCATCGCGCAGGGCGTGGTGGAGGAGAAGTCCAGCCGGGTGGTCGAGCTGCTGCTCGCGACCATGCGCCCCTGGCAGCTGCTGGCCGGCAAGATCATCGGCCTGGGCGTCCTGGGCCTGGCGCAGATCGTGATCATCGGCGTCATCGGCGTCGCCGGGGCGCTGGCCTTCGACCTCGTCGCGGTGCCGGGGGACCTCGTCGGCACGGTGGTCTCGGTGGTCCTCTGGTTCGTCCTCGGCTACGCGTTCTACGCGGCGATCTTCGCCATGGCGGCGTCGCTGGTCAGCCGGCAGGAGGACCTCGGCAGCGTGCTCACCCCGATGATCCTGCTGCTGGTGGTCGGCTTCTTCATCGGCCTCCAGGCCGCGTCGGACCCCGCGGGCACGATGGCCGTGGTCACGTCCTACGTGCCCGGTCTGTCTCCACTGGTCATGCCGGTCCGGCAGGCCGCCGGGGAGGTCGCGGTCTGGGAGATCGCCGTCGCCGTCGTCATCATGCTGGTGGCGATCGTCGCGGCGGTCCGGATCGGCGGGCGGATCTACGCCGGCGCGCTGCTGCGCACGAGCGGGAAGACCAGGCTGCGGGAGGCGCTGGAGGCCGGGCGCGGCTGACCCGGTTGGCCGTAACCGACCCGGGGTAGCCGCGCCGCATGGGCATGCAGCTGGGCTACACGATGATGACGGAGCAGGCCGGGCCGAAGGACCTCGTCGGCCACGTGGTGGGGGCGGAGGAGGTCGGGTTCGACTTCGCCGTCAGCAGCGACCACTACTTCCCGTGGCTGGACGAGATGGGTCACTCGCCGAACGCGTGGGTGACCCTCGGGGCGGCGGCGCAGGCGACCAGCCGCATCCCGCTGATGACCTACGTGACCTGCCCGATCTTCCGCTACCACCCGGTCGTGGTGGCCCAGCAGGCCGCGACGCTGCAGATCCTGTCCGGTGGCCGGTTCACCCTGGGCCTGGGTGCGGGCGAGAACCTCAACGAGCACGTCGTCGGCGCCGGCTGGCCGCCGGCCGACGTCCGCCACGAGATGATCATGGAGGCGCTGCAGATCATCCGGGACCTGTTCGACGGCGAGGGCCACACCAACTTCCGCGGCGAGCACTTCGACGTCGAGTCGGCCAAGCTCTGGGACCTCCCGGACACGCGGGTACCCATCGGCTTCGCCGCCGGCGGGAAGCAGGCGGCCACCATCGCCGGTGAGCTCGCCGACGTGCTGGTCGCGACCGATCCGCTGTCCGAGCTGGTGGAGGCCTTCGAGGCGGCCGGGGGCGCGGGGAAGCCGAAGGTCGCCCAGATGCCGATCAGCTACGGCACCGACAAGGCGGCCGCCGTGACCCGGGCCCACAGCCTGTTCCGCTGGTTCGGCCTCGGCTGGAAGGTGAACGCCGAGCTGCCCGGGCCGAGCGCCTTCGACGCGGCGAGCTCGTTCGTCCGCGAGGAGGACGTCGAGGGCAGCATCCCGTGCGGGGACGACGTCGAGGCCGTGATCGAGAGCGCCAAGGAGTACGCGGACGCCGGCTTCACCCACCTGGCCCTCGTGCAGATCGGCGGGGACCAGCAGCAGCCCTACCTGGAGTGGACGCGGGACCGCCTGCTGCCGGCCTGGCGCGAGGCGTTCGGGAGCTGACGGGCGCGCCGTCGTCGGGGGCCGGGACAGCTGATCGGGTGACCGATCGGCTCCCGGCCGCTCCCTTGGGGTGAGGTGGCGCCGCAGGGGGCAGCGCAGGGGGCCCTGCGGCCCTGATCATCGGCGGCATGACCGAGGACCTCGACGTGCGGCTGCGGCGGCTGCTCGCCTCCGATGACGCCGATGCGCTCATCGACCTCGGCTGCGATCTCGCCGACGCCGGCCGGCAGGCCGACGCCGAGGCGTGCTTCCGTCGCGCGTTCGACCTCGGCGACAGCGTCGCCGCCTACAACCTCGGCAACTCGCTCGCCGCGCAGGACCGCTGGGAGGAGGCGGTCGACGCCTACGAGATCGCGCTGCGCGGCGGCGAGGCCGACGCCTGGCGCAACCTCGGCCTGGTGCTGGAGGACCTCGGCGACCTGGCCGGTGCCATGCGCGCCTACCGGGGTGCCGCGGCCGCCGGCGACCTCGAGGGCGGTCTGCAGCTGGCCTTCCTGCTGCGCGACCAGGGCGAGCGGGAGCAGGCCATGGCGGTGGCCGAGGAGTTCGCCGCGGCCGGCGACGAGGAGGCCGCCGCCGTCGTCGCCTGCTGGCGCTGGTGCTCCAGCCTGGACCCGTCGCTCGAGGCGGACCTGCGCGCCGGGCAGCACCACTTCCCGGCCGCCCGCGCCGACCTCGCGCACCTGCTGCGCGAGACCGGCCGCTCGGCCGAGGCGCGCTCGGTGCTCGAGCGCGGCGCGAAGCTGGGGGAGCAGGTGGCCTGGCTGCCGCTGGGCAACCTCTACCGCGAGGAGCTGGGCGACGAGGAGGCCGCCGAGGAGGCCTACCGCAGCGGCATCGCCGCCGGGGACCCGTACTGCCACCAGAACCTGGCGGTATTGCTGGCCGATCGCGGGGACCTCGAGGGCGCCGTCGAGCAGTTCCGCCTGGGAGCCGCAGCCGGGGACCAGCTGGCCGCCCAGTGCCTGCAGGAGCTCGAGCGCGACTGACGGCGGACCCCGAGTCCCGCCCGTCGCGAGCACCGGGTGGGATTCGGGGCGGGGCCGTAGCCTCCCCGTCACACGAGGGTCGGATACTGCACGTGTGTCCGAAGCCACAGTCGACGTCGCCGACCTCCGTTCCCACGCCGACAGCCCCCCGCCGGACGAGCGCGCCGACGAGCTGCCGCTGCGCGAGGACATCCGCCTGCTGGGGCGGGTCCTCGGTGAGGTGATCGGCGAGCAGGCCGGTCCCGACGTGCTCGACCTCGTCGAGTCCACGCGCCGGGAGGCCTTCCGCATCCGCCGCTCGGAGGTCGACCGGGTGGAGCTGGCCCACCGGCTGGCCGAGCTCGACGTGCGGTCGGCCAACCACCTCATCCGGGCGTTCAGCCACTTCTCCGTGCTGGCCAACCTCGCCGAGGACATCCACCACGAGCGCCGCCGGAGGCACCACCGTCGCGCCGGCTCACCCCCGCAGAAGGGCAGCCTGGCGGCGACCTTCGCGCTGCTGGACCGGGCCGACCTCCCCGCCGACGACGTCGCCCGCGAGCTCGCCGGAGCCCTCGTCTGCCCGGTGGTCACCGCGCACCCCACCGAGGTGCGCCGCAAGACCGTCTTCCAGGTGCAGCGCCAGATCACCGAGCTGATCCGGCAGCGCGACCGCGCGGTCGACGGCGACGTCGACGACGCGTGGTCGGCGCAGCTGTGGCGCTCGGTCCTGACCCTCTGGCAGACGGCGCTGCTGCGGCTGTCCCGGCTGCGGCTGCAGGACGAGATCGACGAGGCGCTGCGCTACTACGAGCTGTCGCTGTTCGACGTCGTCCCGGCCATCAACGCCGAGCTGCGGCGGGCGGTCGAGGAGCGGTGGCCCGGGGCCGGGCTGCTGCGCCGGCCGATGCTGCTGCCCGGCTCCTGGATCGGCGGCGACCGCGACGGCAACCCGTTCGTCACCGCCGAGGCGCTGCGGCGGGCCACCACGCGGCAGGCGGACACGGCGCTGGGCCACCACCTGGGCGAGCTGGCCGAGCTGCGCAACGAGCTGTCGATGTCCGACCGGCTGGTCACCCCCACCCCGCAGCTGTACGCGCTGGCCGACGCCTCGCGCGACGACTCCCCGTTCCGCGCCGACGAGCCCTACCGGCGGGCGCTGACCGGCATCTCGGCGCGGCTGGCCGCGACTGCGGCCCGGGTGCTGGGTTCCGTGCCGGGCGGCGCCCAGCCGGTGCCGGGGCTGCCGCCGTACGAGGAGCCGGACGAGCTGCGCGCCGACCTCGACGTGGTCGACGCCTCGCTGCGCAGCCACGGTGCCGGCTCGCTCGCCGACGACCGCCTGCTGCGGCTGCGCGAGGCGGTGGAGGTGTTCGGCTTCCACCTCTGCGGGCTGGACCTGCGGCAGAACTCGTCGGTGCACGAGCAGGTCGTCGGCGAGCTGCTGGCCTGGGCCGGGGTGTGCGACGACTACACGGCCCTCGACGAGGCCGCCCGGGTGGAGCTGCTGGCCGGGGAGCTGACCCTGCGCCGTCCGCTGGTCCGCCCCGACGCGGAGCTGTCGGAGGAGGCGCGCACGGAGCTCGACGTGCTGCTCGCCGCGGCCGAACGGGTGGCGCTGCTGGGGCCGCGGACGATCCCGAACTACGTGATCAGCATGTGCGAGTCGGTCAGCGACGTCCTCGAGGTCGCCGTCCTGCTCAAGGAGGTGGGCCTGCTCGACCCGGCGGGCGCCGACGGCCCCACGTGCCCGGTGGGCATCTCGCCGCTGTTCGAGACGATCGGCGACCTGCAGAGCGCGGCGAGCACGCTGGGCGCGATGCTCGACCAACCGCTCTACCGGGCGCTGCTGGGCAACCGGGGCAACGTGCAGGAGGTCATGCTCGGCTACTCCGACAGCAACAAGGACGGCGGCTACCTCGCCGCCAACTGGGCGCTGTACCGGGCGGAGCTGGAGCTGGTGGAGCTGGCCCGCCACGAGGGGGTGCGGCTGCGGCTGTTCCACGGCCGGGGCGGCACCGTCGGTCGTGGAGGCGGGCCGAGCTACGAGGCGATCCGGGCCCAGCCGCCGGGCGCGGTGGCCGGTGCGCTGCGGATCACCGAGCAGGGCGAGGTCATCGCGGCCAAGTACGCCGACCCCGACCTCGCCCGACGGAACCTGGAGGCGCTGGTCGCCGCCACGCTGGAGTCCACGCTGCTCGACGTCGAGGGGCTCGGCGACGACGCCGAGGACGCCTACGCGCTGCTCGACGAGCTGGCCGGCGGCGCGCAGCGCGCCTACCGGGAGCTGGTGCACGAGACGCCGGGCTTCGTCGAGTGGTTCCGGGCCGCCACCCCCATCGGCGAGCTGGCCGAGCTGAACATCGGCAGCCGCCCGCCGTCGCGCAAGGCCGGGAACTCCATCGCCGACCTGCGCGCGATCCCGTGGGTGTTCAGCTGGTCGCAGACGCGGATCATGCTGCCCGGCTGGTACGGCACCGGGTCGGCGCTGGAGGAGTGGGTGGGCGACTCCGCCGAGCGGCTGGAGCGGCTGCGCGACCTGCACCGGCGGTGGCCGTTCTTCCGCACCGTGCTGTCCAACATGGGCATGGTGCTGGCCAAGACCGACCTGGGCCTGGCCGCGCGCTACGCCGAGCTGGTACCCGACGAGGAGCTGCGCGCGCGGGTGTTCGATCGGATCACCGCCGAGCACGAGCGCACCTGCCGGATGACCCTCGCCGTCACCGGTGACGACCAGCTGCTGGCCGACAACCCCTCGCTGGCCCGGTCGATCCGCAACCGCTTCCCCTACCTGGAGCCGCTGCACCACCTGCAGGTGGAGATGCTGCGGCGGCGCCGGAGCGGGGAGGACGACGAGCTGACCAGCCGCAACATCCAGCTGACGATCAACGGCATCGCGACCGCGCTGCGCAACAGTGGCTGAGCACTGGTTCCTCCGGCGCCGGCCCGTGCCCGACGGCGAGCTGCGGGTGGCGGTCAGCGGCGCGGAGATCCGGGAGGCGGCGCTGTCGCTGGGGATGTCGCCCGAGGCGCTGGCGCCCGCGGTGCACGACCCGCGGTTGCGCGTGCTGGTGGACGGGGGGCAGGCCGCGGCGCTCGTGCGCCGGCAGTGGCACCCCGAGGGCTTCGCCGAGGCGGTGGTGCTGCGGCGGTCGGGGGTGCCGCTGGAGCACCCGGCCGTGCGAGCGCTGGCCATGGGCTGGGGCTGCGCCCAGGTGCGGCACGGCAGCACCGACCGGTGCCGCGCCGTCGTCGGCCCCGGCGAGGGCTCAGCCCTGGCCGACCGGTTCCGCTACCTCGCGGCGCTGGCGGCCAGCCGGGTGGAGATCGCCGTCGGGCTGGCCCGCGACAGCGGCGAGGAGCGGACCAAGGACGACGGCAGCCCCTCGCTGGCCGCCGACGAGGCCGCGCACGCCGCTGCGGTGGACGTGCTGGGGGCGCTCGGGGTCACCGTGCTGAGCGAGGAGCGCCGCGACAGCCCGGTCACCGCCTCCGACCCGTGGATCGTGCTCGACCCGCTCGACGGCACCGGCAACTTCTCCGCGGGCATGCCGCCGTGGGCGTTCTCGGCGGCCCTGGTGCACGACGGGGTCCCGGTGGCGGGCCTGGTGGCGGACCTGGCCTCGGGCCGGCGGTGGACGGGCGTGCACGGGATCGGTGCCGAGCGGGACGGGGTGCCGATCGCGCCCCGGCCGGGCAGCACCGTCGTCGTCCCCAGCGGGCCGTCCGGGCAGACGGTCGCCGTGCCGTCGACGGTCCGGCGGATCCGGGTGACCGGCTGCACCGCGGTGGACCTGTGCCTGGTGGCCGACGGCGCGGCGGCGGCATGGCACGACCTGGACCGCAGCGGCACCCACGTGCACGACGTCGCCGGCGGCCTCGGGGTGCTGCTGGCCGCCGGCGGGGCCGCTCTCGACCCGGCCGGCCGGCCGCTGCGGCTGGAGCCCGACACCGAGGCGAAGATCCGGTTCGCCGCCGCCTCCTCGACGTCGGAGGCGGAGGCGCTGATCCGCGCGGTCGGCTAGCTCCCGGCGGCCGCGGCGCGGGCGGCGGCCAGCAGCGACTCCCGCTCGTGCATCGTGGTGCGGGCCCGCCCGCGGGTGGCGCCGAGGGACTGCTCGGCGGCGTCGATCGCTCGCCAGTTCTCCAGCAGCAGCGGTTCCGCGCCGCGGGCCTGCAGCGTCGCCACGAGGTCGTCGACCGGTCCGCGCACCAGCAGCGTGCCGTCCGCGGCGTCGGCCAGCAGCCCGGCGATCGTCTCCCGCGCGTCGTGCTTGTTGTGCCCGACCACCCCGGTCGGGCCCCGCTTGATCCAGCCGGCCACGTACTCCCCGGGGGAGGGGTGGCCGTCGCGCAGCACCCGCCCGGCCTCGTTCGCGACCGTCCCCGAGCGCTCGTCCACGGGCAGCCCCGGCAGCGGCGTGCCCCGGTAGCCGACCGAGCGCACCACGAGGTCGGCGGGGACGACCTCCAGCTCGCCGGTACCCACGGCCCGGCCGTCGCCGTCGACCGCGGTGCGCTCCACCTCGACGCCGGTCACCCGGTCGGTGCCGAGCAGCCGCACCGGGCGGCGGAAGAAGCGCAGCCGCAGCCGCACGCGACCGGCCGTGGCGGTGTGGTCGGCCCAGCCGCGGAGGACGGCGAGGTTGCGGCTGACGTTCCGGTCGGCGGCCGCCCGCTCCTCGCTGCCGGGGTCGAGCTCCAGCTCGGCCGGGTCGACCAGCACGGTCGCGTCGGCCAGCCCGTCGAGCTCGCGCAGTTCCTGGGTCGTGAAGGTGGCCTGCGCGGGGCCGCGCCGGCCGAGCACGGTGACCTCCTCGATCGGCGCCGCGGCGAGCGCGTCGAGCACGTGCTGCGGCATGTCGGTGGGCTCCAGCTCGGCGGCGGTGCGGGCCAGGACCCGGCCGACGTCGAGGGCGACGTTGCCGACCCCGACCACCACCGCGGAGCGGGCGCCGGCGAGCGCGGCCTCCACCCGCCCGCGGTCGGCGTCGGGGTGGCCGCAGTACCAGGAGACGAACTCGGTGGCGGCCAGGCTGCCCGGGAGGTCCTCGCCCTCGATGCCCAGCTGCCGGTCCAGCGCGGCACCGTAGGTGTAGACGACGGCGTCGACGTGCCGCCGGAGCTCGTCGAGCGTGATGTCGGTGCCGATCTCGACGTTGCCGACGAACCGGACCAGCGGGTGGTCGAGGCTGCGGTGCAGCGTGTCCCGGATGGCGCGCATCTTCGGGTGGTCGGGCGCGATGCCGTGGCGCACCAGCCCGAACGGCGTCGGCAGCCGGTCGATGAGGTCGATCGCGACCGGGACGTCGCTCTGCCGGGTCAGGGCATCGGCGGCGAAGATCCCGGCCGGTCCGGCGCCGATGACCGCCACGCGCAGGGGATGGGCGGACGAGGGGGGAGGGGGAGTTCCGTCGTCGGCCACGACTGGCATCCTGGCCCCGCCGGAGCCGCTCCACCAGAGCTGGCGTCCGATCGGCCCATCCCCGTCGCCCCAGGAGGCACCCGTGCCCGTCGTCGTCGTCGCCACGATCACCCCACGGCCGGACGCGGTGGACGCCGTCCGGGAGGCCATCCTGGCCGCGGTCCCGAAGGTGCACGCCGAGCCCGGCTGCGAGCTGTACGCCCTGCACGAGGGCGACGGCGTCTTCGTCATGGTGGAGCGGTGGGAGAGCCCGGACGCGCTCCGGGCGCACGGCAAGGCGGAGGCGCTGACCACGCTGGGGGCGGCACTGGCCGACAAGCTGGCGGCTCCGCCGGACGTGCGCCGGCTCTCGGCGCTGCCGGCCGGCGACCCGGACAAGGGCGCCGTCTGACCTGCTCCGGCGCGGGGTGGCTCAGCGGCAGGCGTGGTTGCGGTCGAGGTCGTCCGGCACGTACTGGGTGAGCTCCACCTCGCCGTCGGGCACCAGCGGTGACCGCTCGCAGGCCGCCACGGCGCCGCTGAGCGACGTCGCGCCGGCCAGCCAGCTGGGCAGACCGGCCAGCGGGCTGTCGTCGGGCACCTCGCCGACTATCTGGGCCCACTGGTAGCCGGTCGAGTACAGGCCGACCCGGCCGTCCTCGTCGGTCAGGTACTCGGCCATGCCCTCGAGGGCGGCGCGGTTGCGGGCGCGTGCGTCGTCGGACCCGGTCTGCCAGGTGTTCATCGTCTCCACGTCCAGCCACCACGTGTAGCGCTGCGGCCGGCTGTCCAGCCGGGCCGCCCGCGCCGCGGGACGGAAGAAGGCCTCGACGCTGGTGCGTGCCCGCTCCCAGCCGTACTGCCACGAGCAGGCCATCGAGTTGCCGCCGTCGCACCGTCCGTAGGGCGTCTCGCCGCCGGAGGGCCAGGTGACGACCTGGTCGCGCAGCTGACCGGGGTTGGCGGTGTTGAGGTACAGCTGCAGCGCCGGCTGGCCGGGGACCACGCCGGAGGAGCCGGCCGCCCACGTCAGCTGGTCGGCCAGGCACGGGTTGGTCCGGGTGGCCAGGCCACCGTTGACCCCGACGACGGCGAACGCGGCGTCGTCCGGCAGGTCCGTGCCGCACTGCGGGTGGGAGACGTCGTACCCGACGGTCCGCAGGAAGCCGGAGGTCTCCACGGGGGCAGCCGTCGCCGTCGCCGGAGCACCGAGCAGGGCGGCGCCGACGGCGAGAGCGGGGACCACCCATCGTGATGCCGATCTCATCGTGGCGCGAACGTACACGCCGGAGCCGGGTGCCAGCCGGGTGCCGGCGATGCCTTGATCAGACCGCCTGGCAGACCGGGCACCAGTGCAGGTTGCGGCCCACCATGACCTGCGTACGCACCTCCGTGCCGCAGATCCGGCAGGGGAGACCGGTGCGCCGGTACACGTAGTGCGCGTCCTCGCGGCGAACGGCACCGCTGCGCCGCGACCGGTCCTCGGGGCGGGTGGTGACGATCCGGCCCATCCGGACACCGGCCCGCATCAGGGTGACCAGGTCGGCCCACATGGCGGCCCAGAGGTCGGCGTCGACCTGGCGACCGGGCCGGAAGGGGGACACCCGGTGCCGGAAGAGGATCTCCGCCCGGTAGACGTTCCCGACGCCGGCCAGCACGGCCTGGTCCATGATCAGCGCGCCGATCGCCGTCCGGCTGGCGGAGATGCGACGGAGGGCCGCGGCTCCGTCGGCGCGGGGGCGCAGCGGGTCGGGACCGAGGCGGTCGAGGATGCGGTCCACCTCGGGGGCGGGGAGCACCTCGCAGGCGGTGGGTCCGCGCAGGTCGGTCCACACGCCGGCGCCATCGGGACCGTCGGCCTCCCAGCGCATCCGCAGCGCTCCCCGGGGGGGCGGCGGCATGCCCGCACCCGTGGTGAAGGAGCCGTAGAGGCCCAGGTGCACGTGCAGGTGGTCGCCGCCGAAGCGGGCGAACAGGTGCTTGCCGTAGGAGAAGACCTCGTCCAGCACCCGACCGTCGAGCAGCGCGGCGCCGGCGTCGAACCGGCCCTGCGGGCTGGTGACGTGCACCGGTCGGCCGGCGAACAGGATCGACTGCTCCCGCGCGAGGCGGAACAGGGTGTGGCCCTCGGGCATCCGCGCAGCCTAGGTCGCCGCCCGGACCGGTCCGCTCAGTGGGCGGCGGTCGCCAGGCCGAAGTGCGGCCGGTCCGCCGGGGCCACGAGATCGGTCGTCTCGGGGTGCTGCTGGATGTAGTGCCGGACGAAGGAGCAGTAGGGGAGCACGGTCAGACCCCGCTCGCGGGCAGCGGTGAGGACGCCGGCGACCAGCGCCTTCCCGATGCCCTGGCCGCCCAGGGAGGGGTCCACCTCGGTGTGCGGGAGCGTCATCTGGCCGTTCTCGACGTGGTAGCTGGCCAGACCGACGACTCGCTCGCCCTGCCGGACCTCGAAGCGCCCCTTCTCGGGGACGTCGACCACTGTCGTCTCCATGCTGCGACCCACCTTCCGTCATCCCCGGCGTCGTTGCCGGAGCGCGACGTTCGTCGTAGCACCGTAACCCTGGGGAGCAGCGTCGTCGCTCTTCTGCGCCGACGAGTCGGGTCCGGCCGGGGTTCCCGGGCGGCCACCCGATAGCCTCTCGGGCGTCGGTCGGGGGCGCGTCGAGTGCGCCCAGGCCCCCGTAGCTCAGGGGATAGAGCATCGGTTTCCTAAACCGTGTGTCGCAGGTTCGAATCCTGCCGGGGGCACCGCAGTCGTGGACGGGGTGGGTGGCAGCCGCACCACCTCGGGTGGAACCGCGCCGCCCACCCGCGCGTTGGACGTCGAGGCAGCGCGTCCGCGCCGACCCACCCCCGTCGAAGAGAGCCATGAGCACAAGTCACAGAACCCAGGCCGCGCACCCCACCTCCGGTGAGCAGGTGCGCGGCCGGTGACGGAAGTGCTCACCCTGCTGCTGGGCGTGCTGGTGGTCCTGGCGATCACCGCGGTGACCGCGTACTTCGTGGCCCAGGAGTTCGCCTACATGGCGGTCGACCGCTCGGCGCTGGCCGTCGGTGCCCAGGGCGGTGACACCGCGGCCGAGCGGGCGCTGGGGGTCACCCGCCGCACCTCGTTCATGCTGTCCGGCGCGCAGCTGGGCATCACCGTCACCGGGCTGCTGGTCGGGTACGTCGCCGAGCCGCTGATCGGCCGGTCCCTGGGCGCGATGCTGGGCGGCGTGGGCATCCCGACCGCCGTGAGCGTCGGCATCGGTGCCGTGCTGGCGCTGCTGTTCTCCACGGTCGTGCAGATGCTGTTCGGGGAGCTGCTGCCGAAGAACCTCGCCATCGCCCGGCCGGAGCCGGTCGCCCGCCGGCTGGCCGCGTCGACGACCGTGTACCTGAAGGTCTTCGGCTGGCTGATCACGGTGTTCGACCAGGCGTCGAACATGCTGCTGCGGGCGTTGCGGATCGAGCCGGTGCACGACGTCGAGCACGCCGCGACCGCCCGCGACCTGGCGTACATCGTCGAGGAGTCCCGCGAGCGCGGGGACCTCCCCGAGGAGCTGTCGATGATGCTCGACCGCATCCTCGACTTCCCGCACCGCGACGTCGGGCACGCGATGATCCCGAGACCCCGGGTGGGCACCGTCGCCGACACCGACACCATCGACCACCTGCGCGAGCTGATGACCTCCGGGCACTCCCGCTACCCGGTGCTGGAGACCGGGACGGGTGACGTCGTCGGTGTCGTCCACCTGGCCGACGTCCTGACCACCCGGCAGCCGGGAGCCGCGCCGGTGACGGCCATCGCCCGCGAGAGCCTGGTCCTCTCCACGTTCACCCCGCTGCCCGACGCGCTCGGCCAGCTCGCCGGGTCGGACAACCAGATGGCCTGCGTGATCGACGAGTACGGCGGATTCGCCGGCGTCCTCACGCTGGAGGACCTCGCCGAGGAACTGGTCGGGGAGATCACCGACGAGCACGACACCGAGCACCCCGAGTACGTGCCCGTGGAGGGTGACGGCGTGTGGGAGATGCCCGGGGACGTCCACATGGACGAGGTCGAGCGCGCCCTGGGGGTCGACCTGCCGAGGGGCGACTTCGAGACCGTCGCCGGCCTGGTCATCGCCGTCTCCGGGACCCTGCCCGAGCCCGGGACGGAACTGACCGTCGAGCTGCCCCCAGATCCCGGTGACCTCGTCCACGAGGACCAGCCCACCGCGCGCCTGCTCCACCTGCAGGTGCTCGCCGTGGAGCGGCACGTGCCGTCCCGGGTGCGCCTGGAACTCCCCGACCGCGCGAGGACGACCGGCGGGTCCGGTTCGGCCCCGGCAGCCGAGGAGGGGACCCGATGAGCGACAACCCGTGGGTGGTCGTCGTCGCCACCGTGGTGATCGTCGCGCTGAGCGCGTTCTTCGTGGCGGTGGAGTTCGCCGCGCTGGCCGCCAAGCGGCACCGGTTGGAGGAGGCCGCGCCGAGCAGCCGGTCCGCCCGTGCGGCGCTGCGCAACTCCTCGGAGCTGACGCTGCTGCTGGCCGGCTCGCAGCTGGGCATCACCGCGGCCACCCTGGCGCTCGGTGCGATCAGCAAGCCGGCGGTGCACCACTGGCTCACGCCGCTGTTCGGGTCGTGGGGGCTGCCCCTGGTGGCCGCGGACGTCGTCGGCTTCGTCCTCGCGCTGCTGGTGGTGACGTTCATCCACCTGGTGGTCGGGGAGATGGCCCCCAAGTCGTGGGCGATCGCGCACCCGGAGCGCTCGGCCACCCTGCTGGCGGCACCCATGCGGGCGTTCATGGCGGTGTTCCGGCCGCTGCTGCGGGCGCTCAACGCGGCCGCGAACGCCATCCTGCGCCGGGCCGGGGTCGAGCCGTCCGACGAGCTCGCCGTCGGGCACAGCCCGGACGCGCTGCGCCACCTGGTGGAGCACTCGGCCAACGTGGGTGCCCTGGACGCGAGCTTCTCCGAGCAGATCTCCGTGGCGCTGGAGCTCGAGCGGCTCACCGTCCGGGAACTGCTCGGCTCCGGTTCCCGCCCGACCGGCGTCCGCGCCGCCGCGACCGTCGGCGAGGTGCGCGGGGAGACCCACCGCTCCGGTCACCTGCGGATCCTGCTCGGCGCGGCCGCGGGCGAGCAGCTCACCGGCGTGGTCCACGTCCGCGACACCCTCACCGCACCCGACGAGGCACCGGCGGCTCCCTTCGCCCGCCCGGTGTTCGCCCTGGCCGCCGGCACCACCGTGCACGCGGCGCTCAAGTCGATGCGCGAGACGCGCAACCACCTGGCCGTCGTCACCGACGGCGGTGCGGTCGTCGGCGTCGTCACGCTGGCCGACGTGCTCCGCCGGCTGTTCCCCCGGTCCGCCGCTCCGGCGGCCTGACCACCGGCGCCCGGACAGCAGTGCGGCCGGGCCCCGGATCGGGGCCCGGCCGCAGCAGGGGTTCGCCGGCGGCGTGCGCTCAGTGCACCGAGCGGTTGCGAGAGCCGGCGATCCCCTCCGCGACGCCGATGAGCAGCACCGCGGCGATCACCGCCACGACGAAGCCGAGCACGTTGAGCTCGAAGATGTCCCCGGTGCCCAGCAGGTTGGCGACGACGCCCCCGATCACCGAGCCCACGAGGCCAAGCAGCAGGGTCGCGACGATGCCCAGGTTCTGCTTCCCGGGCTTGAGGAGGCGCGCGAGCGCGCCGATGATGAGGCCGGCGACGAGGAATCCGATCATGGCCTCACAGATGCCTGAGGGCCGACGGCGACAAACGCCCACTGCGCGTCGGTGGCCTCCGGATCGGCGGCCCCCTCGATCGGTCCGGCAGCAGCCGACCGGACGACGGTGCACCGGTGGGGATCCCGACGCCGGATGAACGCGTCGGTGGTGCGTGCGGCCCGGTCGGGAGGCCAGCCCGCCGAGGCCCGGTGCCCGAGGACGGACGGTCAGCGGGAAGCCGCGCTGCGCCTCGCGGGGGTCGACCGTGGGTGCTCCGGGCGACGGCGGATGCGCCGGTGAGCCGGCCACGCCGGGAACGCACTGCGTGATCGCTCAAGCTGCGCGTTCACCCGGTCGATGGAGTGCAGGTCAGCACCTCGTCGAACGGAAAGCAGAGCAGCCACCGTGTCCAGCCCGATGCCCGGCACCACCCGCGGAGCGATCCGCGTCCTGATCCTCGCCGACGCTCCGGTGCTGCGCCGCGGTCTGGTCGGCATGGTGGACGAGACCGCCGGGCTCCTGGCGGTCAGCGCCCCCGGTGAGCCGCGCCGCGCCCTGACGCTGGCCGAGTCCGCCCGCCCCGACGCCGTCATCGTCGAGCTCGGTGCCGGCCGCGCCGCCACGCTCAGCGCCTGCCGCGACCTGCGCCGCCGCTACCCGACGCTGGCCATCGTCGCCGTCGCCGTGTCCGCCGACCCCGCCGTGGTGAACGAGTCCCTGGCCGCCGGTGTGCGCGGCTACCTGCTGATGAACACCTCGTCCACGCTCCTGGGCTGGGCGATCCTCGCCGCCCGCGCCGGCCGCACCGTCGTCGACCCGCAGATCCGCCGCGGTGAGACCGACGGCGTGCCCGAATCGCGCGAGCTGGTGCTCGAGGTGCCGCTGACGCGCCGGGAGTCCGACGTGCTCGACGAGCTGGTGAAGGGCCAGTCCAACCGCTCGATCGGCCAGAACCTGTTCATCTCCGAGGACACCGTGAAGTCCCACGTGAAGGCGATCCTGCGCAAGCTGGGCGCCCGCGACCGGTCGCACGCGGTGTCCCTGGTGCTCAAGGCCCGCGGGCCGGCCTGCACCTGCGGCGCGCACGCGCCGGCCGAGGTCCCCGCCGAGGTCTGACCGCACCCGGGATCCGGCACGGGCGCTCCCGCCTGCGGGCAGGGACCATGGGGGCGTGACCCTCGCACCTCCCGCCACCGCGGGGACCGGCGCCTCGGTGGACGCGCTGGCCGACCTCGTGGCCGACGGCGACGTCGTGGTGCTCTCCGGCGCCGGGCTGTCGACCGACTCGGGGATCCCCGACTACCGGGGCGCCACCGGCAGCCTCCGCCGGCACACCCCCATGACCTACCAGACCTTCACCCGTGACCCTCGCGGTCGGCACCGGTACTGGGCGCGCAGCTTCGTCGGCTGGCGGCAGATGCGGGCCGCCCGTCCCAACGACGGCCACCGGTCGGTGGCGGAGCTGCAATCCGCAGGGCTGCTCCGGGGGGTCATCACGCAGAACGTCGACGGCCTGCACCAGGCCGGCGGCGCCCGGGACGTCGTCGAGCTGCACGGCGGCCTCGACCGCACCGTCTGCCTCGGCTGCGGCGACGTCGCCGACCGTGCGGCGCTCGACGAACGGCTGCAGGCGGTCAACCCCGGCTTCGGCCCGCGGGTCGACGAGATCAACCCCGACGGCGACGCCGAGCTGCCCGACGCGGTGCTCGACGGCTTCGTGATGGTCGACTGCCTGGCCTGTGGCGAGGACCTGCTGAAGCCCGACGTCGTGTTCTTCGGCGAGACGGTGCCCCGCGACCGGGTCGACTCCTGCTTCGCCCTGGTCGAGGAGGCCGGCGGCCTGCTCGTGCTGGGCTCCTCCCTGTCGGTCATGAGCGGCTACCGGTTCGTGCTGCGCGCGGCCAAGCTCGGCATCCCGGTCGGGATCGTCAACGTCGGACCGACGCGCGGGGACGCCAAGGCCGACGTGCGGGTCGACGCCCCGCTCGGCCAGGTCCTGCCGGCGCTCGCGGCCCGCCTGGCCGGATGAGCCGCGAGGTCGAGCCGACCGACGACGGCCGGTACGTCGTCGTGGACGGCCGCCGCTGGCGGACCGCCGACCCGGCGCTGCCCGACGACGTGCCGACCCGGCTGCTGCACCACCTGGGCGTGGCCCGCTCGGCGGTGCGCACGGCCGCCGGGGACGACGCCGCGGTCGCCGCCGCCCGCGCCCGGGTGCAGCTGGCCAAGACCGGCCTGGGGGAGCGCGGGCCGGCGTGGTGGCGAAAGGACCTCCCTGCCCCCCCACCGCTCGCACGCTCGCGGCGGGCCCCTGCAGGAAGGCCACGGCTGATCCGGCGGGCAACGGCGCGTTCGGTCACGATGGTGGGCGATGCAGACCTTCGTGCCGGTGGCCGACTTCGCCGACAGCGCGCGGCTGCTGGACTCCCCGCGGCTGGGCAAGCAGCGGGTGGAGACCCTGCAGATCCTGCGAGCGCTCGAGCTCCCCGACTACGGCTGGGCGAGCCATCCCGCCGTCCTCATGTGGAAGGGCCGCACCCCGGCGCTGGTCGCCTACGGGCTGGCGATGGCCAGGGTCTGGCGCGAGCGCGGCTTCGCCGACACCACCGAGGCGCAGATCGGCGAGTTCGCCCCCGAGGTGATCGGCCGGTCGCAGGCTGAGCTGGCGGCGGCCGGCCTGCTGCCCTCCTGGATCGGCAACGAGGCGCTGCACCTGTCGCACCGGTCCAACCTGGTCGCCAAGGACCCGGAGTTCTACCGCGGCCGCTTCGCCGAGCTGTTCGGCCCCGAGCCGGACGACCTGCCCTACCTCTGGCCGGGGCCGGACGACGTGCCCCCGCGGCCCGAGCCCCAGGGTGTGCGGGTCTGGGTGGCGCGGCCGCGGTCGCACAACGAGCTGGGCGCGTGCCTGGCCGCCGGCGTGGTCGGGCTCGGCACGCAGTCGGGGATCGACGTCGACGCCACCGGACTGGACCCCGCCGAGCTGCGCGCGCTGTCGAAGGAGATCTCCGGGCGCCGGCCGGCCAAGGACCTCCGCCAGCTGTCGGCCTTCCTCGACGAGGTGCGACCGGGTGACCGGATCGGCCTGCCCGTCGAGCACGGGGCCGGGCTGCTGATGGGCGAGGTGGTGGGCGACTACCTCTTCCAGGGGCGCGAGCTGCTGCCGCACCGGCGACCGGCGCGCTGGGAGCGGGTGGTGCCGCGGGCGGCCGCCCGGCCGCCCGCGACCCTCCAGGACCCCCGCGCGCTCTTCCAGGTCACCCTCGACCCGGCGGTGCTGGACTAGCCGCAAAGCCGTTCAGCGGCACGTTCTGCAGCCGCACCTGGCCGCGGGCGACGAGCTTGCCGTCCTCGGCGCGGGTCAGCTGCACCAGCCAGAGCTGCTGGGTGCGGCCCTGCTGGATCGGCTCGGCGACGACGTCGAGCCGGCCGCCGGTCGTGCTGCGGACGAAGTCGGTGTTGTTGTTGACCCCGACGGCGAACTGGCCGTGCTCCTGGACGGCCACGCTGGCGCCGACGCTGGCGGCGGACTCGATCACGGCGCTGTACAGGCCTCCGTGGACCACGCCCCACGGGGTGTGGTGGTCGGGCCCGACGTCGACGTGCCCGCTGACCCGGGTGCCGCTCGCCTCGGCGATCTCGAAGCCCATCGCCGCGACGAACGCCCCGCCGGCCGTCAGGTCCACGGGCGGGCGGTCGGCGCTCACGAGTCCCACACCAGGCAGAACGGGTGCCCGACCGGGTCGGCGTAGACGCGGAAGTCGCCCCCGCCACCGGGCAGCTTCCGCGCGCCCAGCGCCAGCACCTTCGGCTCGGCCTCCTCGATGTCGGCGACCCGCACGTCGAGGTGGAACTGCTGCGGCCGGCCCGGATCCGGCCAGTCCGGCGGCTGGAGGTCGGGGGCCTGCTGGAAGGCCAGCCGGTAGCCGGCGCCGGTGAGGACCACCCAGTCGTCGCCGGGACCGCCCTTGCTGATCTCCATGCCGAGCAGGCCGGCGTAGAAGCCGGCCAGGGCGTGCGCGTCAGGCGCGTCGATCACGACGGAGTGGAGTTGACCGATCATGCGACCCATCCTCACCTGGCGGCCGGGCGGCCGACAGCCCGGACCCGGCACGGGACCGCTGCGATCCGGCCACGGCCCCCGCCTGCGGTCGATCGAGCGCGTGCCGCAGGATCGGGGCATGCCCGACCTCCCCGCGCCCGCTCTCGGCTCGCTGACCTGGCTGCCGGCCGCCGACCGCCCGGACCTGGTGGCGGCCCCGGTGGCCAGCGCGCTGGCCGTCCTCGACGGCCCGGCGTGGGTCGCCGAGATCGACGACGACCTGGCCGACACCGCCGCCTTCACCGAGGCGTACGGGGTGCCGCTGGAGGCCTCGGCCAACTGCGTCGTCGTCGCCGCCCGCCGCGCCGGGGAGACCACGCTGGCCGCCTGCCTCGTGCTCGCCACCACGCGGGCGGACGTCAACGGGCTGGTGCGCCGGCACCTGGGTGCGCGGAAGGCGTCGTTCGCACCGCAGGACGTCGCGGTCGCCGAGAGCGGCATGGCCTACGGCGGCATCACCCCGGTCGGCCTGCCCGCGTCCTGGCCGCTGCTGGTCGACGCGGGCGTCGCGGCGGCCGACCTGGTGGTCATCGGCTCGGGCACGCGCGGCAGCAAGCTGGCGGTCCCGGGCTCGCTGCTGGCGGCGCTGCCGGCCGCCGAGGTGCTCGAGGGCCTCGGTCAGCCGCTGCCGGACGAGGCCCCCTCGCCACCGCCGGCCCAGCCGCTGCGCGTGCGCCGGGCCCCGGACGACAGCGACGTGGGATGGGGCGAGCGGCCCTCCGACGTCTCCGACGACGACCGTCGCTACCTCGAGGACCGGCCCCCGCACTGGGGCAGCGACTGATCAAGGACCCTCCTGCTCCCCGCCACTCGCAGGCTCGCGGCGGGGCCCTGCAGGAGGGCCGTTCCAGTGCGTTCCTCCCTGCTGGGTGCGCAGCAGGTCGCGGATCTCCACCAGCAGCTCCACCTCGGTGGGCGCGATCGGACCGGGTTCCTCGCCCTGCACGCGCCGCTCCAGCAGCCGGTGCAGCGGCATGACCACGAGGAAGTAGAGGACCGCCGCGGTCAGCACGAAGGTGATCAGCTGGCTGACGAACGCCCCCCAGGTGAAGGTCTGCCCGTTGACCACGAACGTGCCGCCCAGTTCGCCGCCGCCGCCCAGCACCGCGATGAGCGGGGTGAGGAACGACTCGGCGAACCCGTTCACCAGCATCGTGAACGCCGAGCCGATGACGACCGCGACGGCGAGGTCCACGACGTTGCCGCGGAACAGGAAGTCCTTGAAGCCCTTCAGCACCTGACCATCCAGCCACACCCGCGCCCGGCCCGCTCGGGCGGCCGGTCAGGGTGGTGGCAGGCTGATGGTGAGCGTCGCCTCCGCCGACGCCGCGGCGAGGCGGGCCGCGGTGCCGGCGTCCACGGCGAGCAGCAGCAGACCGGCACCCGGGTCCGCCACGTCCGCCCGGCCGGGGGCGGCCAGGACGAGCGCCCCGGCGGCGACCCGCTCCGCGACCGCGGTGCCGCCCGCGGTGGCCAGCACGTCGACCCGGTCGCCGGCGCGGACCAGCGCGGTCACCGCCAGGTCGGCCAGCCGCACGGGGGCTGCCACCTGACCCTCGGGCAGCAGTGCGGTCAGCCCGGCCCCGACCAACCGGGCGTCGGTCAGCGGCTCACCGCGGCGCACCCCCGCGGCCAGCACCCGGTGCTCGAGCAGCTCGGGCCGCTCCACCACGCCGTCGGGCACCACGTCGGGCGGGACGGCCGCCACGGTCAGGTGCCCCGCGGCCAGCTGCGTGCCGGCGGGGAGATCGGCGACCGCCACCACCACCGGGACCGCGGCGGGTCCACCGACCCCGGCAGGGGCCGGGTCCGGCTGGAGCGCGAGCACCAGGGCAAGGCTGACGAGGAGCCCGGCGGCTCCGCGGCGGGCGAGATGGACGGGTGACCGGGACCGGCGCAGACGCGGCATGCGCCGACCCTGCCCGGCGCGGGTGCGCGGGCAGGGTCGTCGCGGCGTTCTGTGGACCCGGTGCGCCCCTGTGGACGGGGCGCTCAGCCGAGCGTCAGTTGGCTGCCTTGGCCGTGCTGCCGGAGGTCGACGACGGCGTGCTGCTGGTCGAGGAGCTCGAGGAGCTGTCCTTGGCCGCCGCCGGGGTCGGGGTGGACGGCGTCGACGAGCTGCTCGGGGTGTCCGAGGAGCTGCTGCCCTTGCGGCTGTCGGTGCGGTAGAAGCCCGATCCCTTGAAGACCACGCCCACCGATCCGTAGACCTTGCGCACCGCGGCGCCGCACTCGGGGCACTCGGCGACCGGCGCGTCGGTGAAGGACTGCACGACCTCGAACTGGTGCTTGTCCTCGGGGTTGGTGCAGGCGTACTGGTAGGTGGGCACTGCGGTGGTCTCCCTGGTCGAGCAGAAGAAATCGGGGCTGGCACTCGACCCCGTCGACTGCCAATGATGCGTCATGCGAGGACCGTCCGTCACCTGTGTCGCCGCGCACGCTCCCGGAGGAGGGCGTTCCGCGCGTCCTGCTCGACCACGAGGAGGACCCGGGTCAGCGGCCGAGGTGCCGGTAGCGGTGCAGCCGGGTGCGGAAGCGCTCGGTGTCGTCGCGGCCCAGCAGCCCGGCCAGCTCCTCGCCGAGCACCCGGCCCAGCCGCTGGCAGAAATCCGTGGGCTCGTCCGCAGCGTCGGGCCGCTCCGGCACCACGCGGTCGACGATCCCCGCCCGCCACAGGTCGGTGGCCCGCACGCCCTGGTTCGCCGCCATCTCGTCGGCGCGGTCGACGGTGCGGTGCACGATCGCCGAGGCGCCCTCCGGGGGCAGCGGGCCCAGCCAGCCGTTGGCCGCGGCCAGCACCCGGTCGGCCGGGACGAGCGCCAGCGCGCCGCCACCGGTGCCCTGCCCGAGCAGCACCGCCAGCGTCGGCGCCTTGAGCACCACCAGGTCGTGCAGGCAGCGCGCGATCTCCCCGGCCAGCCCGCCCTCCTCCGCCTCGCGGGAGAGGGCCGCCCCCGGGGTGTCGATCAGCGTCACCAGCGGCAGCCGCAGCTGCTCGGCCAGGTGCATGCCGCGGCGGGCCTCCCGCAGGGCGGCCGGGCCCAGCGGCGCCGACATCGACTGCCCGCGCCGGTCCTGACCCAGGACGACGCAGGGTGCGCCGGCGAAGCGGGCCAGCGCCAGCAGCAGCCCCGGGTCCTTCTCGCCGGCGCCGGTGCCCGACAGGCCCACCACGTCGGTGGCCGCGGTGCGCAGCAGCCGCCGCACGCCGGGGCGGTCCTCCCGCCGCGACGCGGTGACGACGTCCCACGCGCTGCGCCCGTCCTCCGGGTCGTCGGCGTCCCTGCCGTCGTCCTCCGTGGGGCGCTCGGCGTCCCGGACGTCGACGTGCCACGTCTGCCGGGCGGAGAGCACCCGCAGCGCCCGGTCGGCGAGGTCGGCGACCTCCTCGTGCGGGACGACGGCGTCGATGAGCCCGTGCTCGGCCAGGTTCTCGGCGGTCTGCACGCCCTCGGGGAACGGCTCGCCGTACAGCGCCTCGAACACCCGCGGCCCGAGGAAGCCGATCGAGGCACCGGGCTCGGCGATGGTGACGTGACCGAGGGAGCCCCAGGAGGCCAGGACGCCGCCGAAGGTGGGGTTGCGCAGGTAGACCAGGTACGGCAGCCCGGCCTCCTTGTGCCGGGCGATCGCGGCGGTGATGCCGATCATCTGCAGGAAGGCGACGGTGCCCTCCTGCATGCGCGTCCCGCCGGAGACCGGGGCGGCCAGCAGCGGCAGGCCCTCGTCGGTGGCCCGCTCGACCGCGGCGATGAGCCGCTCGGCGGCCGCGACGCCGATGGAGCCGGCCAGGAAGCCGAACTCCCCGGCCACGACCGCGACCCGGCGGCCGCGCAGCCGGCCCCCCCCGGTGATGACCGACTCGTCCTGGCGGGACTTCTCCGCCGCCCGGGCGAGCTCGCCGGCGTAGTCCTCTCCGACCTCCCGCGGCGGGATGGGGGAGTCCCACGACTGCCACGACCCGGGATCGAGGACGAGGTCGCGCAGGGCGCGGGCGTCCAGGCGGGCGGGGCGGTCGCTCACGAGCCGGAGCCGCTCAGCCAGGCGCGGATCGCGTCGCCGTCGGCCCCGAGCACCGGGGGAGCGGTGTGCTCCCGGCGGGTGGTCTCGGTCTCGCCGTCCGCCGAGGGGGCGAAGAAGCGCAGTGGCGGCCCGGGCAGCTGCACCCGGCCGAGGGTGGCGTGGTCGACGTCGACCAGCAGTCCCTGGGAGAGGGTCTGGTCCCAGCCGTAGACCTCGTCGACGGTGCGCACCTTGCCCGCGGGGATGCCCGCGGCGTCGAGCCGGGCCAGCAGGTCCTCCGCGGCGATGCCGGCGAACGCGTCCTCGAGCAGGGCGATGACCCGGTCCCGGTTCTCGACCCGCTCCCCGTTGGTCTCCATCCCCGGCGCGGCGGGGTCCAGGCCGAACTCCGTGCACAGCCGCCGCCACAGCGACTCCGAGCCGCAGGACAGCTGCACGCTGCCACCGGAGCAGCGGAACAGCCCGTACGGGGCGATCGAGGGGTGGTGGTTGCCCTGCGCGGAGCCGACCTTGCCGGCCACCGTCCACGCCGTCCCCTGGAAGGCGTGCACGCCGACGATCGCCGCGAGCAGCGAGGTGCGCACGACCTGGCCGCGCCCGGTCCGCTCCCGCTCGTGCAGCGCCGCGAGCACGCCGTAGGCGCCGTACATGCCGGCCAGCAGATCACCGATCGGGACGCCGACCCGCTGCGGGTCCTCCGGGCCCGACCCGGTGAGCGACATCAGGCCGGCCTCGCCCTGCGCGATCTGGTCGTACCCTGCCCGGCCGCCCTCGGGACCGTCGTGGCCGAAGCCGCTGATCGACAGCTGGACCAGGCGCGGGTTGAGCTCGGCCAGCACGTCGGTGCCGAAGCCGAGGCGGGTCAGCGTGCCGGGACGGAAGTTCTCCAGCAGCACGTCGGCCCGGCGCAGCAGCTCCGTCAGCACGGTGGCGTCCCCCTCGTCCTTGAGGTCGAGGGTGATGGACTCCTTGTTGCGGTTGGCCGACAGGAAGTACGTGGACTCCCGGTGGGTCTGGTCGGGGAGGGCTGGAGGCTGCACGAACGGCGGACCCCAGCCCCGGGTGTCGTCACCGGTGCCCGGGCTCTCCACCTTGATCACCCGCGCGCCGAGGTCGCCCAGCATCATCGCCGCGTGCGGCCCGGCCAGGGCGCGGGTCAGGTCGACGACGAGGATGCCGTCGAGTGGCCCGGTCATGGTGTCTCCCATCGGGGTCACAGCCAGCCGGGGACGACGAACACCAGCCAGGCCAGGAGCGGCCCGACGGCGACGACGATGGTGGCGTAGCCGAGGATCTGCTTGTAGAAGCGGTCCTTGTCGACGTCCTGTGCCGCAGCCAGGACGAGCGCGCCGTTCGTGGAGAAGGGGCTCACGTCGACGATGGTCGAGGCCACGGACAGGGCGACCACCACACCCACGGCGCTGATGGCCCCCGCTTCCAGGAACGGAACCGCGAGCAGGATGGCGACACCGATGATCGCGGTCGACGACGCGAACGCCGACACCACCCCGCCGATGTAGGCCAGGAGGAGCGCGATGACGAGCGGCACCCCGAGCCCGATGACGGCGTCGCCGACGTAGTCGATGGTGCCGGCCTCCTGGAGGACGGACACGAACGTGAGGACGCCGGCGATGAGGAGCACGGTCGACCAGCTGATCTGGCTCACCGCCCCCTTGTGCTGCGCGGCCGAGAACAGCGCGAGGACGACGGCGACGGTGATGGCCACGAAACCGATGTCGAGATCGAACGCCAGCGCCAGGACGGCGACCACGACCAGCCCGACGAGCGTGAGGATCTGCTCGAAGCGGACCGGCCGGGGTGCGGACGAGGGGCCGTGCCCGGCGGTGTCGTCGCCGCTGTCCCCGCCGACCGCCGAGCCGTGCCCGCGGACGACCGTGCCGTGCGCGGCGTGCTCGGCGTGCTCGAGCGGCTGTGCGACGACCTTCCGGCCGATGAGCTTGCGCCCCCCCAGCACGAAGAACAGCACGAGCGCGATGGCGATGTTGAAGAAGAGCGCCCCGAGGAAGACCGCCAGCGGGCTGCTCGGCAGGCCCTCGCCCTCGACGATGGTGTTGACCGTGACGCCGTAGACGCTGATCGGCGAGAAGCCGCCGCCCTGGGCGCCGTGGATGACCATCATGCCCATCAGCAGGGGGCTGATGTCGTGGCGTGCGGCGAACGTGAGCGCGATCGGCGCGATGATCGCCACCGCCGCCGGTGACAGGGCCCCGATCGCCGTGAGCACCGCGGTGACGAAGAACATGATCCACGGGATCGCCGCGACGTGGCCGCCGACGAGCTTCACCGCTCCGCGGACCAGCAGGTCGACGGTGCCGTTGTTCTGGGCGATCGCGAACAGGTAGGTGACGCCGATCAGCGTCAGCACCAGCCCGGCCGGGAAGCCGGCGATGATGTCGTCCGTCGTCAGGCCCACCGACAGCGTGCCGACGACGAAGGCGGCGACGAAGGCCAGCGCCCCCATGTTGATCGGCAGGATCGTCGCGATCGCGAAGATCACGACGAGGGCCAGGATGGTGATGATCTCAGCGGACACGGTCACTTCCACGGCGTCGGGGGACAGGGCCGCTCCACTGTGACAGCGACCGGCCGGTAGCGCCTGCCCGTCGTCCGGGCGACTTCCCCGCAGCGACCTCGAACCGCTGGTCCACCGGCCGCTGGCTAGGCTGCCGCCATGTCGACCCCCAGCACCCGACCGGCGCGCAAGGCGGTCATCCCCGTGGCGGGGATGGGCACCCGGTTCCTCCCGGCGACCAAGGCCGTGCCCAAGGAGCTGCTCCCGGTCGTCGACCGACCGGCGCTGCAGTACATCGTCGAGGAGGCCGCGCGCGCCGGCCTGCCCGAGGTGCTGATGGTCACCGGCCGGAACAAGGCCGCCATCGAGGACTTCTTCGACCGCACCCCGGAGCTGGAGGCGGCCCTGGAGAAGAAGGGCGACGCCGGCCGGATCGCCGCCGTGCAGGAGTCCACCGACGTCGCGCAGGTGCACTTCGTCCGCCAGGGCGAGGCCCGCGGGCTCGGGCACGCCGTCCTCCAGGCCGCCGCCTTCGTCGGGGACGAGCCGTTCGCCGTCCTGCTGGGCGACGACCTCATCGACGCCCGCGACCACCTGCTCGAGCAGATGCTGGCCGTCCAGGCCGAGCACGGCGGATCGGTGATCGCACTGCTCGACGTCGGCCCGGAGAACATCGACAAGTACGGCGCGGTCGCCATCGAGGAGGACACCCAGGAGGGCGTCGTCACGATCACCGGCCTGGTCGAGAAGCCCCCGGTCGAGGAGGCGCCGAGCAGCCTGGCCATCATCGGCCGCTACGTGCTCTCCCCGGAGATCTTCGCGGTGCTGAGGGAGACCGCCCCCGGCCGGGGTGGCGAGATCCAGCTGACCGACGCGCTGGCCACGCTCGTCGAGCGCGGGGAGCCCGTGCACGGCGTGGTCTTCGACGGCCGCCGCTACGACACCGGCGACAAGCTGGACTACCTCAAGGCCGTCGTCCGGCTGGCCGCCGAGCGCGACGACCTGGGCCCGGCGCTGCGCTCCTGGCTGCGCGACTTCGTCACCGAGCTGCCCGCCGAGGGCGCGTCGCCGTCCTGACCGGCGCGCGTCAGGGCACGATCGGACCACGGCGCCGAGCCGGGGCCCCATCCGGTCCCGCCGGCGCCGTGGGAGCCGGCGCCGGACAGCGGCACGGCGGGACGACGGTGGTGAGGATGTCCGGGTACGACGAGGGCAACAGCGGGGGCGCGAGGTTCCGGACGCACCGGGACACCACGCAGGTCGACATGCCCATGGCCCCGCCGCGCCCGACCGGGGCTCCCGGCCCCCGTGACCCGCAGACCGGGCCGCTCCCCGTCGTCGGCAAGGCCCCGCCGCAGCGGGCGTTGACCGGGCCGGTGCCGCTGCCCGCCGACGGCCGGTCCGACGCGTCGCCGATGGTGCGCACGGTCGAGCGGCACCTCGACGAGATCCTGGCCGCCGTCCCGCAGCCGGACCCCATCGAGCTGGCGGTGCTCGACGCGCAGGGCCTCCTGTGCGCCGAGGACGTCGTCAGCCAGCGGGCGCTGCCCTCCTTCGACCAGGCCGCCCTCGACGGGTACGCCGCCCGCGCGGAGGACGTCGCCGCAGCCATCGTGCAGCAGCCGGTCGAGCTCGCCGTGGTGGGGGAGAGCGTCGCCGGGGCGAGCACCCCGACCGCCATCGGACCGGGGCTGGCGGTGAAGGTCGCCTCGGGGGCGATGCTCCCGGCCGGCGCCGACGTCGTCGTCCCCGGTGTCTGGACCGACCAGGGCGCCGCCCGCGTCCTCGTGCAGTCCGGCCCGCCCGCCGGCAGCTACGTGCGCCGGACCGGCGACGACGTCGCCGACGGCGACCCCGCGGTGCACGTGGGCACCCCGATCGGCCCCGCGCAGATCAGCCTGCTGGCCGCCGTGGGGCGCGACCGCGTCCTCGTCCGCCCCCGACCGCGGGTCGTGGTGCTCAGCGCCGGCACCGAGCTGGTCGAGGTGAGCGCCACCCCCGCGCCCGGTCAGGTGGTCGACGTCAACAGCTACGCGCTGGCCGCGGCCGCTCGCGACGCCGGCGCCGACGCCTACCGGTGGGGCATCCTGCCCGCCGATCCCCGCCGGCTGACCGAGGTGCTGGAGAGCCAGCTGCTGCGCAGCGACCTGGTGCTCATCTCGGGGACGTTCACCAGCAGCGGCTTCGACATGGTGCAGGAGGCGCTGGCCGGCCTCGGGGAGATGCGTTTCCGGCAGGTCGCCATGCACCCAGGACCGGCGCAGGGCTTCGGCCGGCTCGGGCGCGACGAGGTGCCGGTCATCTGCGTCCCGGGGGAGCCGGTGTCCGCGCTGGTGGCCTTCGAGGTCTTCGTCCGGCCGGCAATCCGCCTGATGCTCGGCAAGCGCCAGCTGTTCCGCCGCACGGTGCAGGCGATCGCCGGCCAGCAGCTGCTCTCCCCGCTGGGGTACCGCCAGTACCTGCACGGCACCGTCATGCGCCACCCCGACGGCGGCTACGTCGTCGAGCCGGTGGGCGAGGCGACCGACGCGCTGCTCGCCCGGATGGCACGGGCCAACTGCCTCATCGTCGTCGACGAGGACGTCACCGAGGTGGCCGCGGGCGGGCTGGTCACCGTCATGCCGCTGCTGCTCGGCGGCTGACCCCGCGCCGTGACCGAGCCGCTGCTGCACCCGGGCTGGCCGGCCCGCCTGTCCTCCGGGCCGGTGGAGCTGCACCCCCTGCGGCGGCGCGACGCCGCGGAGTGGAGCCGGGTGCGGCTGGCCAACGAGCGCTGGCTGAGCCCGTGGGAGCCGACGTCGTCGCTGCCGTGGACGGCGCGGCACACGCCGGCGGCCTACCGGGCCATGCGGCGCACGGTCGCCCGCCGCGCGCGGCTGGGGACGTCGCTGCCGTTCGCCGTCCGGGTGGACGGGCGGCTGGCCGGGCAGGTGACCATCGACAACGTCGTGCGCGGTGCGCTGCGGGCCGGTTACCTCGGCTACTGGATCGACCAGGACGTGGCCGGCCGCGGGGTCGCGTCGCTGGCCGTCGCCATGGTCTGCGACCACGCGTTCGGACCGGTCGGGCTGCACCGGCTGGAGGCCGACATCCGGCCGGAGAACATGCCCAGCCAGCGGCTCGCGGAACGTCTCGGTTTCCAGCGGGAGGGCCTGCGCCGGCGGTACCTGGACATCGACGGCGACTGGCGCGACCACCTGGCGTACGCGCTGCTCGCCGAGGATGCGCCCGGCGGCGTGCTGGCCCGCTGGCGGCGGATGTCGCCAGGTCGACCGGTCGACTGATCGGCTCGACGACATAGCACGGGCGGTGATCGCCGTGCGGGTGGCAGTGGCCGACACGCCGTCTCCTGTCACACCGGTCCCACACCGATCAGCGACACGCCCGCGCGCCTCCCCGACGGCGGCCCTCCGGCTGCTTAGCCTCGCCTGGCGAGTGACTGATGTGACAGGTGGTGTTCGGTATGGGTTCGGGCGTGCTCTTGGCCGCTCTGGTCGTGCTGTGGTTCGTCGTGCTGGTCCCCATGGTGGTGACCCGCGGCGACGCGGACGGCCGGGTGGAGGCAGCGGACGGTGGCCGGACGCTGCAGCGGCGCAGGTCGGTCGACACCGTCCGGCACGCGGCGACCGAGCGGGTCGAGATCGACCGCGAGGTGCTGCGCACCACCGGTGAGCTGAAGGTGGACGTGCACGCGCTGCGTCGCCGGGCCCTCGGGGGCCTGGTGCTGCTCGCGCTCGCCTCCCTGGCGGGCGCGCTGCTGCTGACGCCGTGGCTGTGGATCGCACAGGCCTTCTTCAGCGTGGCCACCGTCGGTTACGTGCTCGTGCTGCGGAAGGTGGCCCGTCGCGAGCGGTTGGCCGCCCGCCGCGCCGCCCGGGCCGCCGCCCGCGCGGCCATGCGGGCTCCGGCCCGCCCCGTCGCTGCCCCGGCGCCCGTCCAGCGGACCGCTCCGCCGGCCGAGGTGCATCCGCCGGCCGAGGTGCACGAGACGGTGGCCCAGAGTGGCCTGCCGAGCCTGCCGCACCCGAGCGTGCCGCTGGCCGCGGTGCACACGCTGCGTCCGGGCCGGGTCGTCGCGGCCCGCACCCCGGCGCCCGTGGGCTGGCAGAACAGCGCCGTCGTCGGCCTGGACGACGACGACATCGGTTTCGCCGACATCGACGAGTACCGGCCGGCACGGGTGGCCAACGCCTGAGGAAACACCCCCTGCCCCCCACCGCTCGCACGCTCGCGGCGGGACCCCGCAGGGGGCCGGCGCCCCGGTGGTGGCGTCGGGGGACGGGACCGCTAAACTCGTCTCTCGAAGGGGCTGTGGCGCAGTCCGGTAGCGCACCTCGTTCGCATCGAGGGGGTCAGGGGTTCAACTCCCCTCAGCTCCACCCTGAAGACCGAAGGCCGGACCCGAACGGGTCCGGCCTTCGTCGTTCCCGCACGCGGGACGGCCGACGTCGTCGACGTCCGGGCTGGCGCTCCCCGCCGGGCGAGGTGAGCGCGCCACGGCTCAGAACCAGGAGGAGAACCACATCCGCTGCAGCCACTCGCCGTGGGACAGCGGGCTGCCGGTGAGCACCGGCCAGAAGAAGACGAAGGTCGCGACGACGACGCCCACGTAGAGGCACGCGGCTCCCAGCCCCACCCGCCGGCGCTCCCACGACATGCCCGGCCGGCCCACGACGTCCTGCAGCACCAGGGCGACGGCGAGCACGAAGAACGGCAGCGCCGGGGCGATGTAGAAGATGAACATCGTCCGGTCGAGGTTGACGAACCAGGTGAGCCAGCCGGCCGCGATGCCCACGGCGACGGGGACCGCGGCGGGGTCGCGGCGGGCGGCGATCCGCCAGGCCAGCCACAGCGAGGCGGGCGCGAAGAGCAGCCACAGCGTCGGCGTCCCGACCATGAGGATGTAGCGCACCACCTGCTCGCCCTGGTCGTCGACGAGTCCCTGCGGGTTCCAGAGCAGGATCGGCCGGCCGTTGACCAGCCAGGACCAGGGGCCGGACTCCCACGGGTGCGGCGAGGAGAGCCCGTTGTGGAAGCTCAGCCACTCCGCGTGCTGGTGCCACAGCGAGCGCACCGCGTCGGGGATCCACGGGAACGCCGTCTCGGGGTTCTGCTGCGCCCAGGCCTTGCCCTGCGACGTCTCACCGAGGAACCAGCCGGTGAAGCTGGCCACGTAGGTGAGGACCGGCACGACGGCCAGCGCCCACACCGCGCCCGGCAGGCCCCGGCGCGCCGCCGTCCGGGTCGGCCGGCGGACGCCCGCCTCGCGCCAGGCGGCGCGGTCCCAGAACAGCGACGCGATCGCGAAGCAGGCGAGGAACCAGACGCCGCTCCACTTCACCGCGCAGGCGGCGCCGAACAGCACACCGGCGGCGATCCGCCAGCCGCGCGGCCCCAGCCGGAACCCGGCGTCCCGAACGGCGCCTGCCGCCCGGACCCGGGCGCGCACCACGTCGCGGTCGACCACCAGGCAGCTGACGGCGGCCAGCACCAGCACCTGCAGGAAGACGTCCAGCAGGCCGATCCGGGACAGCGTGAACGCGAAGCCGTCGGCCAGCAGCAGCACCCCGGCGAACAGGCCGACCAGCGTGGAGCCGGTGAGCCGGCGGGCCAGCCGGAAGAGCAGCACGACCGACACCGCGCCGGCGACCGCCGACGGGAAGCGCCAGCCGAACGAGTCGTACCCGAACAGCTGCTCGCCGAGCGCGATGAACCACTTGCCCAGCGGGGGGTGGACGATGAACGTGTACCCGCGGTTGTACTCGAAACCCCAGGTCAGCAGCTCGCGAGCCTCGGGCGGGTAGTACGCCTCGTCGAAGAGGAGGTCGCGCGGGTAGCCGATGCCGACCAGCCGCACGGCGAGGGCGACGACGCCCAGGACCGCCGCGACGAGCCACCCGGTGCGGCGGTCGGTGGCCGGCGGCACGGGATCGGTGCGACGGCGGGGGAACGGTACGCGGCGCGCCCGCAGGCCCGGGTGCTGCGGATCCTGCGGGTCCCGCTCGGCCCGTTCGGGAGCCAGCACCGCCATGCCGCCAGGGTAGTGAAAGGACCCGCCTGCCCCCGGCACTCGCCCGGGGACCCTGCAGGCGCGCCTCCGACGACCGCCGTGACAGGCTCGACGGGTGAGCGGACGGCTGGTGCTGGGCGGGGCACCCCTCGGGCAGCCCGGCGACGTGGGCCCGCGGCTGCGCGCGGTGATGGCCACGGCCGACGTCCTCGCCGTCGAGGACACCCGCCGCCTGCACCGGCTGGCCGCCGACCTCGAGGTCACCTTCACCGGCCGCATCGTCACCTTCCACGAGTCGGTGGAGCAGGCGCGGCTCCCCGGCCTCCTGGCCGCCCTCGCCGACGGCGCGACGGTGCTGCTGCTCACCGATGCAGGCATGCCGTCGGTGTCCGACCCCGGCTACACGCTGGTGCGGGCCGCCATCGACGCCGGCATCGGGGTCACGTCGGTGCCCGGCCCGTCCGCCGTCACCACCGCGCTCGCGGTGTCCGGGCTGCCGGTGGACCGGTTCTGCTTCGAGGGGTTCCTGCCGCGGCGGTCGGGGGAGCGGCGGTCGCTGTTCACCGCGCTGGCCGACGAGCGCCGCACGATGGTGTTCTTCGAGTCCCCGCACCGGCTGGCCGACGCGCTCGCCGACGCCGCCGCCGTGCTGGGCGAGGACCGCGCGGCCGCCGTCTGCCGGGAGCTGACCAAGACCTACGAGGAGATCCGCCGCGGCGGGCTGGCCGAGCTCGCAGTGTGGGCGGCCGAGGGCGTGAAGGGCGAGATCACCCTCGTGGTCGCCGGCGCGCCGGAGCGCGTGGTGGAGCTGTCCGGGCCGGAGATCGCCGCCGCCGTCGCCGCGGAGGAGGCCGCCGGGGTCACCCGCAAGGACGCGATCCGCGCCGTCGTCACCCGGACCGGACTGCCCAAGCGGACCGTCTTCGACGCCGTCGTCGCCGCCAAGACCCCCTGACTCTCGGCATGGGAAGCGATCCATGCGTCTTGGGCGCCGAGATACATGGATCGCTTCCCATGCCTTGAGCGGGCGGTCAGATCGCACGGAGCTGGGCCACGCGGGCGCGGTAGACCTCCAGGATCCTGGCGCGTACACCCTCCGGGTCGCGGATCACGTCCGCGTAGGTGAAGCGGAGCACCACCCATCCCAGAGCAGCCAACTCCCGATCGCGGGCGAGATCCCTCTGGCGGTCCTCGGGCGAGGTGTGGTGCTTCGCGCCGTCGAGTTCCACCGCGAGCATGGCTTCCGGCCAGGCGCGGTCCAGAACGACTCGGCGGTCGCGCAGCTGAATCGGGAGCTGGCCGGTGCTGCGCGGTAGCGAGGGGTGTCGGAAGACGTTCAGCACACCGTGTGCCTCGAGCTCGCTCTGGCACCCGTCGTCGATGAGGTCGAGGGTCTGGAGCAACAGCCGTCGTCCGCCCACGTTGGGCCGGTCGGCGAGCGCATCGCGGAGGAGCGCCACCGTCGTCAGCCCTTGGCGGGTGATGTCGAGGGCGAGCGGACGACGTTCGCCCACCGGGAGCAATGGCCATGAGTCGACGATCGCCCGCGGCAATGTCGTGACCAGGAGCCCGCGACGTTGAACGCACTGCTCGGAGGTGGGGTCGAAGCGCAGGCGGCGGTGCACGACGAGTCCCTGCGACCCCGCGCGGCGGATGCCGTGGTCGACCGTGAGATGTACGGGGTGCTCGAACGCGCGGACGCCCCAGACGGCGAGCGCCGTCGTGTGGCTCAGCGCCGCTTCAGGTCCGGCGTGCAAGAGGGCAGCACGCAGGAGCATCACCTCGCTGTCGGTGGTGCCGCGCAGCCGGTAGACGTGCGGGAAGACGCGGACGAGGTTCTTCCGGCCCACGTGCCCGTCGAGGACGAGGGCCGGCACGCGCTGGAGCAGTTGGCGCCGCGTGGCCAAGCCGTCATTGCGGTCGAGCACTTCTCGGATCACCGGTCGCCAGTCCACGCCGGGAGACTGCTGTGTTCGACGGTGCGGTGGGGCCATGAAGCCAGATCTGTGGACAGCGCTGCGCCGCAAACGAAGGACGGTCGCACTCGGGCATGGGAAGCGATACACCCGTTCTGGGCGCCGAGACGGGTGTATCGCTTCCCATGCCTGGGTCAGAGCCAGCCGTTGCGCTTGAAGCCGCGGTACAGCAGCACGATGGCGGTGAGGATGACCAGCAGCACCGCCGGGTACCCCCACCTCTCGTCCAGCTCAGGCATGTACTCGAAGTTCATGCCGTAGATCCCGGCGATGGCCGTGGGGACGGCGATGATGCCGGCGTAGGCGGAGATCTTGCGCATGTCCTCGTTGTCGGCCATCTGCGTGCGGGCCAGGGAGGCCTGCAGGATCGAGGTGAGCAGCTCGTCGAGCCCGGACACCTGGTCGCGCACCCGGATGGCGTGGTCGAAGACGTCCCGGAAGTAGGAGCGCATGGCCTCGGGGACGACGTCGACGGGCCGCTCGGCCAGCTTCTGCAGCGGCACCTCGAGCGGGGACACCGCCCGCCGCAGCGACATCAGCTCGCGCTTCAGCTGGTACAGCCGGCCGACGTCGTCCGTGCGCTCGGGGCTGAACACCGACGCCTCGAGCTCCTCGACGTCCTCCTCGACCGCGCCGGCGACCTCGACGAAGGTGTCCACCACCAGGTCGGCGACGGCGTAGAGCACCGCGGCCGACCCGAGGCACAGCAGGTCCCGCTGCTCCTCCAGCCGGTGCCGCAGGTCGGCCAGGCCGCTGTGCTCCCCGTGCCGGACGGTGATGACGTACCGCTCGGCCAGGAAGACCATCACCTCGCCGGTGTCCACGACCTCGCTGGTCGCGGTCAGCTCCTCGTGCTCGATGTAGGTGGCCGTCTTCAGCACCATGAACAGGGCGTCGTCGTACCGCTCGAGCTTGGGCCGCTGGTGGGCGTACACGGCGTCCTCGACGGCGAGGGGGTGCAGGTCGTACTCCTCGGCGATGGTGCCGAGCTCCTCCCCGGTGGGGGCGTACAGCCCCAGCCAGACGAAGCCACCGCGCTCCTCGGCCACCCGCAGCGCGTCCTCGGGCCGCACCGGCTCCTGGCGCCGGCCGTCGACGTAGACCGCGCAATCGACGACGGCGGCGGTGCCGTCGGGCCGGCTGGAGGTGCGGCGCGGACGTCCCGCCGGCCGGGGCCGCAGGGTCGCCCGTGCGCCCGGTGGTGTCTCCGACGGGAGTTCCAGCGGCGCGACGGGGGGCGTCTCACCGGTGCTCATCTCGGTACCTCCTCGGAGCCTGGGCGGATAGCAGCGTAGGCGCGCGACCCCTCCCCACCACGTGCCGACGTGCGCCGCACGGCCGGCGCCGGCGGAGACCTCACCCCACGGGGTGAGGGACCGACGCGCGGCACTCCAGCCGGAGGTGGGCGACGCCGTCCTTCCCGGGGACAGCGTCCACCGGTCAAGGAGCTCAGCACGTGGCGACCAGCGTCCTCGACGTCCGCGACACCATCGCCCCGCCGCACGTCCGCGTGCCGCGGGTCGGCGATGCGCCGGGTGCGACGGAGGCCGTCGCCCGCCTGCGCTGGGTGCCGCTGAACGCGCTCGCGGCCGGTCTGCTGGCCGTGCTGCAGGCGGTCGGCCTGCTCGCCGTCGGCCTGACGCAGATCGACGGCGTCCTCTCCGCAGCGGTCCGCCCGCCCGGCCTGGTGGTCGTCGGCGGTCTGGTGGCGCTGGCCGGCTGGATCGTGCTCTCCGCCGGTGGGGGCGCCGCGCTGATCGACGGCGCCAGCCGCCGCCTGGTGGTGCGCACGTCCGCGGTCGAGCTGGCCGTCGTCGCGCTCGCCGGGGCGGCCGCGGTCGTCGTCCCCGTCCCGGGGGCGCTGACCGCCGGGCTGCCGCTGCCGCTGGTCTTCGCCGTCGCCGTCTCGCTGCCGGTCACCAAGCTGCTGCTCGCCGACTCCGCGTCAGCGCGGCGCTGGGTGGCCCAGGGCCCGCGGGTCCGCGTCCGCCAGGGTCCGGACCCCGTCGCTGGGCACCGGGTGCTGTGCACGCTCACCCTGGGCGTCATCGCGCTCGGCCTGAGCGGGCTGGCCCTGCTCACCCCGGTCCCGAACCCCGTGGACGCGCCCGCGTCCAGCGTCGTCTATCACCCCTGATCGAGCGCCCCACCCGCCCGCGCGGGCGACCCCGAGGAGCAGGCCGCCTAGGCTTCCCCCGTGAGTGATCGGCACATCCTGACCGCAGTCGCCTGGCCCTACGCGAACGGGCCGCGGCACATCGGCCACGTCTCGGGCTTCGGCGTCCCCTCCGACGTCTTCAGCCGCTACCACCGGATGGCCGGTGACCGGGTGCTGATGGTCAGCGGGACCGACGAGCACGGCACCCCGATCACGGTCGCCGCCGACGCCGAGGGCATCACGCCCCGGCAGATCGCCGACCGCAACAACCGGATCATCGTGGGCGACCTGCAGTCGCTCGGGCTGAGCTACGACCTGTTCACCCGGACGACGACGGCCAACCACGCCGCCGTCAGCCAGGAAATCTTCCTGGGCCTGCTGAAGAACGGTTACGTCTTCCCGAAGACGACGCTCGGCGCGATCAGCCCGTCGACCGGCCGCACGCTGCCCGACCGCTACATCGAGGGCACCTGCCCGATCTGCGGGTACGACGGCGCCCGCGGCGACCAGTGCGACAACTGCGGCAACCAGCTCGACCCCATCGACCTGATCAACCCGGTGAGCAAGATCAACGGCGAGACGCCGAAGTTCGTCGAGGAGGAGCACTACTTCCTCGACCTGCCGGCCTTCACCCGGGCGCTGGGCGACTGGCTGGCCACCCGCAAGAGCTGGCGCCCGAACGTCCTCAACTTCAGCGTCAACCTGCTGGAGGACCTCAAGCCGCGCAGCTACACCCGCGACATCGACTGGGGTGTGCCGGTGCCGCTGGACGGCTGGCGCGACCGGCCGGACAAGCGCATCTACGTCTGGTTCGACGCCGTCGTCGGCTACCTCTCGGCGTCGATCGAGTGGGCCCGCCGGTCCGGTGACCCGGACGCCTGGCGCCAGTGGTGGCAGACGCCGGAGTCCGACGCCTACTACTTCATGGGCAAGGACAACATCGTCTTCCACTCCGAGATCTGGCCGGCCCAGCTCCTCGGCTACAACGGCGAGGGTGACAAGGGCGGCGCGGCGGGCTCCCTCGGGCGGCTGAACCTGCCCACCGAGGTGGTCTCCAGCGAGTTCCTGACCATGGAGGGCCGCAAGTTCTCCAGCAGCCGCCAGATCGTCATCTACGTCCGGGACTTCCTCGCCCGCTACGACGCGGACGCGCTGCGGTACTTCATCGCCGTCGCCGGGCCGGAGAACCAGGACACCGACTTCACCTGGTCGGAGTTCCGCCGCCGCAACAACGACGAGCTGGTGGCCGGCTGGGGCAACCTGGTCAACCGCAGCGTCTCGATGGCGGCCAAGAACGTCGGCGCCGTACCGACGCCGGGGGAGCTCACCGACGACGACCGGACCCTGCTGGCGACGACGTCCGGCGCGTTCGGCCCCATCGGCGACCTGCTGTCCCGGAACCGGCAGAAGGCCGCGATCGGCGAGGCCATGCGGGTGGTCGGCGAGGCGAACAAGTACCTGTCGGACCAGGCGCCGTGGAAGCTCAAGGAGGACCCGGCCCGCCGGGACACCGTGCTGCACACCGCGCTGCAGGCGATCAAGGACTGCAACGCCCTGCTCACCCCCTTCCTCCCGCACTCCGCGCAGCAGGTGCACGAGCTGCTCGGCGGCACCGGGACCTGGTCGGTGGCGCCGCGGATCGACGAGGTCACCGACCTGGACGACGGCTCGCCGTACCCGATCATCACCGGCGACTACGAGCAGGGGCAGGCCGTCTGGGCCTCCACGCCGCTGGCCGCGCCGGGGACGCCGCTCGCGCCCCCGAAGCCGATCTTCACCAAGCTCGACGAGTCGGTCGTCGCCGACGAGATCCGGCGCCTGGAGGACGACGGCGCATGAGCAGGTCGGCTGCTTCCCGGGCCAACCGCCGCGGCGAGCCGCCGCCGTCCCCCGAGCCGCTGCCGGCGCCGGCGCCGGACAGCCACACTCACCTGGACATCGTGCTGGGGGAGCGCCCGGCGGACGGCGAGCACGGCGAGTGGGCCGCCGAGGAGGCCGTCGACGCGGAGATCGCCGCCGCCGAGGCGGTCGGCATCCCGCGGCTGGTGCAGGTGGGGGTCGACGTCGCCTCCTCCCGGTGGTCGGCCGAGCTGGCCGCCCGGCACCCGAACGTGCTGGCCGCCGTCGCGCTCCACCCCAACGAGGCGGGGGAGGGCAGGGCCACCGAGGAGGCGCTGGCCGAGATCGACCGGCTGGCCGCGCTGCCGCGGGTGCGCGCGGTGGGGGAGACGGGGCTCGACCGCTACCGCACCGGCCCCGAGGGCTGGGCGGCGCAGGAGCAGTCCTTCCGGGCGCACATCCGCATCGCCAAGCGGCACGGCGTCGCGCTGGTCATCCACGACCGGGACGCCCACGAGGAGATCTTCCGCGTGCTGGAGGACGAGGGCGCCCCGGAGCGCACGGTCTTCCACTGCTTCTCCGGGGACCCGGTCTTCGCCAAGGCCTGCGTCGAGCGCGGGTACGTGCTCTCCTTCGCCGGCACGCTGACCTTCGGCAACGCGGGTTACCTGCGGGAGGCCGCGGTCATCACCCCCGTCGGCCAGCTGCTGGTCGAGACCGACTCGCCCTTCCTCACCCCGGTCCCGCACCGTGGTCGCCCCAACGCCTCGCGGCTGGTCCCGCACACGGTCCGTGCGCTGGCCGAGGTCACCGGGGTCGAGCTGACCGAGCTGTGCCACGCGCTCACCGCCACTGCGGAGCGCGTCTTCGGCTCGTGGCACGAGAAATAGGTCGGGCTCAACGGAAATAGCGGTGGGCACGTGGCCGCCGGGTCGTCCGGAGGACGACAATCAACACCGTGGGTCGCCTCATCGCCGTCGTCCTCTTCGTCGCACTCCTCGTGCCGGGGGTGCTGCTGGCCCGTGCCTGGGGCCTGGCGTCCGGGCAGCGGGCCGTCGCCTCGGGCGCCGTGGAACTGGCCGAGCCGACCCCGGAGGGCGTCACCGTCCTGCGGCGGCAGGCCGCGCACGGACGGCGCCTGCGACTCCTCGGCCTGGTGCTCGGGGTCGCCGGCATCCTGGTCAGCGTGGTGCTCCTGGCGGAGGCCTCGGTCTTCCTGTGGGTGCCGATCCTGGTCGTGGGGCTCCTGGCCGGCGTGCTGCTGGCCGAGGCGACCCGCCCCCGCCCTCGGTGGGCCCTCAGTGCGCCACCCCGCCGTCCGCGGCTCCGCGAGCTCGTCTCCGGCTGGCTGGTCTGGACGATGCGCGCGGTCGTGCTCGCCGAGCTGGCCATGACCGCGGTCATGTGGCGCGACGGCGATCTGGGCGGACCAGTGGTCTGGGCGGTGGCCGGCGTGCCGCTGGTGGCCTGGCTGACGGCGGAGGTGGCCCTGCTGCGGGTGCTGGTGCGACCGCTGCCGGCGGAGGGGGCGGACGTCCCGGTGGACGAGGCCCTGCGCACCTGGACGGCGCACCTGGTCACCGCCGCCGCCAGCGTGACGGCGCTCCTGCCGTTCGGCACCCTGCTGCTCCGCGCCGGTCTCGAGCTCGGGGACCAGGTGACCCAGAGCTTCGACGTGCTGCCCGTGGGCCTGGTGGCCGGTGGCTTCTCGGCGCTGGCCGCCGGGCTGGCCGTGGGCGTCTTCCTGCTGGGCTGGCTGCGGCCGGTCCGGTCCACGGCTCCGGCGCTGGCGAACTGACCCGGCGGGGCGCTCCTGCCCCGATCAGCGCATCCCACGCCGTGGGCTTGCTCACGCCGCTACGGGCGTCGAAATGCTCGCAACTCCCGCCCCACCCGGCACGGCGGTAACACAGCGCATCGGCGCGCCCACACGGTGCATTTACCGAGCTCTGCTTCACTCCTTGTGCACCAAAGCCATGCGCAGTGTGTTCGTTATCGTGTCGTGATCGACAGCCGGGGTGGAGGACGACCCGGGTGGCGCTCGCCGGAGCCTGGCTCCGGTCGGCTGCCGCTCGAGCCGGTATCCGCGACCGGGCCGCTCCGGCGGTCTGGGTGCCCTCCTGCCCGGAACCCGGACCCCCTGGAAGTGCCGTGCGCCGCTCCCTGCAGTTCAGCCTCTTCGCCCTCGTGCTCCTCGGACTCGTGGGCGGGACGCTCGCCTTCTTCATCGCCCAGAAGTCCGTGACGATCACCGTCGACGGGCAGACCCGCAGCGTCGGCACCTACGCCGACACCGTGGGTGAGGTGCTGGAGGACGAGGGGCTGGCCCTGGCCGCCCACGACGTGGTCCTCCCGTCGCCCGACGCGGCGGTCGGTGACGGCGACGCCGTGGTCCTCAACCGGGCCCGCCCGCTGGAGCTCACGGTCGACGGCGTCTCGCGCGAGGTGTACGTGACCGCGCTGTCGGTCGAGGAGGCGCTGGACCAGCTCGGGATGCGCGCCGACGGCCTGGTGCTGTCGGCCAGCCGCGGCGAGCGCCTGCCGCTCGAGGGCATGGCGCTCACCGTCACGACCCCCAAGGACGTCGTGCTGGTCGCCGACGGCCAGGAGCGCGTCGTCACCACGACCGCCGCCACGGCCGGGGACCTGCTGGCCGAGCAGGGGATCGCGCTCAGCGGGACCGACCGCACCAGCCTGCGCCTGGAGCAGGGGCTGCTCAACCGCATGCGCCTGCAGGTCTTCCGCGTGCAGATCTCGGAGATCACCGAGACGAGCGCCGTCCCGTACGGCCGGGTCGAGACCGAGGACGACGCCGCCTTCCAGGGCGAGAAGAAGGTCACCACCAAGGGCGTGGACGGCGAGCAGCGGACCACCTTCCGCGTGACCGTCGTCGACGGCCAGGAGACCGGTCGCGAGACGCTGTCGACGACCGTCACCCGCGAGCCGGTCGACGAGCAGGTCACCGTGGGCACCAAGGCCCGCCCGGCCAACAAGCCGGCCGCCGACGGGCTCAACTGGGCCGCGCTGGCCAACTGCGAGTCCGGCGGACGGCCGAACGCGGTCAGCTCGACCGGCAAGTACCGGGGCATGTACCAGTTCTCCACGAGCACCTGGGCCTCCGTCGGCGGCACCGGTGACCCGGCCGCGGCCTCAGCGGACGAGCAGACGTACCGTGCGCAGCAGCTGTACGACCGCTCCGGCGCCGGGCAGTGGCCGCACTGCGGGTCCCGCCTGTTCAACTGATCGGATCCCCCTGAGCACGACACCCGAGCAGGCCGACGGGCTGCTGGGCCCCGCCGCCATCCGCGAGCTGGCCCAGCAGCTCGATCTGCGTCCCACCAAGACCCTCGGGCAGAACTTCCTGCACGACGCCAATACGATCCGGCGGATCGTGCGCACCGCCGAACTGCGCCCCGAGGACATCGTCCTGGAGATCGGGCCCGGTCTCGGGTCCCTCACCCTCGGCCTGCTGCCGGCCGCCGCCCGGGTGATCGCGGTGGAGATCGATCCCCGGCTCGCCGCACTCCTGCCGACGACGGTCGCCGCCCGCCGGCCCGATCTCGCCGACCGGCTCACCGTCGTGGAGGCCGACGCGCTGCGGATCACCGAGCTGCCCGGCCCGCCGCCGACGGCGCTGGTGGCCAACCTGCCCTACAACATCGCAGTGCCCGTGCTGCTGAACATGCTCGAGCTGCTGCCGACGCTGGACCGTGCGCTGGTGCTCGTGCAGGCCGAGGTGGCCGAGCGGCTGGCCGCGGGCCCGGGCTCCGGGGTGTACGGCATCCCGTCGGTCAAGGCGGCCTGGTACGGCGACGTGCGCCGTGCCGGCAACGTCGGCCGGCGGGTCTTCTGGCCCGAGCCGAACGTCGACTCCGGCCTCGTGGCCCTGGTCCGCCGGCCTCCGCCCCCCGGCGACCGGCAGGCCACCTTCGCCGTGGCCGACGCCGCCTTCGCGATGCGCCGCAAGAGCCTCCGCGCCGCGCTCGCGCGCTGGGCGGGAAGCCCCGCGGAGGCCGAGCGGCGGCTGCGGACTGCCGGGATCGACCCTTCCACGCGCGGTGAGCAGCTGTCGGTCGAGGACTTCGCCCGGCTGGCGGCCACCGCTCCGGGAACACCGTGACCACGCTCGCCGCCCGTGCGCCGGCCAAGGTGAACGTGCACCTGGGCGTCGGGCCGCTGCGCGCGGACGGGTTCCACGAGCTGCACACCGTCTACCTGGCCGTCTCGCTGTTCGACACGGTGACGGTCGGCCCCGGCGAGGGCCTGTCGCTCGCCGTCTCCGGTGAGGGCGCGGACGTCGGCCGCGGGCCCGGGCAGGTACCGGGGGACCGGACCAACCTGGTGTGGCGCGCCGCCGAGCTCCTGGCCCGGCACGCCGGCGTGGCCGCCGACGCGTCCCTCGCCGTCGCCAAGGCGATCCCGGTCGCGGCCGGCCTGGCCGGTGGCAGCGCGGACGCGGCCGCCACCCTGGTCGCCCTGGACGCCTTCTGGGGCACCCGGGCCGGTCGCGAGGACCTGCTGGAGCTGGCCGCCCAGCTCGGCAGCGACGTCCCGTTCGGCCTGGTCGGGGGCGTGGCCCTCGGCACGGGACGAGGGGAGCAGGTGACCCCGGTCCTGAGCGGCGGGAGCTCGCACTGGGTGCTGGGCATCGCGGGCGAGGGGCTGTCGACGCCCGCGGTCTACGGCGAGCTCGACCGGATGCGGGCCGCCGGACGGCTGCCCGAGGTGGCCGGACCGGCGCCCGCCGAGGCGGTGCTCGCGGCGCTGCGCGGCGGGTCTGCCGCCGATCTCGGCGCCGCCCTCGTCAACGACCTCCAGGCACCCGCCTGCAGCCTGCGGTCGGACCTGCGCCGGGCGCTGCAGGCGGCGGGGGAGGCGGGTGCCGTCGCAGCCCTCGTGAGCGGCTCGGGGCCCACCGTCGCGGCGCTGGCCGCCGACGAGAGGTCCGCCGTCGGGATGGCCGCGGAGCTGGCCGGCGCGGGGGTCTTCCGGACCGTCCGTGCGGTGGCCGGCCCGGCGCCCGGCGCGCGTCTCGTCCCGTAGCGGTCAGCCGGGAACGGGCCCCCCGGGAGCGCCGCTCCCGGCGCGGAGGTGGGACAGCCCGTCGTAGGCGAGGGCGACCAGGTGGGTGGCCACCTCCTCCTTGCCGGGGGAGCGGGTGTCCAGCCACCACTGCCCGGTCTGCGCGACCATGCCGACGAGCGCCTGGCTGTAGAGGCCGGCCAGCCCCGGCGGGTAGTCCCGGTCGGCGAACTGCCGGCCGAGGATGTGCTCCACCTTGCGGGCCACCTCGCCGAGCAGGGAGCCGAAGGGGCCGGCGCCGCTGGTGGCCGGCGCGTCGCGCAGCAGGACCCGGAAGCCGTCGGTGTCCTCCTCGATGTAGTCCAGGAGGACCAGCGCCGCGCGGTGCAGCAGGTCGCGCGGGTGCCCGGGCGCGGACAGCGCCGTCGTGAAGCGCTCCAGCAGGTGGTGCATCTCGCGGTCGACGACGTGGGCGTGCAGGCCCTGCTTGCCCCCGAAGTGCTCGTAGACGACCGGCTTGCTCACCTCCGCCCGCGCGGCGATCTCCTCCACCGAGGTGCCGTCGAAGCCCTTGCTGGCGAAGACCTCGCGACCCACGTCGAGCAGCTGGCGGCGCCGCTCGGCCGCCGACATCCGCACGCGCGAGCGGCCGGCGACCCGCGCCGTGGGAGCGCGGGTCCCCGGCCGCTCGGGGGGTGGGGCGATGGTCAGCCGCCGACGGCGGCGGGTTGCCGGCGCTTGGCCGCGAGCCGCACCGGGTCGGGCCACTTGACGTTCCAGGCCCAGCCGAGCTTCTCGAAGATCCAGATGACCCGGGCGCTGATGTCGATCTGCCCCCGCAGCACGCCGTGTCGTGCGCAGGTCGGGTCGGCGTGGTGCAGGTTGTGCCACGACTCGCCCGCGCTGAGGATCGCCAGCGGCCAGAAGTTCGTGGCGCGGTCGCGGCCCGGGGAGACGAACGGCCGGTCGCCGACGACGTGGCAGACGGAGTTGATCGACCAGGTGACGTGGTGCAGCACGGCGATGCGCACCAGGCCGGCCCAGAAGAAGGCCGACAGCGCGCCCGCCCAGCTCATGGTCACCAGGCCACCGATGACGGCCGGCAGGAAGAGGCTGATGCCGGCCCAGACCACGAACATCCGGTCGGTGCGCACCAGGGCGGAGTCCTTCAGCAGGTCCGGCGCGTAGCGCTCCATGCTGGTCTTGCGCCGCTCGAACAGCCACCCCAGGTGGGCGTGGAACATGCCCTTGAGCACCGAGTGCAGGTCCGTGCCGTACCGCCAGGGGGAGTGCGGGTCCCCGTCGCGGTCGGAGAAGGCGTGGTGCCGGCGGTGGTCGGCCACCCACTGGACCACCGGGCCCTGGATGGCCATCGAACCGGCGACGGCCAGACCCAGCCGCAGCGGGCGCTTGGCCCGGAACGAGCCGTGCGTGAAGTAGCGGTGGTAGCCCACCGTGACGCCGAGCAGGGTGAAGAAGTAGAAGCCGATCGCGAGCCCGACGTCGAGCCAGGACAGCCCCCAGCCCCACACGGCCGGCACGACCGCCGCGAGCGCGAGGAACGGCACGACGACGATGACGTACAGGGTGACGATCTCCAGCACGCTCTTGCGCCGGCCGATCGCACTGGCCGGCAGCCCTTCGTGGGGTGCAGCGACGCGAGGTGGAGCCATGGGCCGGGTGCGGGCAGGAGCGGACAAGGGGCCTCCGAGGGCGACCGAGGGGAGAGGCATCGGGCGCACGACGGGCCCGGCTACGTGCCCGTAACCTACGCCTCCGTAGGCGCGAGGGCGACCCGAGCGGGTGGACGGCGGCCCCGGGCGCGTGCCCCCGGGACCGCGTGGGCCCTAGGCTCCGGGGTGCGCCGGCGCGGCCGGTGCCTCCCGGCCGGATCCCCGGCCCAGGGATGGGGGATGGGGTAATCGGCAGCCCGCCGGCCTTTGGAGCCGGGAAGTCTCGGTTCGAGTCCGAGTCCCCCAGCGAAGCAGTCCGCCGCCGACCGAGGAGTTCCGTGACCCACGCCCAGCCGGCCCCCGCTCCCGATCCCGCACCGACGGTGGCCGCCGTCGTGGTCCTCGCCGCCGGGCAGGGCACGCGCATGCGCTCGGCCACGCCCAAGGTGCTGCACACCCTGGGTGGCCGCAGCCTCGTCGGCCATGTGCTCGCCGCCGCCGAGCCGCTGGCCGCGGGCACCACGGTCGTGGTCGTGGGGTCCGGTCGCGACCAGGTCGAGGAGCACCTCGCGCAGATCGCGCCGAGCGCGCTGCCCGTCGTGCAGGAGGAACAGCTCGGGTCGGGTCACGCGGCCGCGGTCGCCCTGGCCGCCGTCCCCGACCTCGAGGGGTCCGTCCTCGTCGTCAACGGGGACTCCCCGCTGCTCACGAGCCGGACGCTGGCCGCCCTGGTGGCGGCGCACGACGCGGCGGGCAGCGTCTTCACGGTGCTGACCGCCGAGGTCGACGACCCCACCGGGCTGGGCCGGATCGTGCGGGACGGGAGCGGTGCGCCGCGGGCCATCGTCGAGGAGCGCGACGCCACCGTCGAGCAGCGCGCCATCCGCGAGGTCAACGCCGGGGTCTACGTCGCGAACGCCGGGACGCTGCGCCGGGTCCTGTCGGGGCTGGCGACCGACAACGCCCAGGGCGAGCAGTACCTGACCGACGCGCTGGCCCCCCTCGTCGCCGGTGGTGCGCCCACCGCCGCCGTCCGTGCCGACGACCCGGACGACGTGCTCGGCTGCAACGACCGGGTGGAGCTGGCCGCCCGGCGGCGCACGCTCAACGACCGCGTCCTCGACGCCCTCATGCGCAGCGGCGTGACCGTCGTCGACCCGCTCACGACGTGGGTCGACGTGACCGCCACCGTCGGCCGGGACGCCGTCCTGGAGCCCGGCACCCACCTCCGTGGGGTGACGGTGGTCGGTGACGGTGCCCACGTGGGTCCGGACACCACCCTCGCGGACACGCACGTCGGCGATCTGGCCACCGTCCTGCGCACCCACGCGGTGGGCGCGCGCATCGGCCCCGACGCCTCCGTCGGTCCCTTCGCCTACCTGCGGCCGGGCACCGACCTGGGGATGGGCGCCAAGGTCGGGACGTTCGTGGAGACCAAGAACGCGCAGGTGGGGGAGGGTTCGAAGATCCCGCACCTGTCCTACGTGGGCGACGCGACGATCGGTCGCGGCACCAACATCGGGGCGGCCACCGTGTTCGTCAACTACGACGGCGTGGCCAAGCACCACACGACGATCGGCGACCACGCACGCACCGGTGCCGACAACATGTTCGTGGCGCCGGTCACGGTGGGGGACGGCGCCTACACCGCCGCGGGCTCCGTGATCACGTCCGATGTGCCACCGGGGGCCATGGCCGTGGCTCGGGCACCGCAGCGCAATGTGGCAGGCTGGGTGCGACGCCGACGGTCCGGTACGCCCGCTGCGGACGCCGCGGCAGCGGCCGAGAGCCGGTCCGAGGCACCCCGGGAGGACCCGTCCGGGCCCTCCCGCGCGGACCACGACAGCTAGGGACAGCGAAGCCGATGAGTGCCATCCGGCAGACGACGAACAAGAGCCTCATGCTCTTCTCCGGCCGGGCCTACCCCGCGCTGACCGACGAGATCGCCGGTCACCTCGGCGTCACACCCACGCCGACCGCGTCGTACGAGTTCGCCAACGGCGAGCTGTTCGTCCGGTTCGAGGAGTCGGTGCGCGGCTGCGACGCCTTCGTCGTGCAGAGCCACACCGCGCCCATCAACACCTGGCTCATGGAGCAGCTGATCATGGTCGACGCGCTCAAGCGCGCCTCGGCCAAGCGGATCACCGTCGTGGCGCCGTTCTTCCCCTACGCCCGGCAGGACAAGAAGCACCGCGGCCGCGAGCCCATCTCGGCCCGGCTGATCGCCGACATGTTCAAGACCGCCGGCGCCGACCGGCTCATGGCCGTCGACCTGCACACCGCCCAGATCCAGGGCTTCTTCGACGGACCGGTGGACCACCTCTTCGCCATGGACCTGCTGGTCGGCGAGGTCAAGCGCAAGTGGGGTCACTCCGCGCTCACGGTGGTCTCGCCCGACGCCGGCCGCGTGCGCGTCTCCGAGCGCTGGAGCGACAAGCTGGGCGGGACGCCGCTGGCCTTCATCCACAAGACCCGTGACGTCTCCCGGCCCAACGAGGTCGTCGCCAACCGCGTCGTCGGCGAGGTCGAGGGCCGGGTCTGCATCCTGGTCGACGACATGATCGACACCGGCGGCACCATCGTGAAGGCGGCCGACACCCTCTTCGCGCAGGGCGCGGCCGACGTGATCATCGCCGCCACCCACGGGGTCCTGTCCGGCCCGGCCGTCGACCGGCTCAAGAACAGCAGGGTCAGCGAGGTGCTGGTCACCAACACGCTGCCGATCGACGAGTCGCGGCGGTTCGACAAGCTGACGGTGCTCTCCATCGCCCCGCTGCTGGCGCAGGCGATCAAGGCGGTGTTCGAGGACGGCTCGGTGACGAGCCTCTTCGGCGGAGAGTCGTGACACTGCGATCCTCCGGATCGCACCACTGTGACACGGTCGTCCTCCGGACGACACCGCGGCCAGGAGCCGTTCCCGGCCTGGGCTGAGCAGCTTCCCGCCGTGACTCGGGGAGCCTCCGGCCCCCGGTCGCCCCGACGGCCTCGCGGGGCGGGTCGCGTCCCAGCGTTTTCGGCTCGCATCCCGTCGCACCTCGGGGGACCCTCCGGGCCCCCGCTCGGCGCGACCGCGTACTCTGGTCCCGTTGCCCGGCGAGGGAGCTCCTGCTCCGTGATCGACGTGCGTGTGCCCGATGAGGGTGCGTTGCGCCCGGTCGCCGGCACGCACGCAGACCCTCTTCGCTAGGAGCACACCACCGTGGCTGACTTCCGCCTCGACGCCGAGACCCGCACCGAGTTCGGCAAGGGCAGCGCCCGACGCACCCGTCGTGCCGGCCGCGTCCCCGCCGTCCTCTACGGGCACGGCCAGGACGTCGTCCACCTGTCGCTGCCGGCCCGCGAGTTCGCCGCGGCGCTGCGCAACGGCGGCTCGAACGTCCTGCTGACCATCGTCCTGGAGGGCAAGGAGCAGCTCGCCCTGACCAAGGCCGTGCAGCGCGACCCGCTGACCCGCCAGCACGAGCACGTCGACCTGCTCCTGGTCCGGCGCGGTGAGAAGACGACCGTCGAGGTGCCGATCGTCATCGTCGGCGAGCCCGGCCCGGACTCGATCCCGAACCACCAGCTCAACACCGTCTCCATCGAGGCCGACGCCACGAAGCTGCCCGACAACATCGAGGTCGACGTGACCGGCCGCACGGCCGGTCAGAACATCACCGCGGCCGACCTCGTGCTGCCCAAGGGCTCGACCCTCATCACCGACCCGGAGGCGCTGGTCATCGGCTTCCTGGGTGCGCCCACCGCCGAGGCCCTCGAGGCCGAGCTCGCCGAGGCCGAGGCCGAGGCCGGCATCGAGCGCGAGGAGTCCGACGAGGCGAAGGCCGAGGGCGAGGGCGACGTCGTCCCCGAGCCGCAGGACCAGGGCAGCGGCGAGTCGATGGACTCGGCGGAGAAGTCCGCCGACAACGGCTGAGCGTCCCGCTGAGCGAGAGCACGTCCCGCGGGGGCGCCGGCACCTCCGGCGCCCCCGCGGCGTCCCCTGTGCCCGAGGGCCCGTTCCTCGTCGTCGGCCTGGGCAACCCCGGCCCGGGCTACGCCGGCAACCGGCACAACGTCGGGGCCATGGTCCTCGAGGAGCTCGCCCGTCGGGCGGGCGCCAGGCTCGCGCCCGGCAAGGGCGCCCGTGCGCGGGCGCTGTCCGGTGAGGGGCGGCTGGCCGGCCGGCGGGTCGTCCTCGCAGTGCCTTCGACCTACATGAACGAGTCGGGCAGCCCCGTCCGTGGCCTGCTGGACTACCACAAGCTCCCGCCCGAGCAGCTCGTCGTCGTCCACGACGAGCTGGACATCCCGTTCGCCGCCGTGCGGCTGAAGCGTGGCGGCGGCGAGGGCGGGCACAACGGGCTGCGCTCCATCACCCGCTCGACGGGCACCAAGGAGTACCTGCGCGTGCGGGTCGGCATCGGCCGTCCGCCGGGCCGGCAGGACCCCGCGGACTTCGTCCTCAAGGACTTCTCCGCCACCGAGCGCAAGGAGCTCGACCTGCTGCTGGTCGAGGCGGCCGATGCCGCAGAGCTCCTCCTGACCGCCGGCCTGGAGGCCGCGCAGAACCAGGTGCACCCGCGCAGCTGAGCCTGCCGGCCACGTCCGGGCGACGGGTGCGCTCCCATCGGGTGAAGCGCCCCGCCCTGCATTGACCGGAGTCGTGACTCTCTGTGAGTGTGGCGCCCGGATCGCACCATCGCGTGTCGGGAAGCTGCACCTCACCTGCCTGCGTGACCGGTCGAGGTGTTCGTGCGCACACGCTGCGTAACAGTCGTTCGGGGGGACGCATGCTTCTGGATCATCTGCAGTCGAGTGCAGGGGTCGTGATCGCACCGGGTGCGCCCGCGAGATCGGCAGCCCGCACCGCCCCAGGTCCCCGCACGCTGCCGCGTCGCACCTCGCCCTCCTGGGTGCGGTCCTACACCGTCTCGCTCGTCCTCGCCGAGAGTCTCCTGGCCGCTGTCGCCGGCGCCGTCGTGCTCCTCCGCACCGGGCAGTCCCTCTTCGCCGGCACGGTGCTGTCCTGGGCGGCGCCGGCCGTCGTGGTCGCCTGGCCGGTGCTCCTCGGTGCCACCGGCGCGTACTCCGAGCGCGTGTACGGCACTGGCAGCGACGAGTACCGGCGCGTCGGCCGCGCCGGCTTCCTCCTGCTGGCCGGGGCCAGCTTCCTGTCCTACGTCGCGGCGCTGGACCTCAGCCGCGCCCTGGTCGTCGTGGCCATCCCGGCCCTCACCGGCGCCACGCTCCTCGGCCGGTACGCGGCCCGGTCGCGCCTGCACCGGCTGCGCGCCCAGGGGCGTTGCACCAAGCGCGTCGTCGTGGTGGGCCGCGGTGGCGCCGTCCTCGAGCTGGTCTCCCGCCTGCAGCGCGAGCAGCACGCCGGTCTGGACGTCGTCGCCACGGCGGTGACGCCGATCGACCGGACCTGCGTCGGCGAGCGGACCGGGCTGCCGGTCGGCGGCCTCGACGACGTGCTGGCGCTGGCTGCAGAGCACGGGGCGGACACCATCGCCGTCACGTCGGCCAGCGAGACGGCGGCGCAGTACCTCCGGCAGCTGTCCTGGCAGCTGGAGGGCAGCGGGATCGAGCTCCTGGTCGCCCCCGGGCTGATCGAGGTGGCCGGGCCCCGCCTGCACATCCGCCCCTTCGAGGGGCTGCCCCTGCTCTCGGTCGAGCAGCCCTCCTTCGAGGGCTGGCGCCGGCTGGTGAAGGGGGCGGTGGACCGGCTCGCCGCCACCGTGGCCATCGTGCTGCTGGCCCCCGTCCTGCTGGTCATCGCCGCCGCTGTCGGCCTGACCAGTTCCGGACCGGTGCTGTTCCGCCAGGAGCGGGTGGGCCTGGGGGGCCGGACGTTCACGATGCTCAAGTTCCGCAGCATGGTGGTCGACGCCGACCGCCGGCTGGACGCGCTGCGCGCGGAGAACATCTCCGACGGCCTGCTGTTCAAGATGCGCACCGACCCCCGGGTCACCCCCGTGGGCCGGCTGCTGCGACGGCTGTCGCTGGACGAGCTACCCCAGTTGCTCAACGTGCTCGGTGGGTCCATGTCCCTCGTCGGGCCGCGTCCGCCGCTGCCCGACGAGGTGCTGCGCTACGACACCTCGGTCAGCCGTCGGCTGCTGGTCAAGCCGGGCCTGACGGGCCTGTGGCAGATCTCGGGCCGCAGCGACCTCTCGTGGGAGGAGTCGGTGCGCCTGGACCTGCGGTACGTGGAGAACTGGTCGCTGACCCTGGACGTGCTGATCCTGTGGAAGACCGGGAGAGCCGTGCTGTCCCGGTCCGGGGCGTACTGACCCCCCTCCTCAGGGGGTCACCCTCAGGAGTCACGCGCTCCCGCAGAACCGCCCGCCGGGGCCCCTCCATCGGCGAAGCTCCTGGTCAACAGGCGTCGATGCGGCGGCCACCAGGTGCTCGCCCGGCCGGGAGTGCCAGGACACGGACGGAGGGGCCATGCGGATCGCCATGGTCGGCACGCGAGGAGTACCTGCCCGGTACGGCGGCTTCGAGACCGCCGTCGAGGAGGTCGGTCGCCGGCTGGCCGACCGGGGGCACCGGGTGGTCGTGTACTGCCGGACCACCCCGGGCGACGACCAGCGCCCCAGCCAGCACCTCGGCATGGAGCTGGTCCACCTCCCCGCGGCCCGCAAGCGCTCCCTGGAGACGCTGAGCCACTCGGCGCTCTCGGTGGCCCACCTGCTGGCCCGCCGCCCGGACGCGGCCTTCGTCTTCAACGCCGCCAACGCACCGCTGCTGCCGGCCCTGCGCGCCGCCCGGATCCCGGTCGCGACGCACGTCGACGGGCTGGAGTGGAAGCGGGCGAAGTGGGGCCCGATCGGCCAGCGCTACTACCGTGTCGCCGAGTCCCTGGCCGTGCGCTGGTCGGATGCGCTCATCGCCGACGCGCAGGGCATCGCCGACTACTACCGGTCGGAGTTCGGGGCGCCGACGACCCTGCTGACCTACGGTGCACCGCGGATCGCTCCCGGCACCGACAAGCTGGCCGAGCTGGGCCTGACGCCCGGCGGCTACCACCTGCTCGTCGCCCGCTTCGAGCCGGAGAACCACGTCGACGTGATCGTCGACGGGTATCGCCGCAGCGGCGCGACCAGGCCGCTGGTCGTGGTGGGCTCGGCTCCCTACTCCGACGCCTACACCGCTCGGGTGCACGGCCTCGCGGACGAGCGGGTGCGCTTCCTCGGTGGCGTCTGGGACCAGGACCAGCTGGACCAGCTCTACGCCCACTCCTACACCTACCTGCACGGTCACTCGGTCGGTGGCACCAACCCGTCCCTGTTGCGGGCGATCGGTGCCGGCGCCGCCGTCCTGGCCTACGACGTCGACTTCAACCGCGAGGTCGTGGAGGACGCCGGCCGCTTCTTCGCCAGCCCGGCCGACGTCGCCGCACTCGTCGACGCCGCCGAGGCCGACCCTCGCTCCGTGCGCCGGGCCGGCGAGCGGGGGCGCGAGCTGGCCACGGGCTACGACTGGGACGAGGTCGCCGCGGGGTACGAGCAGCTCGCCCGGCGCCTGGCCGGCCGGCACGTGCCGACCCGGCGTCCCACGGGCCGGCGCTTCCCGGCGCCGACCTCCGCGCCTGCGCCGGTGCCCTTCCCACGCCCGGCTCCCGAGGTCGGCGTCGCCCCGGCGGCCGTCGCGGGGTCCGGCGTGATCCGGTTCCCGGGGGCGCGCCAGTGACCGTCACGGGCCTGGTGCGGGCGCCCGCACCGGGACCGGCACCGAGGGCCGAGGGCATCCGCGCCACGATCGGCCGCCTGGCTGCAGCGCAGAAGGGCGCGCAGGGAGCGCCGGCGTACTCGAGGTTCGTGAACCGCAGGGTCGGCCGCGTGCTCGCGGCGCTCGCCTTCCACGCGGGACTGACGCCCAACGCGGTCACCGGCATCAGCGCGGCGCTCACCTTCACGGGCGTCGGGCTGCTCCTGTCGTTCCCGCCGTCGTGGGCCCTCGGCGTGGCGGTCAGCGCCTGCCTGGCCGTGGGCTACGCCTTCGATGCTGCGGATGGTCAGCTGGCCCGGCTCCGCGGCGGCGGCTCGCCGGCCGGTGAGTGGCTCGACCACATGGTGGACGCGACCAAGCTCCCAGCGCTGCACCTCGCCGTGCTGGTCCACCTCTACCGATTCGAGGCCGTCGAGCGCGGGCCCTGGCTGCTGGTCCCGATGGGCTTCTGCGTGGTCGCGACGGTGCTCTTCTTCGGCACGATGCTCAACGAGGCGCTGCGGGAGCGGCACGGTGCCCGGACGCGTTCCCAGCCGACCGGTGAGCGACCCAGCGTGCTGAGGTCGCTGCTCGTCCTCCCGACCGACTACGGACTGCTGTGCTGGCTCTTCGTCCTCCTCGGGGCCCCCGCCGGCTTCGTCGGCGCCTACGCGCTCCTCTTCGTCGCCACGGCCGGCTACCTGGCCCTGGCGTGCATCAAGTGGTTCCCCGAGATCGGAAGGCTGTCCTCATGAGCACCCACGACAGCGGGACGGCGGCGGGAGGATCCTCGCCACGGGACGCGAGCACCCGGCGCCGGTGGTTCCTGGCCGGTGTGGCCGTGCTGCTGGTCGCTGCGCTCGGTGTCGCCTCCCTGCTGTGGAGCGGGGAGGACGAGCATCTGCAGGGCGCCGGCGATGCGGCCGCTGCGACCACCGGCGCCCCGACCCCGCCCGAGGAGACGGTGATCCCCGCACCGCCCACCCCGGAGCCGACGGGTCCCACCGAGAACGCGAACGCCTTGCCGGTGTCCCTGCCGGAGGTCGCCCTGGGCGAGCCTGCCGCCGTGGGAAACGGGGTGGTCGCGAGCATCGCCGACCTGGAGGCGATCGAGGGCACTGCCGTGGGGCCCGGCAACCTCGCGGGGCCCGCGCTGCGGGTGACGGTGCGGATCGAGAACGGCACGGGCGCGCCGGTCTCGGTGGCCGGCGTGGCGGTCAACCTCTACCACGGGCGGGACAAGGTTCCTGCCTCACCGTTGGAGGACCCGTCCCAGCGGCCGTTCGTCGGGATGCTGGAGCCCGGGGACTCGGCGGACGGCGTCTACGTCTTCACGGTGCCCGCCGACCAGCGGGACGTCGTCACGGTCGAGGTCGGCTACGAGGCCGGCGCCGCGCTGCTCTTCTTCACCGGTGCCGCACCCTGAGTGAAGCGCAGCCGTCCCCGACGACCCCCTCGCCGCGAACCTCGCGGCGATGGGGGTCGTCTGCGTTACGGGGAGATGCCACCGCGGCGCGGGCGGCGGGGCGAGAAGGGAATGCGGAGAGTCACCAGAAAGAGTCGACTTGGGCGCGTTTTCGCGACTCGTCACCGGATCGGGTGGGGTGACAGTCCTGGTAGGCCGACTTTCGTGACGCTTAGTGTTCGTCGATCGTGCTTGGAGCACGGCGGCGTGCTGCAACTGAGCGGGGAGTTGTCATGGGGGAACGGGCCATCGGTGTGTCCACGCGGGCACTGGCGGGACTGATCAGCGGGTTGCTCGTGGTAGGAGTGCTCGGTCTCGGGACACCGGCCACCGCACGCGCCGACTCGGCTCCGGTGACGCCGACCGCCACCAACCCGGTCACGGTCGCCGCCGACGCCCTGCCGACGGTGCAGATCAACGGCGTGGTCTGGTCCCAGGTGGTCGTGGGCAACACGGTCTATGCGGCCGGCTCCTTCACCCGCGCCCGCCCGGCGGGTGCCGCGCCGGGGACCCAGGAGACGGTGCGCAACAACCTGCTCGCGTACGACATCCGCACCGGTGAGCTGGTCACCTCCTTCGTCCCCGACCTCAATGCCCAGGCCCGGGTCGTCGCCGCGTCCCCGGACGGGACACGCCTGTACGTCGGCGGCGACTTCACGCAGGCCAACGGTCAGGCCCGCTACCGGATCGCCGCCTACGACACCCGGACCGGCGCACTGGTGCCGAACTTCGCTCCCGCCGTCAACGCGCAGGTGCGCGCCCTCGCGGCGACCGACAGCACGGTCTACTTCGGCGGCGCCCTGACCGCCGTGGGGTCGGTGAGCCGCACGCGCCTGGCGGCGGTGCGCGCCTCGGACGGCGGGCTGCTGCCCTGGGCGCCGGTCCCCGGCACCGGGCCGACGGACGGGAACTGGCTGCCGTACTTCGACGCCGAGGGCAAGCCCATCCCGGGCACGTTCGATGCCGAGAAGAACGCCCGGACCAGCAACGAGGTCACCGCGCTGGTGGTCACCGGCAGCGGGGCACAGGTGGTCGTGGCCGGCCGCTTCTACTCCCTCAACGGAACCCGCGCGACGGGCGTCGGCGCACTGGACCCGATCTCCGGTGCCACCCGCCCCTTCGCCATCAACGGGCTGATCACCAACCACGGTGTCAACTCCGCCGTGTGGAGCCTGTCGACCGACGGTGCCACCGTCTACGGCACGGGCTACGACTACTACGGACCGGGCAATCTGGAGGGATCCTTCGCCGCCGACGCCGCCGGTGGGAGGCTGAAGTGGATCGCGGACTGCCGCGGGGACACCTACTCGGGCTTCGCCACGAACGGCGCGCTCTACACCGCGTCGCACGCGCACAGCTGCATCAACATGGGTGGTTTCCCCGAGCAGAGCCCGCAGGTCTTCAAGCGCGCCACCGCCGTGAGTCTGGCCGCCCACGGGCGGGTCGGGACCGCGACGCAGAGGAACGGCAACTTCACCGGCCAGCCCGCGCCGAACCTGCTGCCGTGGTTCCCCAAGATGGACGCGGGCGGCTACACGAGGCAGTACCAGGCCGGGTGGAACGTGACGGGCACCGACCGGTACGTCGTCTACGGCGGCGAGTTCCCGTGGGTGAACGGCAAGCGCCAGCAGGGCCTCGTGCGCTTCGCCATGCCGTCGGCCGCCCCGAACGACCTCGGTCCGACGACGGATGGCCCGGTCACCGTGACGGCCGTCGGGGCCGGCGCCCTGCGGGTGGGCTGGCAGGGTGCCACCGACCTGGACAACGCGGAGCTGACCTACGCGGTCTACCGCGACGGGGCAGCGACGCCGGTGGCCCGTTTCACCCGGTTCTCCCAGTGGTGGCAAGCCGCCCCGGTGGCGTGGACCGACCGGGCAGTCCCCGCGGGAAGCCACACCTACCGCGTCACCGTGAGCGACCCCTTCGGCAACGAGACGGTCATCGGCTCGGCGACCGGCAGCGCCTCGGGTACCGGACGCCTCCGGCCCTACGCCGACATGCTCCACGCCGACGGGGCCACGAACTACTGGCCGATGGGTGAGCGTTCGGGCACGACAGCCTTCGACCACGGCGGCGTCTCCGACTCGACCGTCTACCCGGGCACGGGCCTGGGCTGGGCCGGTGCGCTCAAGGGGGACAGCGACCCCTCGATCTGGTTCGACGGGCGAGCGGGCTACCTCTCGACCCAGACCCCCGTCCGCGGACCGCACACCTTCTCCGTCGAGGCGTGGTTCGAGACCCGCACGACGGCCGGTGGCAAGATCCTGGGCTTCGGTGACCAGAAGACGGGGCTGAGCAACAACCACGACCGCCAATTGTGGCTGGATCCTGCCGGCCGGGTGCACTTCGCCGTCTGGCCGGGCTACGGAGCCGAGCTGACGAGCGGCGCCACCTACAACAACGGGGCCTGGCACCACGTGGTGGGCACCGTCGGCCCCACGGGGATGTCCCTGTACGTCGACGGCCGGCTGATCGCCTCCCGAGCCGACACCATCATGGCGCAGGAGATCACCGGCTACTGGCGGATCGGCGGCGACCGCTCCTGGTCGGGGTCGAACTTCTTCAACGGCCGGCTCGACGAGGTCGCGGTCTACCCGACCGTCCTCACCGCCGACCAGGTCGCCCGGCATCACGCCCTCGGGAGCACCGGCGTCGTGCCGGATGCGGCGCCGACGGCGGCGTTCACCTCGGTGGTGGACGGGCTGGCGGTGGCGGTGGACGGTTCGTCGTCGGCTGATGCGGAGGGGCCGGTGGCGTCCTACGCGTGGGACTTCGGGGACGGCGGGACCGCGTCGGGTGCCAGGGCGTCGCACACCTATGCGTCGGCGGGGGAGTACCCGGTGACGTTGACGGTGACCGACTCGGCGGGGTCGACGGGCAGGGTGACCCGGCAGGTGACGGTGACCGGGCCGGCGCCGGACGCGGCGCCGACGGCGGCGTTCACCTCGGTGGTGGACGGGCTGGCGGTGGCGGTTGACGGTTCGTCGTCGGCTGATGCGGAGGGGCCGGTGGCGTCTTACGCGTGGGACTTCGGGGACGGCGGGACCGCGTCGGGTGCCACGGCGTCGCACACCTATGCGTCGGCGGGGGAGTACCCGGTGACGTTGACGGTGACCGACTCGGCGGGGTCGACGGGCAGGGTGACCCGGCAGGTGGCGGTGACCGGGCCGGCGCCGGCCGACGGGTTGGTGGCCGCGGACGCCTTCGACCGCGAGGTGACCGGGGGCTGGGGTCCCGCCGACCTCGGCGGGAACTGGACGGTGACCGGTTCGTCGGCCAACGCGGTGGTGACCGGAGGGTCCGGCCGGATCGGTGCGGTGCCGGGTGGCACGAGCGCGGCGGCGCTGCCGATCTCGGCCCTCGACGTGACGGCGCAGGCCGATGTGGTGGTCGACAAGGCTCCGTCCGGGAACGGCAGCTACGTGTCGCTGACGTCACGGACCATCGGCTCCGACCGCTACACCACCCAGCTGCGCTTCAGCGCCTCCGGGTCGGTCACGGCGAGCCTGACCCGCCTCACCGGCGGCACCGAGACCGTGCTCGACAGCCACCGGGTCATGGAGAGCTACCGGCCGGGGACCGTGCTGACGGTGCGGTTCGAGGTCAGCGGGTCGGCTCCGGCGACGCTGCGCGCCAAGGCTTGGCCGGCAGGGTCGGCCGAGCCGGCCGACTGGCAGGTCACCGCCACCGACGCCACGGCGGCTCTGCAGCAGGCCGGTGGGGTACGGGTGGACCTCTACACCTCGGGCGCCGCGACGGGTGTGCAGACCGTGCGCTGGGACGACCTGCGGGTCCAGCAGCCGGGGGCCGCACACCCGCCGGCGCCGGATGCGGCGCCGACGGCGGCGTTCACCTCGGTGGTGGACGGGCTGGCGGTGGCGGTGGACGGTTCGTCGTCGGCTGATGCGGAGGGGCCGGTGGCGTCCTACGCGTGGGACTTCGGGGACGGC
>NZ_POQT01000002.1 GCF_002938435.1 Blastococcus saxobsidens
CACCGGGCACGGGCGGCAGCCCCGGCTGGGCACCGGGCACGGGCGGCAGCCCCGGCGGGGAAGCCGGGCCGGCACCCGGAACGGGCGGGAGCCCGGGCTGGGCGCTCGGCGGAGCGGTCGAGGGACGTGCCGCCCCGGGCACCGGGGGCAGCCCGGCCCGCACGGCGAGGCCGTCGTCGCCGCGTGGCGGGGTGGTGCGCGACGGCCCTGTGCGCGCAGCGGTGCGCCGGGCAAGGGCCTCCCGCTCCGAGAGCTGCCGCTCATGGGCCCCTGGTTCCGGGGCCGGCTCCGCGGTCCGGCGGGCGGCCCGCCGACGGCCGACCCCCTCGCCCTGGCGGGCCAGCAGCTGCTCGACGGTCACCGGCTCGGCGGCGCCTCCCCTGGCGGAGTGTCCGCGCCGGGTGCGCGCGGGGAGGCCGCGAGCGTCCCCACCGTCCCGCGTCGGCTGATCCCCCACAGGTGTCGACACCTTCTCGTCGTCCGCACGTACGTGTCCCGTCGACCCACGATACGGACAATCGGCCACGGGCCACGCCGACGCGCGGCAGCCCGGTGGACCCGATGGGAGCAACCGAATGGTGGCCGATCGGCGCGGTGCGTAGCGTCGGCCGGGTGCGCCTGCCCTCCGTACCCGGCCCGGCCGACGTCCTCGCGCTGGTGGGAGGCGTCCGGGAGGGGATGACCGACGCGCTCGCACTGGTCCCCCGGGCCGCCGCCGTCCTCGGCCGGGTGGAGGAGCTCCTCGACCGCGTGTCGGGCGTGGTCGGCCGGGTGGACTCGCTCGTCGACCGTGCCGACGACGCCATCGAACGGGTCGGCCGGACCCGGCAGAAGGCCGACGACGCCATCGAACGGGTCGGCCAGACCCAGCAGAAGGCCGACGACGCCATCGAACGGGTCAGCCAGACCCAGCAGAAGGCCGACGACGCCATCGAACGGGTCAGCCAGACCCAGCAGAAGGCCGACGACGCCATCGAACGGGTCAGCCAGACCCAGCAGAAGGCCGACGACGCCATCGAACGGGTCAGCCAGACCCAGCAGAAGGCCGACGACGCCATCGAACGGGTCAGCCAGACCCAGCAGAAGGCCGACGACGCCATCGAACGGGTCAGCCAGACCCAGCAGAAGGCCGACGACGCCATCGAACGGGTCAGCCAGACCCAGCAGAAGGCCGACGACGCCATCGAACGGGTCGGGGACACGACTGGCGCAGCCGACGCGCTGCTGGGCCGCGCCGACGGGCTGGTCGGCCGGGTGGAGCCGCTGCTGGCCGACTACGAGCCGGCGCTGACCGCCATGGCTCCGGGGGTCCGGCGGCTGGCGGCGTCGTTCGACCCCGGCGAGGTCGATGCGCTCATCACCCTGATCGACCGGTTACCGCGGCTGCTGACGCACCTCGACGAGGACATCCTGCCGGTGCTGGAGACGCTGGCGACCGTCGGCACCGACGTGCACGACCTCGTGGACACCGTGCAGGACATGCGTCAGATCGTGAAGGGCTTCCCGGGGTCCCGCCTGTTCCGGCGGCGGGGCGCCGAGGAGATCGCCGAGGACGAGGCGCGGGAGAACGCCGGCTCGTGAGCCGGCGCCCTCCCGTCCCGGCCCCGTCCAGAGGCTCGCCCCCGAGCGTGCGAGGGGGTGAGGAGGACGGGGTCCTCTTACTCGGTCGGGTAGCCCAGCGCGCGGACGACGTCACCGATCCGCTCGAACGTCTCGCCCTCCGGCAGCCGCCGCAGCTCGGCCACCACGGCGTCGGGCGCCCGGTGGTCCAGCGCTGCCTCGACCAGGTCGGGGCCGGTGCTCGGGAAGTCGGCGCGGTCCAGCCAGCGGGCCAGCTCGGCGCGCACGGCGACGGCGTCCTCGGTCATGCCGACGGGGACGCCACCGATGAGCGTCCCGGCCGGGTCGGCGTCGATGTCCGGCTCGCCCTCGGCGACCGGCTCCACCTCGCGCCACTCGTGCGACCGCGTGGCCCGCTCGGCCTTGAGCATGCCCTGCACCTCATGCTCGAGCTCCTCGTCGAGGCGCGGGTTGTGCTTGGTGCTGCGCGAGGACGCTCCGGCGAAGTCGTCCGCTGACTCGGTCACGGTGTCTCCCTGTGTGTCTGGCCCGGGACCCCGGGCACGGTGGATCAGTCCTCGTGCAGGGCGTCGGGCTTGTGCACGGCGGTCCGGCCGCTCTTGTCGCTGCGGACCTCGTACTGCGGGTCGTCCTTGCTCGCCCGCACGGTGCGCCCGGAAGCCTCGGTGTCGGACGTGATCTTCCGTTCCACCGTGCCCTCGGCCTTGGAGCCGTGGCTGTTCCAGGTGACGTGGTCACCCTTCTTCAGGTCGTCGGCCATGCCTCTCCCCCACTCGTGGACGATGCTGCTCGTGCCCTGCCCCCGGCGGGCCGCGGGCACACATCCACGTGCCGGGACCGACGGCACACCTACGCTGGAGCGACGTGACCTCTCCTGACGGCGCCGTCTTCACCGACGGCCTGCGACCGGCCGACGTCCTCACCGTCGTCGCGGTCACCGACGTGACCCCCTCGGTGCGCCGGGTGACCCTCTCCGGCGAGCCCACCGCCGTCGCCGCGGCCGGGCCGACGGTGAACCTGCTGGTGCCACGGGTGGAGGACCCCGACCCGGAGTGGCCGCACATCCAGCGGGACGGGCGGATCGTCTGGCCGCAGGGCAGCCACGGCGTCGCCCTGCGCAGCTACACCGCCCGCCGGCAGGACCCCGCCGCGGGGGAGGTGGACATCGACTTCGTGCTGCACGGCGACGGCCCGGCCGCGGCGTGGGCCGCCGCCGCGCGGCCGGGTGCGCGTCTCGCCGTCGCCGGGGCGGCGTCGCTGGCGGAACGACCGGCCCGGTGGATGCTGCTGGCCGGTGACGAGACGGCGCTGCCGGCGATCAGCCGGCTCCTCGCGGCCGCGGCGCCGGAGACCGTCGGTGTCGCCTTCCTGGAGGTGGCCGGGCCGGAGGAGGAGCAGCAGCTGGCGGCTCCCGCGGGGATCGAGCTGCACTGGCTGCACCGCGGCCCCACCGCGCCGGGCCACAGCACGCTGCTGGTGGACGCCGTCGCCGCGCTGGACCGGCCGCAGGGTGACGACCTCTTCGCCTGGGTCGGGGCGGAGTCGGCCACCGTGCGGGCGATCCGGGCCGACCTGCGCGCGCGCTGGGGCCTGGGGCGGGCGCAGCACCACGCCATCGGCTACTGGCGACTCGGGCGGGCGATGGGCGGCTCATGACTCCCGACCCCGCTTCCACACGTCCCGCGGGAGTGGGTGGCGCGAGCGGCGGGGCTCCCAGACCATTCACAGGTAGCGTCCAGGGCCGGCGCAGCCGGGCGCCCGATCCTCGGGCCATGACGACCGCACCCGCGCACGCGACCGGAGGAGCCGTGTCAGGCAACCAGCCCACGGGGGGCAGCACGCCCGAGGCCCGCCTGCTCGTGGTGGACGACGAGCCCAACATCCGCGAGCTGCTGTCGGCCAGCCTCCGGTACGCCGGCTTCGAGGTCGCCACGGCCGCCGACGGTCAGCAGGCGCTGTCCATGGCCGCGTCGTTCCGGCCCGACCTGCTGGTGCTCGACGTGATGATGCCCGGCCTGGACGGGTTCGCCGTCGTCCGGCGGCTGCGGGAGTCCGGCCGGCACACCCCCGTGCTGTTCCTCACCGCCCGCGACGCGGCGGAGGACAAGGTCTCCGGGCTGACCCTGGGCGGGGACGACTACGTCACCAAGCCGTTCAGCCTCGACGAGGTGGTCGCCCGCATCCGGGCCGTGCTGCGCCGGACCGCGGGCATGCAACGCGCCGCCGACGCCCCCCGGCTGACCTTCGCCGACATCGAACTCGACGAGGAGACCCACGAGGTCATCAAGGCCGGCGAGGTGATCGGCCTGTCGCCGACGGAGTTCAAGCTGCTGCGCTACCTCATGGCCAACGCCGGCCGGGTGCTGTCGAAGGCGCAGATCCTCGACCATGTCTGGAACTACGACTTCAACGGCGAGGCCAACGTCGTCGAGTCCTACATCTCCTACCTGCGCCGCAAGATCGACACGACCGAGCCCCGCCTGCTGCAGACCATCCGCGGCGTCGGCTACACGCTCCGGCTGCCCCGCGGGACATGACCACCGCACCTCCCGGCTCCCGGCGCGCGCGGGTCCCCCTGCGGGTCACGCTCGTCGCCCTGCTCGTCGCCCTCGTCCCCCTCGCCCTGCTGGCGACGGGCGTTGCGGCGACGTCGCTGCTGCGCTCGTTCCTGACCGAGCAGCAGGACAGCCAGCTGCGCGCCACGGCCGACTCGCTGTCCAAGCAGCGGCTGGCGCTGCTGCACCAGTGCACCGTGGGCGGGCCGGCCTACCCGGCGACCGACTACATCGCCTGCCTGCCGCCGGACGGCTCGCAGCTGGTCGTGCTGGCCGGACCGGTCGGCGACGAGGCGGAGCGCCCCGACCTCGACCGGGTGGCCGACCGGATCGCCGACGGCGGCCTCGGTGGCGGCCCGGGGGGCCCGGGACCGGGGGACGACGAGGACGGCGCAGCCGACGAACCGCCGGCGCCGCGCATGTTCACCGTGCCCGCGGAGAACCACGGCACGTCCTGGCGGGTGGCGGCCGTCGAGCTGCCCGACGGGTACACGGCCCTGCTCGCCCGCGACCTGCGCGGCGACGAGCGGGTGATGGGACGCCTGGTGGCGATCCAGGTCGTCGTCGGGTTCATCGTGCTGGCCCTGCTCGGCGTGGCCGGCTACGCGCTCGTGCGCAACAGCCTGCGCCCGCTGGCCGAGGTGGAGCACACCGCCCGGGCGATCGCCGCCGGTGACCTCTCCCGGCGGGTGCCCGAGGGCGACGAGCGGACCGAGGTCGGCCGGCTGTCGGCCGCGCTCAACGGGATGCTCGCCCGCATCGAGAGCGCCTTCCGCGCCCAGCAGTCATCCGAGGAGCAGGCCCGCGGGTCCGAGCAGCGGATGCGGCGGTTCGTCGCCGACGCCAGCCACGAGCTGCGCACCCCGCTGACCTCGATCCGCGGGTTCGCCGAGCTGTACCGCCAGGGAGCCGTGCGGTCGGAGGAGGACGTCGCCCGGCTGATGCAGCGGATCGAGGCGGAGGGCGGCCGGATGGGGCTGCTCGTGGAGGACCTGCTGCTGCTGGCCCGCATGGACCAGCAGCGCCCGCTGTCCATGGCACCGGTCGATCTGGCCGCGGTGGCCGGTGACGCCGTCCACGACGCCCGCGCCGTCCAGCCCGACCGGCCGATCAGCCTGCACCTGGACGAGTCCCTCACCGAGGTCCCCGTGGTGCTCGGCGACGAGAGCCGGCTGCGCCAGGTGGTGGGCAACCTGGTGACCAACGCCCTGACCCACACCCCGCCGGGCACCCGCGTCCTGGTCTCGGTGTCCGCGGCACCCGACGACCCCGGCGTCCTGCTGCTGCGGGTCGCCGACGAGGGGCCTGGCATGGCGCCGGCGGACGCCGAGCGGGCGTTCGAGCGGTTCTACCGGGCGGACGCCTCCCGCACCCGGGCCGCCGGTGGCACGGGCCTGGGGTTGTCGATCGTCAGCTCGCTCGCCGCCGCGCACGGTGGCTCGGCGTCGCTGGAGACGGCTCCGGGGGCCGGGCTCGCCGTCACCGTCCGCCTCCCCCGTCGCGGGCCGGCCGGGGGTCCCGCGCCGCCGTCCTGAACGGGCTTGCGACGATCTGCCGGTGACGACGACCGACGATCCCCGGGACACCGGCGCCCCCTACGACGCCGAGCTGATGGCGGCGTCCACGGATCTGGGTGCCGCGCTGCGGGAGCTGATCGAGGCCTCGGTGGTCAGCACGGTGCCGGCGGAGGAGATCGCTGCCGCCGCCGACCTGGTGCGCCGGGCCACCGCCCGCGTCGGGGAGTCCCGGCGGGCCGCCGCCCAGCTGCCCGCCCTGGACGACCCCTCCGTGGGCCGCCGCGTGTTCAACCCGGTGGTCGGCATCGGCAACGCGATCGCCCCGCCGCTGCTGGTGCGGCGCGAGGAGGGTGGCGTCGTCGCCGAGATCACCCTCGGGGTCGCCTACGAGGGTCCGCCCAGCTACGTGCACGGCGGCATGAGCGCGCTGTTCATGGACCAGCTGCTCGGCAGCGCGGCCGGCGCGGCAGGCCTGTGGGGCATGACCGCCCACCTCGAGCTGGACTACCGCGGGCCGCTGCCGCTGCAGACGCCGCTGGTGCTGCGGGCGTGGGTGGACAGCAACGAGGGGCGCAAGTCGGTCATCGCCGGCACCATCGCGCTCGCCGCCGAGCCGGACCGCCCGCTGGTGGAGGCGCGGGGCATCTTCGTCATGCCGCGGCCGGAGAAGGTGCAGGCCTACTTCGGGGCGATCACCGACGCCGCCGGCAAGCACACCCCGCCGCGCCGGCCGGGCGACGCCACGTCGGTGCAGTGGAGCTGAGCTCCGACGTCGCCGTCGCCGCCCGCGCGGCACGGGCGGCAGCCGAGGCGCTGCTCCCGTTGCGGGCGACCGGGCGGACCGGCCGCGAACTCGGCGACGCCGGGGATGCGGCGGGCCAGCGCGCGATCGCCGGCGTGCTCGCCGCCGAGCGCCCCGACGACGTCGTGTTCAGCGAGGAGGCCGTCGACGACCCCCGGCGGCTCACCGCCGAGCGGGTGTGGATCGTCGACCCCCTCGACGGCACCCGCGAGTACTCCGATCCCGCCCGCGACGACTGGGCGGTGCACGTGGCGCTCTGGTCCGCCGGGGACCTGGTCGCGGCCGCCGTCGCGCTGCCCGCGCTCGGCGAGGTGCACGTCACCGACCCCGCGCCGGTGCCGACGGCCCGCCCGGACGGACCGGTCCGGATCGCCGTCAGCCGCACCCGCCCGCCCGCCGAGGCGCGGGCGGTGGCCTCGGCTCTGGACGGCGAGCTGGTGCCCCTGGGCTCGGCCGGGTACAAGACGCTGGCCGTCGTCCGCGGGGAGGTGGACGCCTACGTGCACTCCGGCGGCATGTACCAGTGGGACTCCGCCGCACCGGTCGCGATCGCCCACGCGGCCGGTCTGGTGACCCGCCGGCTGGACGGCTCCCCACTGGTCTACAACGCCGCCGATCCGTACCTGCCCGACCTGGTCGTGGCCCGCCCCGAGCTGGCCGACCGGGTGCTGGCTGCGGTGCGCGCGGGGCGATAGCGGACACTGGAGGGGAATCCGCACCAGGTCGATCGGGTTGCGCCAGACGCCGACCCGATACCCCGAGTCTTGGAGCATGCCCGCGTGACGACCCCCGACTACCGGCTCAGCCAGCTGGAGACGCTGGAGGCCGAGTCCATCCACGTCATCCGCGAGGTGGTCGCGGAGCTCGAGCGGCCGGTGCTGCTCTTCTCCGGCGGCAAGGACTCCATCGTGATGCTGGAGCTGGCCCGCAAAGCCTTCGCCCCGGCCCGCATCCCGTTCCCGGTGATGCACGTGGACACGGGCCTGAACTTCCCCGAGGTGCTGGAGTTCCGCGACAAGCGGGTCGCCGAGCTGGGCGTGCAGCTGGTCGTGGCCTCGGTGCCCGACGCGATCGCCCGCGGCACGGTGAAGGAGGAGCCCAACGGCTCCCGCAACCGCATCCAGACGCCAGTGCTGCTCGACGCGGTGGAGGAGCACGGCTTCACCGCGCTCTTCGGCGGCGCCCGGCGGGACGAGGACAAGGCCCGGGCCAAGGAGCGGGTGTTCTCCTTCCGCGACGAGTTCGGCCAGTGGGACCCGAAGAACCAGCGCCCCGAGATCTGGGACCTCTACAACGGCCGGATCCACCTCGGTGAGTCCATCCGCGTGTTCCCGCTGTCCAACTGGACCGAGCTCGACATCTGGCAGTACATCGCCCGCGAGCAGATCGCCATCCCCTCGCTGTACCTGGCGCAGGAGCGCGCCGTCGTCGAGCGGCAGGGGATGCTCTACGCGGTCAACGAGTTCATCACCCCCCGCGAGGGCGAGCAGGTGCGCCGGGAGTGGGTCCGCTACCGCACCGTCGGCGACGCCAACCTGACCGCCGCGGTGGCCTCCCGGGCCACGGACGTCGAAGAGGTCATCGCCGAGATCGCGGTGACCCGGATGACCGAGCGCGGCGCCACCCGCGGCGACGACAAGGTCAGCGACGCCGCCATGGAGGACCGGAAGAAGGAGGGCTACTTCTGATGCCCGCCCTTCCGGCGACGGCGCCAGCGGGTCAGCAGCACCCAGGTCACGACGCCGAGCAGCGCCAGACCGGTGGTCCAGCCCACCACCTCCGGCGCCCGCCTGCCCTCCGCGCCCAGCACGTCGCAGATCCACGCGGTCACCGCGTAGCCGATCACGTAACCCAGGACGACGACCAGCAGCGCGGGCGCCGCCAGGGCGAACACGAACACGCACTGCCTCCTCGGGGCCTCCGCTCCAGCGTCCGCGCCGCCGCCGTCCTTCGCCAGGAGAACTCCCGATGAACCCCGTCGACGTGCACTCGGCCGCCGCCGCGCAGGCCCACGACATCGCCGTCGCCCGCAAGGACATCCTGCGGATCGCCACCGCCGGCTCGGTCGACGACGGCAAGAGCACCCTGATCGGCCGGCTGCTCTACGACAGCAAGGCCGTCTTCGAGGACCAGTACGAGGCCGTGGAGCGCGCCAGCAAGGGCGACTTCGTCGACCTCGCGCTGCTCACCGACGGGCTGCGCGCCGAGCGCGAGCAGGGCATCACCATCGACGTCGCCTACCGGTACTTCGCGACGCCGCGGCGCACGTTCATCCTCGCCGACACCCCGGGCCACGTGCAGTACACGCGCAACATGGTGACCGGCGCCTCCACCGCCGACCTCGCGATCGTGCTGGTCGACGCCCGCAAGGGCATGCTCGAGCAGAGCCGCCGGCACGCCTTCCTCGCCTCGCTGCTGCGCGTGCCGCACATCGTCGTCGCGGTGAACAAGATGGACCTGGTCGACTGGTCGGAGGCCACCTTCGAGGCCATCCGCGACGAGTTCAGCGCCTTCGCCGCGAAGCTCGACGTCCCCGACCTCACCGTCGTCCCGATCTCGGCGCTGCACGGCGACAACGTCGTCCGCCGTTCGGAGCACACGCCCTGGTACCAGGGCCCCTCCCTGCTGCACCACCTCGAGAACGTGCACGTGGCCAGCGACCGGAACCTGGTCGACGCCCGGTTCCCCGTGCAGTACGTGATCCGCCCCCAGTCCGACGCCCACCACGACTACCGCGGCTACGCGGGCACCGTGGCCAGCGGCGTGCTGCGCCCGGGCGACGAGGTGCAGGTGCTGCCCAGCGGGCTGACCACCACGGTGGCGGGCATCGAAGGGCCGCGCGGCCCGGTCGAGGAGGCGTTCGCACCGATGTCGGTGACGGTGCGGCTGGCCGACGACCTCGACGTCTCCCGCGGAGACCTCATCTGCCGCCCGACGAACGCGCCACACGTCACGCAGGACCTCGACGCCCTGGTGTGCTGGATGACCGACGAGCCGCTCCGGCCGCGGCAGCGGCTGGCGATCAAGCACACCACCCGCACGGTGCGGGCCATGGTCAAGGACCTGCACTACCGGCTGGACGTCAACACGTTGCACCGCGACCTGGAAGCCGGGGAACTCGGGCTCAACGACATCGGCCGGGTGAAGCTGCGCACCACCCAGCCGCTGTTCGTCGACGAGTACGTACGCAACCGGGTGACCGGCCGGTTCATCATCATCGACGAGGCGACCAACGCCACGGTCGGCGCCGGGATGCTCGTCCCCGGCTCCTGAGGCCCGCTCCGGGGCCGCGGGGGCTCCTCCCTCACGGTTGCGGGTCCTCCCTCACGGTCGACGACGAGGGAGGACCCGGAACGATCAGGTCACCTGGTCGTCAGCGGGCAGGCGGCCGACAGCCCGTGCCGGACTGCGGTGCGGCCGGACGCCGCAGTCCGTCAGCGTGGCCCCGAGGCACAGCACCGCCCCCGTCCGTGGTGCGGGACGGGGGCGGTGCAGAGCTGGTCCGGCCGGTCAGGCCTTGTCGGTCGGCGCGGGGGCGGCGCCCGGGTCGCCGTCCCAGTCCTTGCCGGCGACGTCGGCGTTCTCCGACGCGCTGTCGGTCTGCCCCGCGACGGTCTCGATCATCTCCTCGTCGGAGACGCCCTCACCGGCCGCGTGCGTGTTCTGCTCGCTCATCGCGCACTTCCTTCCTCTGGCTCGCTGCTGCCCTGAGCCCTCCCCGCTCCGGACGTGCGGCAAACCAGCGGTGGGTCACAGGCGCCGGAGACGTCCCAGCTGTGAAGGAAGTCGGCGACTTCCACCGTTCGAGGCGGCCGAAGGTCATGGGGTCTCAGAGGCGGGCGGGGCGCAGTTCGAACCAGACCCGCTTGCCGTCCCGGTGGTCCTCGCAGCCCCAGCGGTCGGCGAGGACCTCGACCATGCGCAGGCCGCGCCCCCGCACGCTCTCGGGGTCGGAGGCCTGCACCGCGGGCCGGGTCGGCGAGCAGTCGACGACGGCCAGCCGCAGCCAGTCCTCGGAGTAGGACGCCTCGAGCGTGAGGCACGACGTGCCACCGACGTGGTCCACCACGTTGGCCACCAGTTCCGTCACGAGCAGAGCGGCGTCGTCGTGGTCCTGGCGCGCGTCCCACCCCTGCAGCAGCTGACGCACGAGCCGACGAGCCACCGGAACGCTCGCGGCGATCGGCGGCAGGTCGATGCTGGCGGTGAGCGTGGACATGCTGACTTCCGTTTCTGCCGGTGGGCTGGGGGAGCGGCCTGGTGCCCGGTCTCTTCTCTTATCGGCAGGAGCAGCACCGACCTGTAAACCGGTTGCGCGCAACTATCCCGACAGCGAGGACATGACGCAACCCCTATTGCATGCCATGGGCATTGCATGCAACGGCCATTGCGCTACTGTCATACGCGTCCCAGCCCGACAGCACCAGAGAGGAGCAGCCGTGAGCGCCCCCCAGCCCGCAGGCGACGACGCGGCGACCCGCGCGCTCGTGGAGCTCATCGACCGGATCGACCGCTCCGTGGAGGAGCTGCAGCGCGCCCGGACGCGCGCCGGCCGGCTGCTGGAGGAGCGCGCGGCCGGCCGGCCCTGGCTGGAGCTGGTGACGACGGCTTCGCGGCCCCTCGTGGTGGAGAGCATCTCCACCGTCCTCTCGGCGCTGGCGACCGCCGGGCACACGTGGCGCCGCGAGGAGGCCGCCGCCCTGCAACGCGAGAACGTGAGCATCAACCGGATCGCGGCGCTGTTCGGGGTCACCCGGCAGCGGATCTCCGCCCTGCTGAAGGAGACCAGGACCGGCACCCCGGCCCCCTGAGATGCCGTCCCGGGTCCCCGAGGGGCCGGCGGACGGGGCCCTCCCTCAGGCCAGCAGCGCGTCGATCGCCTTGACGATCCGCTGCTCGGACACCGGGCGCGGGGTACCCACTGCCTGGGCGAACAGCGACACTCGGAGCTCCTCGAGCATCCAGCGCACACGGACCACCGGGTCGTCGGGCCCGCCGGTCGTCGGCACCTCGCGCCGGAGCTGCTCGTAGTCGGCGGTCACGGCGGCCACCTGCTGCATCCAGAGCTCGTCGCGGACCGCGTTGGCGGGCAGCTTCTCCAGCCGGTGGGCCATCCCCCTGAGGTAGCGCACCAGGTCGGGCAGCCGGCGTCGCCCGGTGGCCGCCACGAAGCCCCGGTGCAGCAGACCGGTCATCTGCCGGCGCAGGTCGGCCACCGCCGCCTCCGGCACCCGGCGGCCGGGAGCGGCACCGATGGCCACGGCGACCTCCCGGGCCTGACCCAGGACCGCCTCGACCTTCTGCACGACGTCGACGGTCAGCCGGTGCAGGTCGGTGCGGGCGGCGGCGACGAGCGCGGCGAACGCCTCGCCGTCCCGCGGGGGGCCGCCGGCGGCCGCGACCAGCTCGTCGGCCGCGGCGTCGACGCAGTCGGCGACCAGATCCGGGATCTCGCCGTCCGGGTTGAACTGCAGGGCGAGCCGGGCACGCGGGCCGAGCGACTTCACCACCTGCTTGGCCGGCGACCCGGCGACCAGCACGAGCAGCCGCCGCGCACCCAGCCAGGACAACCGGCGGGCCTCGGCCTGCGTCGGCACGACCCGCACGCCGACCGTCGCGCCCTCGTCGACCAGTGCGGGGTACGCGGTGACGACGTGCGCACCGCGCTGGACCTCCACCGACGGCGGCAGCGTCCCGAACTCCCACGACGTCAGACCGGTGCGCTCGAGGTCCGAGGCGGCGCGGGCCAGGCTCACCCGGGCCTGCGGGGCGACCTGCGCCTTGAGGGCGGCGAGGTCCTTGCCGGTGGCCAGCGTGCGCTGCTGGTCGTCGAGCACCCGGAACGTGGCGCGCAGGTGACCGGGGACCTGCTCGGGGTGCCACGCGTCGAGCGGGATGGTCACCGCGACAGCGCGACGGAGCTCCCGCTCCAGGGCGGGCAGCAGCGGCTCACCCGGATCGATCCGGGGCAGCACCTCGCGCACCCGGTCCGGGATCGGCACCAGGGCGCGGCGCAGCTGCTTGGGCAGGGTGCGCAGCAGCGCGGTGACCAGCTCCTCGCGCAGCCCGGGCACCGTGAACGCCAGCGACTCCCCCGACGTCCGGTCCGCCACGGTGTCCAGCACACCGAGCGGGACGTCGACGGTGACGCCGTCCTCGGCCGAGCCGGGTGCGAACGCGTAGGACAGCGGCAGGGTCAGGCCCTGCGTCAGCGCGACCTCGTCGGGGAAGTCCTCGACCCGCACGTCGGCGGCCGCCGCCGCGTTGGTGAGCATCTCGGGCGTGAAGGTCAGCAGGTCCGGCTGCTCGTGCCGGACGCGCTTCCACCACCTGTCGAAGTGCCGGGCGGAGACGACGTCGGCCGGGACGCGGGCGTCGTAGAGCTCGAACAGGGTCTCCTCGTCGACGCCGATGTCGCGGCGGCGGGCGCGTTCCTCCAGCTCGGCGACCCGCTCGAGCGCCCGCTGGTTGTCGGCCCAGAACCGGTGGTGCGTCGTCCACTCGCCCAGCACCAGGGCGTGCCGGATGAACAGCTCCCGCGAGACCACCGGGTCGATGGAGCCGTACTGCACCCGGCGGCCGACCACCAGCGGCAGCCCGTAGAGCGTGACCCGCTCGGTGGCGACGACGGAGCCGCGCTTGGCGTCCCAGCGCGGCTCGGAGTACTGGCGCTTGACCAGGTGGTCGGCGAGCTTCTCCACCGTCTCCGGGTCGATCCGGGCGACCGTGCGGGCGAACAACCGGCTGGTCTCGACCAGCTCGGCGGCCACGACCCAGCGCGGCGGCTTCTTCGCCAGCGGGGTGCCGGGGGCGAGCACGAACCGGGTGTTCCGCGTGCCGAGGTACTCGCGGCCGGGGCGGCCGGGCTTCCCGTCCCGGCCCTTCACCGGCTCCGCCTGCATGCCGACATGGCTCAGCAGGCCGGCGAGCAGGGCGGCGGTGATGCCCCGCTCGTCCGGCTCGGCCGCCGGTTCCCCGACGGTCATGCCCAGGCGCCGGGCGGTGCCGCGCAGCTGACCGTGCAGGTCCTGCCACTCGCGGATGCGCAGGTAGTGCAGGAACTCCCGCTTCACCGTGCGGCGGAACTGATTGCCGCTCAACGCCTCCTGCTGCTCCCCCAGGTAGCGCCACAGGTTCAGCAACGCGAGGAAGTCGGAGTTCTCGTCGGCGAACCGGGCGTGCAGCTGGTCGGCCTCCTGCTGGTGCTCGGCCGGGCGCTCGCGCGGGTCCTGGATGGTCAGACCCGCGGCGATCACGAGCACCTCGTCCAGGACGCCGCGCCCGTCCGCCTCGACCACCATGCGGGCCATGCGCGGGTCCAGCGGCAGCGCCGCCAGCGCCCGGCCGGTCGCGGTCAGCTTCCCGTGCTCGTCCAGCGCGTGCAGCTCCTCGAGCAGCGCCAGACCGTCGGCGACCGCCCGGCGGTCCGGCGGGTCGATGAACGGGAAGTGCTCCACCTCGCCCAGGTCCAGGGCGACCATCTGCAGCAGCACCGAGGCCAGGTTGGTGCGCAGGATCTCCGGGTCGGTGAACTCCGGCCGGCCGAGGTAGTCGTCCTCGGTGTAGAGCCGGATCGCGATCCCGTTCGAGGTGCGGCCGCAGCGGCCCGAGCGCTGGCGGGCCGAGGCCTGGCTGATCGGCTCGATCGGCAGCCGCTGCACCTTGGTGCGATGGCTGTAGCGGGAGATCCGCGCCGTCCCCGGATCGATCACGTAGCGGATCCCCGGCACGGTCAGCGAGGTCTCCGCGACGTTGGTCGACAGCACGATCCGCCGTCCGGTGTGCGGGGCGAAGACCTTGTGCTGCTCGGCCGCCGAGAGCCGGCTGTAGAGCGGCACGATCTCGGTGTTCGGCAGGGAGCGCTCGGCCAGCGCGTCCTGGGTGTCGCGGATCTCCCGCTCGCCGGCGAGGAAGACCAGGATGTCCCCCGGCCCCTCGGCGACCAGCTCGTCGACGGCGTCGAGGATCGCGGTGACCTGGTCGCGGTCGGGGTCGGCGTCCTCGTCGTCCGGATCGACGACCGGGCGGTGGCGGACCTCCACCGGGTAGGTGCGCCCGCTGACCTCCACGACCGGCGCGTCCCCGAAGTGCTTCGCGACCCGCGCCACGTCGATCGTCGCGGACGTGATGACGAGCTTCAGGTCCGGCCGGCGCGGGAGCAGCTGGGCCAGGTAGCCCAGCAGGAAGTCGATGTTGAGGCTCCGCTCGTGGGCCTCGTCCAGGATGATCGTGTCGTACTGGCGCAGCAGCCGGTCGTGGGCGATCTCGGCCAGCAGCACGCCATCGGTCATGAGCTTGACCAGCGTCGAATCCGAGACCTGGTCGGTGAAGCGCATCTTGAAGCCGACGACCTCGCCCAGCGGGGTCTGCAGCTCCTCGGCGATCCGCTCCGCCACGCTGCGAGCCGCGATCCGGCGGGGCTGGGTGTGCCCGATCCGGCCCCGGACGCCGCGGCCGAGCTCCAGGGCGATCTTGGGCAGCTGCGTGGTCTTGCCCGACCCGGTCTCCCCGGCGACGACGACCACCTGGGAATCGCGGAGGGCTGCGGAGATGTCGTCCCGGCGGCCGCTGACCGGCAGCTCCTCCGGATAGCCGACCACCGGGACCGCGGCGCGACGGCGGGCGATCCGCTCCTCGGCGGCCACGACATCGGCGACGAGTTCCTCCCGCTGCCGGTCGCGCGCCTGGGGATCACGGGTGCGCCGCAGCCCGTCGAGCCGCCGGCGGAGCCGGTGCTCGTCGAGCAGCGTGAGCTGCGACAGCCGGGACCGCAGGTCGTCGGGCGGTGCGGTCACGGTGGTTCCCGTGCTCCTCTCCGGTCCGGCGGCGTCACCGCCGACGGGTGACCCCCTCCAGCATCGCACCGTCTCCCGGGCGTGCGGGACGGCACGGGAGAACAGATGCATGAGCCCTGCAACAAGGTGTAGCGTGCACTCAGTTCTCCCGCCGCGCACCCGAGGAGCTCCGTGACCGACAGCCCCACCGACGGCGCCCTCGGCGACCCTGGCATCGGCGCCCTGGGTGAGCAGCTGCCCCGCTTCATGCGGCTCATGCACGGCCTGAAGAACCAGCACGCCGCCGAGGGCGGCCGCGACCGCGCCGCCCACGTGCTGCTCTTCCCGCTGTGCCGCCTCGGCCCGCTGCGCCAGGGGGCGCTGGCCGACCTGGTGCACGCCGACCCCTCGACCGTCAGCCGGCACGTGACCCTGCTCGTGGAGCAGGGGCTGGTCCGCCGCGCCGCCGACGAGTCCGACGGCCGGGCCAGCAACCTCGTCCTCACCGATGCGGGCCACGCCCAGCTCGACCGGCTCCGCGTCGAGCGCGAGGCCTACCTGCGCCAGGTGACCGCCGACTGGACCGAGGAGGAGCTGCAGACCTTCACGGCGCTCTTCGCGCGGTTGCTCGACGGGATCGCCGCCACCCTGCCCTCCGATCCCATGTCCACGCCTCCCCACCGGACGGTGCCCGCATGACCTCCACCCGTACGACCTCCGCAGAACGCAGGGGCGCCCGTGCGGCCGCCGCGGCGCCCGGCGCCGACGGCGTCTTCTCCCACCGGCAGATCGTGACGATCCTGGTCGGCCTGATGGTGGCGATGTTCCTCGCCGCGCTGGACCAGACCGTGGTCTCCACCGCGATCAGGACCATTGCCGACGACCTGCAGGGCTACGACCTGCAGGCCTGGGCGACGACCGCGTTCCTGATCACCTCGACGATCTCCACGCCGCTGTACGGGAAGCTGTCGGACATCTACGGCCGCCGGCCGTTCTACCTCTTCGCGATCGCGATCTTCATCCTCGGCTCGGCGCTGTGCGGCCTGGCCGACACGATGTACCAGCTGGCGGCGTTTCGCGCGGTGCAGGGCATCGGCGCCGGCGGCCTCATGTCGCTGGCCCTGGCGATCATCGGCGACATCGTGCCGCCGCGGGAGCGCTCGCGGTACCAGGGCTACTTCATGGCGGTGTTCGGCACCTCCAGCGTGCTCGGCCCGGTCATCGGCGGGTTCTTCGCCGGCCAGGACTCGATCCTCGGCCTCGACGGCTGGCGCTGGATCTTCTGGATCAACGTGCCCCTCGGCGTGCTCGCCTTCGCCGCCGTCTGGCGGGTGCTGCACCTCCCGCACGAGCGCCGCGAGCACCGCATCGACTGGCCCGGTGCGCTGACGCTGATCACGTTCCTCGTACCGCTGCTGGTCGTCGCCGAGCAGGGCCGCATCTGGGGCTGGACCGACGCCCGCTCGATCACCTGCTACGCCATCGGCGCCGTGGGCTTCCTGCTGTTCGTCCTGGCCGAGCGCGCCTACGGCGACGACGCCCTGCTGCCCCTGCGACTGTTCGCCAACCGCAGCTTCGCCGTCAGCGGGATCGGCTCGATCGTCATGGGCGCCGGCATGTTCGGCGGCCTCCTCCTGCTGCCGCAGTACCTGCAGATCGTGCACGGCTCCAGCGCCACCGTCGCCGGGCTGCAGATGATCCCGCTGGTCGCCGGCATCATGACCGGCGCGATGAGCTCGGGCATCGCGATCTCGAAGACCGGCAGGTACAAGGTGTTCCCGCTCGTCGGCATTGCGCTGATGGTGGTGGCGCTGCTGTCGATGTCGTTCGTCGTCGGGGCCGACACCTCGATCTGGGCGATCGTGCCGTTCATGGTGATGCTGGGCCTGGGGCTCGGCTTCAACTTCCAGCCCGTGATCCTCGCGGTGCAGAACGCCGTCTCGCCGCGGGAAATGGGCGTGGCCACCTCCTCGGTCACCTTCTTCCGCCAGATGGGCGGCACGATCGGCACCGCGGCATTCCTGTCGGTCCTCTTCACCCGGCTCCCGCAGGACATCGACGACGCCGTCCAGGAGTCGGTGCGGGCGAACCCGGAGCTGGCCCCGCAGTTCCAGCAGCTCGGTGCCGGCACCGGGGGCAGCCTCGACGACACCTCCTTCATCCAGGAGCTGCCCGCCGCCCTGGCCGAGCCGTTCAAGGTCGGGTTCTCGAACTCGATCGACCTGGTGTTCCTCATCGCCGCCTGCGTGGTGGCCGTCGGGTTCTTCGTGTTCCTGTTCCTCCCTCAGCTGGCGCTGAGCACCAAGTCCGGCATCCAGGCGCGGCAGGGCGACGCGGCGGGCACGGCGACCACCGACCAGGACGACGCCGGGGAGCAGGCGGTCCAGGCCGCGGGCGCCGCGGCCCCGACGTCCACCGCGCCCCCGGTCGGCCGCCCGGGTGACGCCCCGCACTGACCGCCTCCTCCGTGATGATCAGGTCGCCTGATCGTTCCGGGTCCTCCCTCGTGGTCGACCGTGAGGGAGGACCCGCAACGGTGAGGGAGGACGTCGCCCGGTCGGCGCTACGAGGACGGCGACGTCGCCGGTGCCGGCTCGGCCTACTGTGAGATGGCTCCCGTCCGCCGTCCGGAGGTTCCCGTGCCGTCGTCGTCGCTGATCCTGTCCCGCCGTGACCTGGACTTCCTGCTGCACGAGTGGCTCGAGGTCGAGTCGCTGACCAAGCGGCCCCGGTTCGCCGAGCACTCCCGCGAGACCTTCGACGCGGTGATGGACCTGGCGCAGCAGATCGCCACCGACCACTTCGCGCCGCACAACCGCACGGCAGACGAGAACGAGCCGCACATGGTCGACGGCAAGGCCGTGCTCATCCCCGAGGTCGCCAAGGCCCTCAAGGTGTTCACCGACGCGGGGTTGATGGCCGGCTCCTTCGACGAGGAGTACGGCGGCATGCAGCTGCCGCACACCGTCGGGCAGGCGGTGTTCGCCTGGTTCAAGGCGGCCAACGTCGGGACGTCGGCCTACCCGTTCCTCACGATGGGCAACGCCCGCCTGCTGCTCGCCCACGGCAGCCAGGAGCAGATCGACACCTTCGTGCGGCCGGAGCTCGAGGGCCGCTGGTTCGGCACCATGGCGCTGTCGGAGCCGCAGGCCGGCTCCTCGCTGGCCGACATCACCACCAAGGCGGTGCCGCAGGACGACGGCACCTACCGGCTCAGCGGCAACAAGATGTGGATCTCCGGCGGCGACCACGAGCTGACCGAGAACATCGTCCACCTGGTCCTGGCCAAGATCCCCGGCGGGCCGCCCGGGACGAAGGGCATCTCGCTGTTCATCGTGCCGAAGTTCCTGGTCGACGAGGACGGGTCGCTGGGCGAGCGCAACGACGTCGTCCTGGCCGGCCTGAACCACAAGATGGGCTACCGGGGGACGACGAACACGCTGCTGAACTTCGGCGAGGGCGTGCACACCCCCGGCGGACGGCCCGGCGCGGTCGGCTACCTCGTGGGCGAGGAGCACCGCGGCCTGACCTACATGTTCCACATGATGAACGAGGCCCGGATCGGCGTCGGCGTCGGCGCGACGGTGCTCGGCTACACCGGTTACCTGCACGCGCTGGAGTACGCGCGCACCCGCACCCAGGGCAGGCCCGCGGCGGGCAAGACCACGGCATCGAAAGACGCGACCTCGCCGATGGTGCCGATCATCGAGCACACCGACGTTCGCCGGATGCTGCTGGCCGCCAAGTCCTACGCCGAGGGCGGCATGGCGCTGGGCCTGTACTGCGCCCGGTTGGTCGACGAGGAGCAGACGGCCGAGGACGAGGCCGACCGCACCCGCGCCCACCTGCTGCTGGACATGCTCACCCCGGTGGCGAAGGCCTGGCCCTCCCAGTGGGGGCTGGTCGCCAACGACCTGGCGATCCAGGTGCACGGCGGCTACGGGTACACCCGCGACTACCCGGTCGAGCAGTTCTACCGGGACAACCGGCTCAACCCGATCCACGAGGGCACCCAGGGCATCCAGTCGCTGGACCTGCTGGGCCGCAAGGTCGTGATGCAGGGCGGCGCCGGCCTGCAGCTGCTCGGCGAGACGATCGGCGCGACGACCGCGCGGGCCGCGGGCACGGAGTGGGCCGGCTTCGCCGCCGACCTGGACGCCGCCGTAGCCCGGATGGGTGCCGTCACCGCCGCCCTGTGGGGCACCGGCGACCCGGACGTCGCGCTGGCCAACTCGCACGTGTACCTGGAGGCCGCCGGGCACATCGTCGTCGCCTGGCTGTGGCTGGAGCAGGCGCTGGCCTGCGAGGGCGCGACGACCGACTTCCACGAGGGCAAGCGGGCCGCGGCCCGCTACTTCTGGCGGTGGGAGCTCCCCCGCACCCGCGGCTGGTTCGACCTGCTGGAGTCCCTCGACCGCACGGTGCTGGACACCCCGCCCACGGTGCTCTGAGCGACCCGGACAGCACGGCGCCCCGCCCCTCCCGAGGGAGGAACGGGGCGCCGTCGCGTTCGGTGCGTTACGTCAAGCGCGCGCAGCCTCCGGGGCGGTCGAGCGCCCCGCGGAGGCGCGGGTCGCGCGCTGCTCCTGCTCGTAACGGGCGGTGGACTGCGTGCCCATCGCGATGACCAGGGCCGTCAGGACCAGGAACCCCAGCAGGGCCACGGCCGGCCACATCATCATCAGTTCTCCCTACATGCTGTTCCAAGCGCCGCCGGGTCAGGACCGGGCGGTACGTCGTCGGGGCACTCTGTCCCCCGTTCACAGCCGTCTCAACCGTCAATTCCGACACATCACCTGACGGAGTGTGAGCGGAACCACAGCAGGCGGCGCCACAGCCGCCCCGCTCCGGGCCCGGAGGGGGCGTGGTCTGATCGATGCGTGTCCGACCCCACAGCCGCAGCCCGTCCGGCGGTGCTGGTCGTCGCACTCTCCCTCGGCGTCACCACCCTGTCGCTGCTGCAGAGCCTCGTCGTGCCGGCGCTCGGCCGGATCGAGGAGCAGCTCGACGTCTCGGCCGGTGCGGCCGGCTGGGTGCTGACCGCCAACCTCCTCGCCGCCGCCGTCTTCACGCCCCTGCTGGGCCGCCTGGGCGACCTGCGCGGGGCCCGGCCGGTGATCCTCGGCATCCTGGTGGCGATCTCGGCCGGCACGCTGCTGGCCATCGTCACCGAATCGCTACCGCTGCTGCTGGTGGCCCGGGTCCTGCAGGGCGCGTCCTACGGGCTCTTCCCCCTGTCGATCAGCGTGCTCCGCCGCGAGCTGCCCGAACGCCGGCTCAGCGTGGCCATGGCCGTCGTCAGCAGCACCCTGGCGGTGGGCGGCGTCGTGGGTCTGGTCACCACCGGCGTGCTGACCGGGGACGACGGCGACTACCGGGACGCCTTCTGGATCGGTCTCGGCGTCGCGCTGGTCACCCTCGCGCTCACCGCCTGGCTGCTGCCGCGCCGCCCGGTGACGACCACCGGGCGGGTCGACTGGTGGGGCGCGCTGGTGCTCGGCGCGGGCCTGGTCCTCCTGCTGCTCCCCGTCTCCCAGGGGCACCTGTGGGGCTGGTCGTCGGCCGCCACGCTCGGCTGCCTCGCGGGCTCGGTCGTCGTGCTGGCCGGCTGGGTCGTGCTGCAGCGGCGGGTGCCCGACCCGCTGGTGCGCCCCTCGATGCTCACCGACCGCCGCACCGTCGTCCCCAACGTCGCCGGTCTCATGACCGGCATCGCGCTGTTCGCCTCCTTCCTCGCCGTCCTGGGGTACGTGCAGGCACCCCCGGAGGTGACCGGCTACGGCTTCGGGGCCAGCGTGCTGGAGGCCGCGGTCGTCTACCTCCTGCCCGGCGGGATCGCGGGCATCGCCCTGGCCCCGTTCGCGGGCCGGTTGGTCAGCCGCCTCGGGGCGCTGCCCACGCTCGTGGCCGGTGCGGTCTTCGGCGTGGCCGGCTTCGGGCTGCTGGCCGGGCTGCGCGGCGAGCCGTGGCAGGTGATCCTCGCCGGGCTGCTCACGCAGGTGTCGGTCACCGTCGCCTACGCGGCGCTGCCCGCGCTGGTGGTCGACGCGGTCCGGGAGGACGAGACGGGGGTGGCCAACGCGGTGAACTCGATCGCCCGGTCGGTCGGCCAGGCGCTGGGCAGCACCGTCGCCGTCACCATCATCGCGGCCACGCTCGACCCGGGCACGGGCCTGCCGCGGGCGATCGCCTTCACCCTCGTGGCGCTGATCGGCGGCGCCGCGTCGGCCGTCGTCGTGGTGGTGGCCCTGCTGGGCATGCGCGGTGGCCGGCGTCCGGGACGGCAGCCCCGGGAGGGGGCGGAGGACGTCGACGCGGCCACCGCCGGGGGGCCCGAGTGGTCGCCGGTGTCAGGTCTGCGCTGAGTGTCGCCGAACCGTTACCGGCGCGTCCGGCATGGAACGCGATCGTCCGGGGAACCGAGGACAGGACCGCCCCTCGCCGACCGGAGGACTCTTCATGGCCCGAGCCACCGGCTCGTCCAGCCGCACCGCGGCGGACACCCGCTTCCAAGGCAACCACGCAGCGAACGACCCGGCCCCCGACGACGACAACGTCAGCGGCACCCGTTCGGACTTCGCGCCCACCGGCGCGGACCCGAAGCCGACCACCGGTGGCACGCTCAAGCGCACGGTCAAGGAGTTCAGCGAGGACAACCTCACCGACTGGGCCGCCGCGCTCACCTACTACGGCGTCCTCGCGCTGTTCCCCGCGCTGATCGCACTGACCTCGATCGTCGGCCTCTTCGCCACCCCCCAGCAGCTCAGCGACGCGCTGACCACCGTGGTCCCCGCGAGCGCCGCCGACACGCTGAACCCGGTGATCCAGCAGATCGCCGGCAACCAGAGCACCGCGGGCTTCGGCCTGATCATCGGTCTCGCCGCGGCGATCTGGTCGGCGTCGGGCTACGTGGGCGCCTTCACCCGCGCGGCCAACGTCGTCTACGAGACGCCCGAGGGCCGCAAGATCTGGAAGCTCAAGCCGCTCCAGCTGCTGGTGACCCTGATCGGCGTGCTGTTCGCCGCCATCATCGTCGCCCTGCTCGTGCTCAGCGGGCCGGTGGTCGACGCCATCGCCTCGGCGGTGGGCATCGGTGAGACCGGGCAGACCGTGTGGAGCGTCGCCAAGTGGCCGGTGATCCTGGTCCTCCTCGCCCTGATGATCGCCGTCCTGTACTACTCGACGCCGAACGTCAAGCTGCGCGGCTTCAAGTGGGTGAGCCCGGGCGCCGGCGTCGCCATCCTGGTCGCCGTGGTGGCCTCGGCCGCCTTCGCGTTCTACGTGGCCAACTTCAGCAGCTACAACGCCACCTACGGGGCCCTCGCCGGCGTCGTGATCTTCCTCATCTGGTTCTGGCTGATCAACGTCAGCCTGCTGTTCGGCATCGAGCTCGATGCCGAGATGGAGCGGACCAAGGAGCTGAAGGACGGCGTGCCGCGGGCGGACAAGGAGATCCAGCTCGACGCCCGCGCCGAGCCCAAGGACAAGCAGACGACCTAGCAGGACCGCTCCCCGTTCCCGGGGAGCCGAGTGCGACGAACTCGTGGCCATCGAACGCTGATGGCCACGAGTTCGTCGCTGTCGCGGGCGGACCGACCGCGGGTCAGCGGCTGGTCGGCTGGCCCCCCGGCGCGACAGCGGCACCCGCTCGATCACGCCGGCGACCCCCTGGCTCAGCGCCCGCCGGCCGGGGCGAACCGGTCCGGCACGCGACGGATGACCGGTCACAGCACCGGTTCCGCGTGCGCGCATGCCCGGTTGCGCCAGGATCGGCCGGGTAGGCGGAGGAGCGACATCCGCCCGACGAAGAGGCAGGCCTGCGATGATCGACCACTCGACCGTCACCTCGGACTTCTACGACCTCGAGGCCCTGCTGGACGACGACGACCGGGCCCTGCTGCACCGGGTGCGCACGTTCATGGACGAGCAGGTCGAGCCGATCATCAACGAGTACTGGACGCGGGCGGAGTTCCCGAGCCAGCTCATCCCGGCCATGGCCGAACTGGGCATCGCGGGCACCTCGATCCAGGGCTACGGCTGCCGGGGCAGCTCGCCGCTGCTCGACGGGATGATCGCCATGGAGCTGTCCAAGGGGGACCCGTCCATCTCCACCTTCATGGGGGTGCACGGCGGCCTGGCCATGGGCTCGATCTACCTGTGCGGCTCCGAGGAGCAGAAGGAGCGCTGGCTGCCGGCCATGGCGCGCATGGAGCTGATCGGCGCGTTCGGCCTCACCGAGCCCGAGCACGGGTCCGACGTCGCCCGCGGCCTGCAGACGACCTGCCGCCGGGACGGCGACGAGTGGGTGCTCGACGGCGAGAAGAAGTGGATCGGCAACGCCACGTTCGCCGACCTGATCATCATCTGGGCCCGGGACGTCGAGACCGAGCGGGTGCTCGGCTTCGTCGTCGAGCAGGGGACGCCCGGCTTCACCGCGGTGAACCTGGAGGACAAGATCGCCCTGCGCGTGGTGCAGAACGCGCACATCACGCTCGAGGGCGTGCGGGTGCCCGAGGAGAACCGGCTCCAGGAGGCGCACAGCTTCCGGGAGACCGCCGACGTGCTGCGGATGACCCGCGCCGGCGTCGCCTGGTCGGCCGTCGGCTGCTCGCGGGGTGCCTACGAGCACGCCCTGCGCTACGCCCTGGGCCGCGAGCAGTTCGGGCAGCCGATCGTGGAGTTCCAGCTCGTCCAGGACCTGCTGGTGCGGATGCTGGGCAACATCACCGCCTCCGCGGCCATGTGCACCCGGCTGTCGCAGCTGCAGGGCGCGGGCACCATGACCGACGAGCAGGCGTCGCTGGCCAAGGCGTTCTGCACCATGCGGATGCGGGAGACCGTCGGCTGGGCCCGCGAGCTCATGGGCGGGAACGGCATCCTGCTGGAGAACCACGTGGGCCGGTACGTCGCCGACGCCGAGGCGATCTACAGCTACGAGGGCACCCGCGAGGTGAACACGCTGATCGTCGGCCGCGGCGTCACGGGGGCCAGCGCGATCGTCTGACGACGTCCTACTGGCGGTCCCACCAGGCGCGGGCCGCCTCGGCGGGTGTGCGGCCGTCGAGCTCGACCGCGCGGTTGAGCTCGACCAGGTCGGCCGTCGTGAGCCGTGCGCTGGTGTCCTCCAGCGCCGACCGCAGCGGTTCGGCCCACCGGTCGAGCACCTCGGCCCGCACCATGGGGATGACGTTCTCCCGCGGCTGCAACCCGCGGTCGTCGGCCAGCAGGACCACCGGCGCCACCGCCAGCCGGGCGTCGGTCGTCTCGAGCATGCCCACCTGGATCTGGCCGGACAGGAGCGCCTCCAGCGTGGCCGCCCGCGAGGGCATGCTGGTCACCGCGCCGAAGCGGAGCCCGTACCGCTGCTCGAGGCCCAGCAGGCAGAACGGCCGGTCCGGGCACTCCGGCGGACCCCCGAAGGCCAGCTCACCGGCCAGCGGGGTCAGCTCCGACAGCCGGGTGACGCCGTGCGCCTCGGCGAACTCCCTGGTGACGGCGAACCCGTTCTGGTCCTCGGCGGCCGCGGCGGCGAGGACGGCGACCCCCCGGCCGCCCATCGTCCGGGTGAGGACGGCGTGCATCCTCTCCGGCTCCGTCGGAGGGCGCGGGAAGCCGGGGCGGGCGAACGCGAGCGCCGTCCCGAGGTAGTCGATCACGACGTCCACCACGCCCTGCTGCAGCGCCGGCGACACCACCTCCCGCGTGCCGATGCCGTGCTGCACGGAGACGGGCAGACCTCGGCGGCGCGCGGCCTCGGCGTAGACCTCGACCAGGATCTGGTTCTCCGGGAAGTCGTAGGAGGCGAACCGGACGACGTCCGGAGGGTCCGGCGCCGGCCGGCCCCCCGCGCCGCACCCGGTCAGGGCAGCGACCAACAGCAGCACCGCCGCGACCGTCCGGCCACCGTGCACGGCAGTCACCTCCGCCGTTCCGGGCCCGCGCGCCGGTCACCGCCGGTCGCGCGGAGGCGGCCACCGTAGCGCCGCCCGGGGCCAAAGGGATGGTCTCGACGGCCCCGGAGGAGCAGCATCAGCCGGCATGGCGTCGCTGCCGCAGGCGCTCCCGGAGCCGAGGGCGGCGGGTCCGGCCGAGAGACCCGCACCGCCACCCGTCGCGCGCGTCCGGCGTCGTCGTCGGCCCTCGGGCGAGCCGCCGCCGCTGCCCCGGCAGCTCCGTGCGTCGGGCAGGTGGTGGCTGGGGCTCAGCGCGCTGGTGCTGCTGGCGTGCGTGGCGGTCGTGGCCACCGGCACCATCCGCTACGTCGACGTCGCCGACACCCGGGTGCTGCAGGCGATCGCCGAGATCCGCTCCCCCGCGCTGACCGCCGTCGCCGAGGTGCTCGGCCTGCTGGCCAGCGACCCGGTGCTGCACGCCATCTGGCTGGTCGACCTGGTGCTGCTGGCCGTCTTCCGCCGCTGGCGGCACCTGATGGTGTGGCTGGGGGTGGGCCTGCTGGTGATCAACGTGGGCGCCGCCATGGCCACCACCCTGCAGCGCCCACGCCCGTTCGAGGTCGAGGTGCTCGGCGAGTGGTCGGGGTTCGCGATGCCGTCCCTGCCGGTGACGGTGCTCGCCGCCCTCCTGGTGAGCACGCTGTACTCCCTGGTCCCGCCCGGCCGGAAGCGGACGGTCGGCAAGTGGGTGGTCTGCGGGCTGCTGGTGCTCACCGCCGCCTCACGTCTGTACCTGGCCCAGGACCACCCCACGGGCGTGCTGGCCGGCGTCGTGCTGGGCGTGGCCACACCCCTGGCGGCCTTCCGGCTGCTCACGCCCAACTCGGTGCACCCGGTGCGCTACACCCGCGCGCGGCCGGCGCACCTGGACGTCTCCGGCGACCGCGGCGCGGCCATCGTGCGAGCCCTGCGGGACCAGCTGGGCCTGGTGGTCACCGACGTGTCACCGTTCGGCCTGGCCGGGTCGGGCGGCTCCACCCCGCTGAAGATCACCGTCAAGGCCGACGACACCGTCCGCGCCGACGAGAGCTGCGTCTTCGGCAAGCTCTACGCGGCCACCCACGTGCGCTCCGACCGCTGGTACAAGCTGGGCCGCACGCTCCTCTACGGCCGCCTGGAGGACGAGAAGCCCTTCCAGAGCGTGCGCCGGCTGGTGCAGTACGAGGACTACATCCTCCGGCTGTTCAGCGACGGCGGCCTGCGCGTGCCCCAGCCCCTCGGCATCGTCGAGATCACGCCGGAGCGCGAGTACCTGCTGGTGACGGAGTTCATCGCCGGCGCGCGGGAGGCCGGCGAGGCCGAGATCGACGACGCCGTCATCGACCAGGGGCTCGGGATCGTGCGCCGGATGTGGGAGATCGGCATGGCGCACCGGGACATCAAGCCGGCCAACCTGCTGGTGCGCGACGGCACCCTGTACCTGATCGACTCGGCCTTCGCCGAGGTGCGCCCGAGCCCGTGGCGGCAGGCGGTGGACCTGGCGAACATGATGCTGGTCCTGGCCCTGCGCACCGACGCGGAGCGGGTGTACCGGCGAGCCCGCCTGCACTTCTCCGACGAGGAGATCGCCGAGGCCTTCGCCGCCACCCGCGGGTTGACGATGCCCTCGCAATTGCGCCGGATGCTGCGCCAGCAGGGTCGCGACCTGCAGGACCAGTTCCTCGCCCTGCTGCCCTTCCGGCTGCCGCCGGTCCGCATCCAGCGCTGGACGTGGCGGCGGGCCGGCCTCACCGTCGTCGCCCTCGCCGCCGCGGCGATCGCGGCCTACGTGTCGGCCGGAGTGCTGGCGGCACCGCTGTGAGGCGCCGGCTGCACCGCACGGCGCTGCCGCTGCTGGCGGCGGCGCTGCTGGCCGGCTGCGGTCAGCCGGTGGTGCTCGGCGAGGAGACGCTGGCCTGCCGCAACGGCGACGAGAACCTGCCGGCCAACGGCGTCGTGCTCATGGCGCAGTCGGTGCCGAGCGCCACCTGGGTGCCGTGCCTGGAGGTCATGCCCCTGGGCTGGGATCTCGCCGGGATGGAGGCCGACGAGTCCTCCGCACGCTTCTGGCTGGACTCCGACCGCGACGGCGTGCACGCGCTCGAGATCCGCCTGACCGCGTCCTGCGACACCCGGGAGGCCACCGAGATCCCCAGCGAGCGGCAGGGGATGCGCCGGTGGGAACGGGTCACCCAGGTCACCCCGCAGTACGTGGGCACCCGGTTCTACGTGTTCGACGGGGGCTGCCTGAGCGTGCACTTCCGGCTCTCCGGGCAGAACCGCTCGGAGCCCCTGGGCGTGGCGACGCAGGGCGTCGGCGCGGTGACGCGCGACGAGGTGCGCGCCGCCGTCCACGACCAGACCGAAGGACGGCTGCAGCTCGATCCTCCCGAGGACGGTGGGCGGTGAGCGCCGGCGCCGCCGTGCGCATCCGGAGGCCCCGCCCGGGCTGGTACCGCCTCCTGGCGCCGGTGCTGTCGGTGGCCCTCGTCGCCGCCGTCTTCGTCTGGTTCCTCCCGCAGTTCGCCAGCCTGTCGCAGGTGTGGACGGCGATCGTCGGCATGACGTGGGTGGAGAAGTCGGCGCTGGTGCTGGCCGCCGTCTGGAACCTGGCCACCTACCAGTTCGTCGTCGTGGCGACGACGCCCGGCATGACGATGCGGCAGGCGACGGTGGCCACGGAGGCGGCGACGGCGGTGTCCAACACCGTCCTCGGGGGCGCCGCGATCGCGGTGGGCCTCACCTACGCCATGAACTCCTCGTGGGGTTTCTCCCGCTCCCGGACGTCGGTGGCGCTGCTCGTCGCAGGGCTGTGGAACAACTTCGCCAAGCTCGGCCTGCCGGTGCTCGCCCTCGTGCTGCTGGCCTTCTCCACCCCGCCGTCGACCGGTCGGCTGGTCGCCGGGCTGGTCGGGCTGCTCGGGCTGGGCGCGGCCGTCGCGGTCCTCGGGACGGTGCTGCGCAGCACCGAGACGGCGGCGCGGGTGGGGCGGGTCGCGGCGCGGGCGGTCAGTGGCGTGCGCCGGGTGTTCCGCCGCGGGCCGGTGACCGGCTGGGACCGGGCGACGACGAAGTTCCGCGACCGCACCGTCCTGCTGCTGCGGGCCCGGTGGCACTGGATCACCCTGGCCACCCTGGTGAGCCACCTGTCGCTGTTCCTGCTGCTCCTGCTGTCGCTGCGCTTCGTCGGGGTGGCCGCCGACCAGGTGAGCGGCGTGGAGGCACTGGCCGTGTTCGCGTTCGCCCGGTTGCTCACGGCGGTGCCCTTCACCCCGGGCGGCCTCGGCGTCGTGGAGCTGGCGCTGATCACCGGCCTGGCGGCGGCCGGTGGACCGCACGCCCTGGTGGCCGCGTCCGTGCTGGTTTTCCGGGCGCTCAGCTACGTCCTGCCGATCCCGGTGGGGGTGGCCGGGTACCTGTTCTGGCGGCACAACCGGTCGTGGCGGCGCGAACCCGGTACCGCACCGCGGACCGCCCTCGTCCCGGAGGCGGCGTGACCAGCCGCCCCGGCGGCTCCCGGCCATGGGAGGCCTGATGCTGGTCGACTCCCGGCGGGGGCTCGTGGTCAGCGGTGTGCTGCTGGCCGGCGCCGGTCTCGTCGGCCTGCTCGTCGTCTCGCCCGCCACCGCACCGGCCGTCCAGGCGGTGGACGACGAGGTGTGGCGGTGGGCGGGCTCGCTGCGCAGCGACGGCACGACGAGCGTGGCCGTGGCCCTCTCCTGGATCGGCAGCGCCTCGGTCAACTGGGCGCTGCGCGCCGTGGCCATGGTGCTGCTCGCCTGGCGGCGGCACTGGCTGCGGCTGGCCGCTTTCGCCCTCGCCGTCCTGACCAGCGAGCTCTTCATCGGCCCGGTCAAGGCGGCGACCGACCGGCCCCGGCCGCCCGGTGCGCTGATCGAGACGACGGCCGCCTCCTTCCCGTCGGGCCACGCGATCGCCACCGCCGTGACCGCCCTCGGCCTCGTCCTGGTGTTCGCCCCGCCGGGCCCGTCGCGCTGGTGGTGGGAGGTGCACGCGGTGCAGTTCACCGCCGTCATGGCCCTCTCGCGCGTCTACCTGCGGGCGCACTGGCTGTCCGACACCCTGGCCGGCGCGCTGCTCGGGGCGGGGTTGGCGCTGGGCTGGCCCGCCCTGCTCATGGCTCTGCGGCACCGGCGCGACCCGACCGCCTCCACCAGGTGAGACCGCCCTGCCGGACGCCCGGCACTGTGGTTCAGTGAGGAAGGCCACATTCGCGCCTGGACGGACGGCAGCCCCTGCAGGCGGCGCTCGAAGGGAATCCCCATGGCCCAGCCCGCCACCGAACCTGCCCGCACCGCCTCCACGGCCCGGCCCGAGGCGTCCGACGGCGCGCCCCCCGCCGGGTCGCCGGCGCAGGCCGCCGAGGCCGCGACCGGCCTGGACATGGTGCTCGTGGACGCCGCACGCGGTCCGCTGCGCCGTCTCGTGCCGCCGGCCGGGACGGCCCTGCGCCTGGCCTCCGCGCTGGCCCGCAAGCCCGACACCGTCGCGCGACGGGCCGGGGAGCTGGCGCAGGAGCTGGGCCGGATCACCACCGGCCGCTCGGAGCTGGCGCCCGGCAAGAAGGACAAGCGGTTCGCCGACCCCGCGTGGAGCGGGAACCCGCTGCTCAGGCGCGCGATGCAGTTGCACCTGGCCACCGCCCGCACGGCCTGGGAGCTGATCGAGGACGCCGACCTGGAGTGGCAGGACGACGAGCGGATCCGGTTCACCGCGACGAACCTGGTCGATGCGCTGGCGCCGAGCAACGTGCCGGTGCTCAACCCGCTGTCGCTCAAGGCGGCCATCGACACCGGCGGTGCCAGCGCCGTCGAGGGCCTGCGCCGGTTCGTGCGCGACCTCGCCAGCCCGCCGCGGGTCCCGACCATGGTCGAGCCGGACGCGTTCACCGTGGGCGAGGACCTCGCCGTCACGCCGGGCGCCGTCGTGCTGCGGACGCCGGTGTTCGAGCTGATCCAGTACCGGCCGACCACGGAGAAGGTGCGCGCCGTGCCGCTGGTGATGGTCCCGCCGACGATCAACAAGTACTACATCACCGATCTGGCGCCGGGCCGCAGCATCGTGGAGCACTACGTGGGCGCCGGCCAGCAGGTCTTCATGATCTCGTGGCGCAACCCCGACGAGCGGCACGCCGACTGGGACCTCGACACCTACGGGCAGGCGCTGATCGACGCCATGGACGCCGTCGAGCGGATCACCGGCCAGGAGCAGGTCGCGCTCCAGGCGTTCTGCTCCGGCGGGATCATCACCGCGATGGTGCTGGCGCACCTCGCCGCGGTCGGCCGGCAGGACCGGGTGCGCGCGGCCAGCTACGCCGTCACGGTCCTGGACTGGTCGCGCGCCGGCACGGTGTCGGCCCTCATGGACCGCGAGGCGGTGGAGGCGGCCACCGCGCGCTCCCGGAAGAAGGGCTACCTGGACGGCGCCCAGCTGGCCGAGGTCTTCGCCTGGCTGCGGCCCAACGACCTGGTGTGGAACTACTGGGTCAACAACTACCTGCAGGGCAAGCCGCCGCCGAACTTCGACATCCTCTACTGGAACGCCGACACCACCCGGATGACGGCGGGGCTGCACCGCGGCTTCATCGACGTCGCGGTGCGCAACGCGCTGACCCAGCCGGGGGCGGTGAGCATGCTCGGGTCACCGGTGGACCTCTCCGCGGTCACGGTCGACACCTACGCGACCGCGGGCATCGCCGACCACCTGTGCCCGTGGCAGGCCTGCTACCGGACGACGCAGCTGCTGGGCGGCGAGAGCCGGTTCGTGCTCTCGACCAGCGGTCACATCGCCTCGCTGGTGAACCCGCCCGGGAACCCGAAGTCGACCTTCCAGGTGGCGGAGAAGACCCCGCCCGATGCCGATACGTGGCTGGAGCAGGCCGAGACGGTGCAGGGCTCCTGGTGGCCGGACTTCACGGCCTGGCTGGGCGAGCGCTCCGGCGAGGAGATCCCGGCGCCGGAGGCGCTGGGCGGCAACGGGCTCGACGTGCTCGGGGACGCGCCCGGGACCTATGTCTTCGACAAGTAGCCGGGAGGTCGTCCGCAGCCTGACCGTCGGCGGCCGGACGCTGCGCGCCTCGGTCCGGCGCGGTACGGACGACGACGTCCCGCCGCTGCTGCTCATGAACGGCATCGGCGCCAGCCTCGAGGTGCTCCAGCCGTTCGTGGACGCGCTCGATCCCCGGCGGACCGTCATCCGCTTCGACGTCCCCGGGGTGGGCGGGTCGCCGCGGCCCGTCGTCCCCTACGTCCTGTCGACGCTGAGCCCGGTGGTGGCCGGGCTGCTCAGCCGGCTGGGCTACGAGCAGCCGGTCGACGTCCTCGGGCTCTCCTGGGGCGGCGGGCTGGCCCAGCACTTCGCCGTCCAGCACCGGCGGCGCTGCCGGCGGCTGGTGCTCGCCGCGACGGCGACCGGCTCGATCATGGTGCCGGCGCACCCACGGGTGCTCGCGCGCATGCTCACGCCTCGCCGTCACCGGGATCCGGACTACGCCCGGCGCATCGCCGGGGACATCTACGGCGGCACCATGCGGACCGAACCGGAGCGGGCCGCGGCGGTGCTGCACTCGCACACCCGGGTGGGGCCCAAGCGCGGCTACTACTACCAGCTCGCGTCGAGCACCGGCTGGAGCAGCCTGCCGTTCCTCCGGCTGATCCGGCAGCCCACGCTCGTGATCGCCGGCGACGACGACCCGATCATCCCGGTGGTGAACGCCCGGGTCATGGCCCGGCTCATCCCCCGCGCCCAGCTGCACGTCTACGACGGTGGCCACATCGCGCTGATCACCGAGGCCGGCGAGCTGGCCCCGGTGGTCGAGCAGTTCCTCGACGGGTGACGGGAAGGATCAGGCCCCGGCCCGCTGGCCGGCGACGTGCTCCTCGTACCTGTCCAGGACGTCGTCGATCAGCTGCGCGTGTGTGTAGTCGACGACGTCGTAGCCCAGCGGTCCGGGGTCCCGACCGCCCGCGTCGAGCCTGACGACGGCGCCGGACCCGGCCGCAGCATCGGACTGCTCGCCGCGGCCGCCGATGTTCGCGGTGACCCTCGGCCGGATGCAGTACCGGAAGGGCGTCCCGCCGTGGACCTCCGCCGAGAGCTCGACGCCCTGACCCCCCGTTCCCTCGTCGACCATGCGCGTCCGGGATTCGACCTCGCGCGCGCGCAGCTCGGCCGCGGCTTCGGCCAACGCGGGGACGACGGTCTCCCGGAGGTACTGGTCGGCCCGTTCCCGGCCCCGGGGAGCCGACGTGTTGCGCCGCCTCAGCCGGCCCCGCGACCGCATCCGCCGGCGGGCTCCCGGTCGGCCGGTGGGCCAGACCCGGTGCCGGTTGGCCCCGCGGTCGGCCTCCTGGCGCAGCGCCCGGTACAGCCCGACCATCACCAGCACCATCACGAAGCCGAAGGGCAGGCCCATGATGATCGTGGCGTTCTGCAGCGCGGGCACGCCGCCGACCAGCAGCATGGCCGCGGTGAGGACACCGGTCGCCACCGCCCAGAGGATCCTCAAGCCCGCTGCGGCGTCGTCCTGCGGCCGTGGGAGCCGGGAGGACAGGTTGGCCATCACCAGCGCACCGGAATCGGCCGACGTCACGTAGAAGAGCAGCCCGACGAAGGTCGCGATCGCCGCGATGAACGGGAACGCGGGGTAGTCGGCGAGGAGCGTGTAGAAGCCCCGCTCCGGGGTGTTCATCGCCGTCTCCCCGAACGCCGCGTCGCCCTGGCGGATCCGGTCGATCGCGCTGTTCCCGAAGATCGACACCCACATGAGGATGTAGCTGAACGGGAGCAGCAGCGTCCCGGCGACGAACTGGCGGATCGTGCGACCTCGGGAGATGCGGGCGAGGAAGAGGCCGACGAAGGAGGCCCAGGCGATCCACCACGCCCAGAAGAACAGCGTCCAGCCGTTCAGCCACTCGTCAGGCCGGTCGTACGCGAACGTGTCCAAGGTCCGGCCGGGGAAGCTGCTCACGAAGTCGCCGACGTTCTGCACCAGGCCGTTGAGCAGGAAGGCCGTGTTGCCGGTGACGAGGACGAAGGCGGCCAGCCCCATCGCCAGGAGCACATTGAGCTGTGAGAGCCGCTTGATGCCCCGGTCGACGCCGCTCACCGCGGACACCGCGGCCACGCCGACGGCCAGGCCGATCAGGCCCAGCTGCGCAGCCCGGCCCTCGGGGATGCCGAAGAGCACGGACAACCCGTAGTTCAGCTGGACGACGCCGATGCCCAGCGACGTGGCGACGCCGAAGATCGTGCCCAGGACGGCCGCGATGTCCACCCCGTCGCCCAGCGCTCCGTGCACCCGCCGGCCGAAGACCGGGTACAGGGTGGAGCGGATCGCCAGGGGCATGTTCCGGCGGTAGGCGTAGTAGGCCAGCGCCATGCCCATCAGCGCATACATGCCCCAGCCGTTGATGCCGTAGTGGAACAGCGTCCACACCGTCGCCTCGCGGGCGGCCTCCACCGTCTCGCCGTCCCCCACCGGCGGGGCCAGGTACTGGGTGACCGGCTCGGCGACGGCGAAGAACATCAGGTCGGTGCCGATGCCCGCGGCGAAGAGCATCGAGGCCCAGGCGAAGGTGCTGAACTGCGGGGTGGAGTGCTCGGGGCCGAGCTTGACCTTGCCGTACCGGGAGAAGGCGATGGCCAGCACGAAGACCAGCACGGCCGTCGCGAAGGCGATGTAGAACCAGCCGAACCACTCCGACGTCCAGCCCACCAGTGACCCGATGGTGTCCGCCGCCGCCGCAGGGCTCACCGTGGCCCACAGTGCGACTGCCAGAACACCGACGACCGAGCCGACGAGCACCCGGCCCTTCACCCCGGTCCCGGCGTCCGCGGAGTCGACCTCGGGGACGCTCATGCCGGCCCGTCCGGTCCGGTCGCCGCTCGTAGCGCTGCCCTCGGATGCGGTTCGCCGGTCACCGGCCGGATGGTGGCACATCCGGCCGCGGGCGGCAGAACGCAGCTGTCGGTGACGCCTGCCAGAAGGGGGTCAGCGGCCGCCCGGGGTGACGAGATAGCCGCCCGTCGTGCCGTAGGGCTCGACGACGAAGCCGAGCTGGGTGAGCACGTTCGCGACGGCGACGGTCATCGAGAACTGGACCGCGTCCCCGGCCTCGGTGCCGCGCACCTGCTGCACGCTCATCCGGTCGTGCTGCCGCCAGGTGACGACGAGACCGCCGGACTCCGGGTGCGGCGTCAGGCAGGCCCCACCGGAACGGGGGGCGTCCGCGTCCTGGTCGTCGCAGTCGTGCAGGGGCAGACCGGCCTCCAGTAGCGCGGCCGTGACGTCCACGGCGAGCGTCGTCAGCGCGTCGTCGTCCTCGATGAACGCGGTCCACTCCACCGGCAGGCGGTCGAGCTGGCGCCCCAGCTCCTCCAGCCAGGCCCGCTCCTGCGGGGACTGCCGGCGCAGCACGCTGCCGTCCTCGCGCTGGGCGCCGTAGACCGCGCGCGCCGTCTCGGGCAGCGCCAGGGCGAAGGCCGCCCACTCCGCGTCGATCTCGTCGTCGAAGGGACCGGCCAGCGGCGCGCCGGGCCCGTCCACGAGCCACCACCCGGTGGCCATCGGGGCCAAGGCGGTCAGCCGCCCGGCAGGGTGCGTCGCCACGGGCACCGGTGCGGGGGTGGCCTGCGCCGCCGGCCGGTGCACGGCAGCGGGCTGCGCGGACCCCTGCGACCCGGGGCTGTTCCGGGCAGCAGCCGGCTGCTGCGGCGCGACCGTCGGGGCCGCGGTGCTCGCCTGCGGGTCACCGGCGGTGGCATCGGCGACGGCGTCCCGCCGGCTGGGTGCGCCGGAGCGTTCGAGCTCGTAGCGCGCCGTGGAACTGGCCCCCAGCACGATGACCAGCCCGAGGCTGGCGAACAGGGCGACCGCGAGCCACATCAGCTCACCAGGCACGCCAGGCCCCCCGCGGCCCCTCGCCCCAGGCAGCCGCCCGGTGCGTCCAGTCCTGGGCACGGGCCAGCAGCCCGGGGCCGGGAGCAGTCACCGGCGAGGGCAGCGGCGCGGGCTCCATCAGCTCCAGCAGCAGTCCGATGCCGCCGTCGACGGGCAGCCCTCCACCCGTGGCGGGAGAGGTGTGCACCGACTGGCCGGACGTGTTCACGCTGAGCTCCTCACGGTCGTGCTCCGCGGCTGGGGAAGCGCCGCGGACAGCCCGAAGGCTAGGTCCGGGAAGGGGCTCGGAAGGCCGCCGCGGAACACCCCGTGGACGGCACGTTTCCGATTCGTTGTGGAGGCCTGTTCGGCCGGTCGATGACCCGTCCTCCGGGCGGCCGCCTTGTCGACAAACCGTGGATTCCGAGCGTGGAGGGGCGGGATCGCGGTGTCGGTCATCCCGGCGGCACTCCGGCACGACGGCGTGTCGGAGGCCGGCCGCCCGGGCGGAGCGGGGTGCTCCACGCCGGCGCGTCCCTCCCTCCATCGGCAGGGCGGCCCGCCACCGGTACCGCCGCAGGTCCATCAGGGGCCCAGTCGTCCGCTCCGGGGGTTCTGTTCGCTTCGGCGGTCCTGCAGGACTGCCGGTGCGCGAGGACCACCCCCGGAGCGGGACGAGCGGCGGCCGTCGGCTCAGCGGAGCGGGCCGCCGACCTCGGCGAGCCCCGGGCCACCGAGGACGACGGTGGCCCCGCCGGCCTCGATCGCCTGCAGCGTCCGGAGCTGCAGGAGCCCCGGCTGCTCGGCGACCATCTTCGCCGCGTTGGCCAGCGCCCGCGCGGCCGCGACCTCCGACCGCGCGCGCTCCAGGGCCGCCTGCCCCTGCGCGCGCGCCGTCACGACCTCCGCGGCCGCACGCCGCAGCTCCGCCGGCACCATGACGTCGCGCAGCGCCAGCGTCTCGATGCCGATCCCGACCGCGGCCGCCGCGGCGGTGGCAGCCTCGCGGATCTCGTCCGGGACCGTCCGCCGGTCGCTGAGCAGGGTCTCCAGCGACCGCGCCGCGACGGCCTCCCGCAGCGCGAGCTGCAACGCGGCGTACAGGTGGCCGTCGGAGTCGTCGACGGCCTCGTGCCAGCGGCGGGCGTCCACGGTCCGGCAGGACACGGCGAGGCTCACCTTCACCGACAGCCCGTCGGCGGTGAGCACCTCCTGGGTCGGGACGACCAGCATCCGCGGCCGCACGGCGACGCGGACCCTCCGCCGCCGCCACCGGGTGCGCCGGTGCGCGCCGGCGCCGAGCACCTCCTCGAAGCGCCCGTCGCGGTAGACGAGCACCCGTTCCCACTCCTGCACGACGATCCGCACGTCCGACGACCTCCCTCCGGTGTCCTGGGGACGCGGACCGCCCGGCGCGTGGTCGGGCGGCGGCGGGGAGCGCACGGGGCGCTGCAGACCGCCGACACCGGGATGACCACGCGCCGAACGGCGTCGGGAGTCGAACCCGCGCGTTCCTGAGACGCTTGCCCACATGGCATGCCCGTGACCGACGCGCAGGACCTGCGGCGGCGATGCCGCCCGGCTGCTGATCACGAGCGGAGGGACGGTAGCGAGGGACCGGGCCCGCCCGCACCCGGTTTTCCGGATCAGGGGCTGGTCAGGACGACGAGCCGCTGGGTGGCCCTGGTCATGGCGACGTAGCGGTCGACCGCGCCCTCGATCCCACCGCCGAACCTCTCCGGGTCGACGAGGACGACGAGGTCGAACTCCAGCCCCTTCCCCAGCGCCGGCGTCAGCGACCGGACGCGGGAGGTCGCCGGGAACGCCGGATCCCCGATGACGCAGGCGACGCCCTCGTCGTGCTCGGCCAGCCAGCCGGCGAGGACCGCGTCCCGCTCCGACAGCCGCCCGTGCACGACGGGCACGCCGCTGCTGCGGATGGAGGTCGGCACGTTCGCGTCCGGGCGCGCGGCCCGGATGACCGGCTCGGCCTCGGCCATGACCTCCTCCGGCGTCCGGTAGTTGAGGGTGAGGGAGGCGAGGGTGACGCGGTCGAGCCCGACCCGCTCCAGCCGTTCCTGCCACGACTCGGCGAACCCGTGCCGGGCCTGGGCGCGGTCACCGACGATGGTGAAGCTCCGGGACGGGCAGCGCAGCAGCAGCATCTGCCACTCGGCGTCCGTCAGCTCCTGGGCCTCGTCGACGACGATGTGCGCGAACGGGCCGGCCAGCACGTCCGGGTCGGCGGTGGGCAGCGCCGCCCGGTCGACCAGGGCGTCCTGCAGGTCCCCGTGCCGCAGGCTGGTCATGAGCAGCAGCTCGGAGTCGTCGGCCGCGATCAGCTCCTCGATGACGGTGGCCATGCGCTCCCGCTCGGCCGCGACGACCGCCTCCTGCCGCCGGGTGCGCCGCGCGCTCTCCGGATCCCCGAGCCGCTGGCGTGCGGCGTCCAGGAGCGGCAGGTCGGACAGCGTCCAGGCCTGGGCGTTGTCGCGCTGCAGCGTCCGGACGTCCTCCGGGCTCAGCCACGGGGCGCACGTCCTCAGGTAGGCGGGCACCGACCACAGGTCGCCGACGACGTCGGCCGCCTCGAGCAGCGGCCACGCCCGGTCGAAGGCGGCGCGCAGCTCCCGGTTCCGGGACAGCGACGTCCGCAGGTGCTCGCCGTCCTCGTCGCCGTCGGCCTTGTCCTCGAGGATCGCGAGCAGCTCCTCCCAGACCTGGGCACGCGCCTCGTTGTGCGGGGTCCCGGGGTCGGGCGCCTCGAAGGCCTCGGCCCAGTCGTCGGCGGTCAGGTGGAGGTCGGAGGAGTCGGTCTCGACCGTCATGCCCCTGCGGGGCGGCTCCTCGTGGAACCGGACGGCGGCCTCGATCGCGCGCACCAGGTCCGCGACGCCTTCAGGCGGGCGACCTCGGGGTCGTTCTCGGCCGGTGCGGCCGCACCCACGGGGACGAGGTCGCGCAGGGTGCAGGTCCGCACGCCGTCCTCGCCGAGGCCGGGGAGGACGTCGGAGACGTAGGCCAGGTACGGCTCGTGCGGCCCGACGAACAGCACCCCGCCCCGGTCGTGGCCCAGGCGCGGATCGGCGTAGAGGAGGTAGGCGGTCCGGTGCAGGGCGACGACGGTCTTCCCCGTGCCCGGTCCACCGTCGACGACGAGTGCACCCTGGGAGCCCGCGCGGATGATGGCGTCCTGGTCGGCCTGGATGGTGCCGAGCACGTCGCGCATGCGCGCCGACCGGTTGCTCCCGAGGCTGGCGATGAACGCCGACTGGTCGTCGAGCGCGGCATGCCCCTCCAGCCCCTCGGGGGTGAACACCTCGTCCCAGTAGTCGGTGATCCGGCCGCGGGTCCAGCGGTACCGGCGGCGGCTGATCAGGCCCATCGGGTGGGCGTGGGTGGCGCCGAAGAAGGGCTCGGCCGCCGGTGACCGCCAGTCGAGCAGCAGCCGGCGCCCGGTGCTGTCGGTGAGCCCCAACCGGCCGACGTAGACGGGCTCGGGGTCGTCGGCGGCGACGATGCGGCCGAGGCAGAGGTCCAGGCCGAACCGGCGGAGGGTGCGCAGGCGGGCGCTGAGCCGGTGGATCTCCAGGTCCCGGTTGAGGGCTTCCTCCCCGCTGCCGCCGGGCCTACGGCGTTCGGCGTCGAGGCGCTCGGAGAGCTCGGCGATCGACCGCCGGAGGGTTTCGGCGACGGCGGTGAGGTGCCGCTCGTCGCCGGCGATGAGGGCCGGATCGGCCTTGGCGGAAAGGGTGCCGGGAAGGGCGAACGCGCTGGTGGTGGGGGACGTCATGGCATCAGCTCCGAGTCCGAGGCCGCGACCCTAGAACGAAATTTCCGGGCTCATGAGGAAGCCCGGGAGCTGCTACAAAGGACATGGCGGGCAGTGCTTCGCGACCGTTGCCCGCGAGGTGTCACGACGCGGTGCCGCGGGCCCGGAGTGCCTCGACCCGGCAGGGGCGGCCCGGGGGCCGTGGTCCCGACCACCGGGCCTGGAGGCATGGGCTGCCGGGCGGCCGGCTGTCCGGCGTCCCGGTTCTCCCGCGGGCTCACGGCCCCGGGGTCTCGCCGTCCGGGTGGGTCAGCCGCGCCGGGGCTTGGGCAGCTCGCCGGTGTGCACCAGTTCGTCGGCGACCACCCGCAGCTTGGTGTTGGTGCGGTTGGACGCCTCGTTCAGGAGCTGGAAAGCCTGGTCGGCGGTCACCTTGTACCGCTCCATGAGGATGCCCTTGGCCTGGTCGATCACCGCGCGGGACTCCAGCGCCACCTCGAGGTTGCGCGCCACGTCCTTGGCGGCCTCGTAGTCGAACATGTTGCCCACGGCCACCGACGCATAGGGGGCGAACCGGCGGGCGGCGGACCGTGCGTCGTCGTCGAAGGCGTGGGCCTCGCGGGCGTAGATGTTCAGCGCCCCGGAGACGCCGTCGTCGATGACCAGGGGCACCGAGAGGGAACTCAGGTTGCCGTGCTCGGCCGCCCGTCGCATGTAGTCCACCCACCGGGTCTCGGTGCGGGTGTCGGGGACCTCGGTCAGCTCCCCGGTGCTGGCCGCGTGCAGGCACGGCCCCTGATTCTTGGAGTACTGCACCTCGTCCAGGGCCAGGGCCAGCTGACCGGTGGACGACACGGTGACCCGCTGATGACGGTCCTGGATGAACACCGAGGTCTCGGGGTTTCCCGGCATGACCTTCTTGCTCAGCTCGGCGACTGCCTGGAGCAGCGAGTCCATCGAGTACTGCCGCAGTGACATGCGGCCGAGCTCGTCCAGGGCCTCGTCGGCCTGCGCGCTGCGGGAGGTTTCACTGCTGGACATACGTCAGCTCCGGTGGTGTGCACCGGGGTGGCGACCTCGGCAGGAACCCCGCACTGGGGCCCCGCGTGCATGCGCCGACTGTGTGACGCGACTACTGCTGTTGACCTTACCCCCGGGGCCCTGGTCTGGACCCACGCGGATCGCGCCGCGCGGCGGCGACCGCCGACGGAGGAGTCCGCGAGTGGGCCCCGTGGGGATCGAACCCACAACCCGCGGATTTCAGGGCGACATTGTCCGCCGCTGTCCGGCCGTAACCGCCGTCCCCCCTCACCTGCGCTGACAGCCCCTCGGTACGCTCCGCCACTGACCGCTGAAAGCTGTGACCTACCGTGATTTTCGAGGGCTTCTCGTGGGGAGACCGGCGCTGCCGATCGGCACCTTCGGCAAGATCAAGACCTACCCAACCCAAACCGGCTACCGAGCACGCTGCCTCTACCGGGACTACGACGGCAAGGTCCGCAGCGTCGAGAAGGCCGGGCGGACCAAGGCCGGCGCCGAAGCTGCGCTCAAGCTGGCCCTGCGTGACCGCGGTCGAGTCGTGGGCAGCGGCGACATCACCAGCGACACGCGAGTGAGAGCCGTCGCCGAACTCTGGTTCGCCGGACTGCGCGACAAGAGCCCGACCACCCTGGAGTCCTACCGGCGCATCCTTGATCGCCACATCGTGGGCGCCGGCCCGAAGCCTGCTGGAGCCAAGGCTCCCCCCGTCCTGCTGGCCGACTTGCGCCTGCGCGAGCTCACGATCGGCATCGTCGATCGCTTCCTACTCAAGCTCGCAGAGCAACACGGCGCAGCGACAGCCAAGCTCGCCCGCAGCGTGCTCTCAGGGATCTGCGGCCTAGCGGCCCGCCACGACGCCCTGGACCGCAACCCGGTGCGAGACGTCAGCCGGGTCGAGACAACGCCACGGCGAGCCCCCAGGGCCCTCACAACGGCCCAGGCGAGACAGCTGATGGCGATGGTGACCTACGACGACGGCGCCGTGAGCCGAGACCTTCCCGACTTCATCGCCTTCATGCTGGCAACGGGCGTCCGCATCGGAGAGGCAGCAGCGATGACCTGGGACGCAGTTGACCTCGACGCCGGCACCGTTGAGGTCCGCTCGACCGTTGTCCGGGTGAAGGGCCAGGGCCTGATCGCAAAGAGCACCAAGACCGACGCCGGCGCCCGCGCCTTGGTCCTGCCGAGCTGGTGCGTGGAGATGCTTCGCGGCCGCGGGACCGACGGGGCCGGCCCAGTGTTTTCAGCCGTCCGGGGCGGCTGGAGGGACCCGTCGAACACCCAGAGCGATCTGCGAGCAGCCTTCACCAACGCTGGCTTCGACTGGGTGACCTCCCACGTGCTGCGAAAGACCGTCGCCACGGTGATGGATCACGCCGGATTGTCGTCTCGAGCGGCCGCCGACCAGCTCGGCCACGCCAACCCCTCGATGACCGCTGACGTCTACATGGGCCGCAAGGTCGCATCGACCGGAGCCGCCATCGCACTCGAAGCCCTCGGCCCGGCCTGATCACGGCACCCGCTGTGACACCGCTCCGGCAGACCCGGTGGCGGTCCGTGACTGACCCGTCTCGTACCGTCGCCCCGTGGTCGATCGACGAGTTGGTCGAGAAGAGCACCGCTTGGCCTGGCACCTGGTCCGCCAGAAGCTCAAGGTCGTCCAGCAAGCGCCGTGCGGCCCGTACCGCATCGACGTCGGCATCTGGCCAGTCGCCGTCGAGGTGCACTCCAGCGACACCGCCCCCGAGCGTTACCCGCACCTGATGAGTCGAGCGCAGTACCTCATCGAGCACGGCTGGTCGGTCTTCTATCTCTGGCTGGGTCGCCACGGGAAGTTCCTGACGGGCAAGTGGGGCACGCCTTCGGAGATCGCCTTCTACCGACACCAAGTCCTCGCCGGCGACGCTCGGCCCTTCCGCATGAGCCGGATCGGTGGGGTGCCCCACGATGAAGGCGAGATCGTCGACGGCCGCCTCGTCGTCGGGATCGCCCCCGATCCGTTGCCCGAGAACTTCACCAGTCCGTTAGCCCACAGCATCTGGGCCGCCCTCAGTGACGAGGAACGAGCCGCCTGGAAGCGCCGAGAGACCCAGCTGTGCCCGACGGGCGGGGTCGAGCCCTACGAGAAGACACCGATCGTCGTTGGTCGGGGCTACTACCGCAGGAAGATCTGGATCTGACCGAGCTAGGCCCGCTGCCTTCCCCTTGGGTGCGGCGCTGAAGGCGCCTCCTTAGTGAGTTCGCGAGCAGGTACAAGGTGTCGTGCGACCAGCTTCATCGAAGATCCACTCGGTGAAGTCGCAGGTCGCGCAGCCCTTGTCATTGCTCCACCCCGGCAGCGCCCCAGGGAGGACAGGCGCCGAAGGCGGCGATGATCCTTGTCTCCTCCGTGGGACCCAACTTCGACGCGATGACGGTCGTAAGCCCTGTTTGCCAGATGACGATGGAGAGCCAACACCCCCACCGCCGTCCACCGGGCGGGGGTTACTCACTACATAAGTGGTTGAGACGCCATCTGTGTCGTGTAGGTGTGACCTGCGGCTTCTCGCCCTCCTCCTACCGCGGCCAGGGGTCTTGGTGAAGACGAAGTAGTACCGGTTCGTCCTCTTGCGCCGGTACTGGCCAGTGGCCTCGTCACGAACGGGAGGCGATGGGTAGACCAGGAGGTAGCCGGCGTCACGCAGCTCCCGGATGTGGCGCTGCACAGTCCGCACCGAGACGCCGAGCATGCGAGCGACGCGAACCTGCGACGGCCACACCTTCCCCGCATCGTCGCCACTGTGCTCGAGCAGGACTGCAAACGTCGCCAGCGTTGAGCGGATGATGGAGTGATCGGATCGGACGTGGCTAAGGACCTGGCGCCGACGGTGCGGATTTTTCCGAAGCTGCCTGGTCTGACGCTCGGCGTCTCGGCGTACGGGTCGGCTTGGTCTGTCGACGTCACCGAGGACGCCGGGGTCAAGAAGTAAAGACAAAAGAGCTCCAATAGTTGCGAAGGATGAACTCGGCCTTTCGCAACTGCGCCGCCGTCGGAGCGTGAGCTACTAGCCCCACAACCAAGAAGCCCGCACATCGTTTAGACGATGCGCTACAGTGGAAATGAATCTGTTGATCACTTGGGCTTCAAGGATCTGAGTTAGAGCGAGGGTTGGTCTGCCAGGACCGGCCCTCGTTGCATGTTCGGGATTGGGTCAGCTCGCCGTAGCGACCTCCTCGGCTTCGTCGGCAGCAAGATCAGCCAGCAGTCGAGTCCTTAGGTACTGCGACCGGGTCATGCCGTGGCGGGCCGCTGCCGCATCTAGCCGTCTGGCCGTGCCGCTTGGGAACTTCGTTATGAGCCGCTCACATGCGCTTCCATCGGGACTAAGTGGTTGCCGTGCCATAAGGGCATACGATTTCGCGAATACTGCTTGCGCGCGCGGATGGTCGCTATCCGAACTGATCAGCGCCTATGGCCGAGCGAGCGCAGCGGGCGAGGCCCGGCCGAATTGACCGGGACCCGATGCCTAGGCGCCGACCATCGTTCATTTGTCTCACACTCTTCCTACCCTTGCCTGTCATGGATGAAGAACTAGTCAAGGGCATAGCCCGCATGATCAAAGCAACTTTGACCCCGACAGAGCCAGAGGAATGGATTCCAATCAACCGCTACGTCGCCCCCGGTCAGGAGGTGCCATGCTCACCTCCTGACGGACCGGGACTCAACTAGCGTCAGAACTGTCCTCCTTTCCACGAGTGGCCTTCGCAGCCACTCCAGCCGTCTGCATGACTTTTCGGTGATGATGGGGGTTTGAACCGCAGTTCGACCCGTCGCAGCCTTCACAGACCACGACGGCCACCACGGGTTCCATCACCTCTGTCGATCGCTCGGCCGCCACCTCAAGGAACGCAGCAACATCACCAGCCCAATCCTTTGGGTAGTTGGTGAGCCAGCGAAGGGCGAGTTCGTACCACTGCTCACGGTCATTCAGCTCCTTGCAGCTGGAGCAGATTTGCACGCCGGTACGAGGGCGCATCCAGTGGGCAATGCGTTTGCAGTACGCACAGCGGATGGTGGGTAGTTTGTTGTCAGTACTCAAGGGTGTCTCCTTGTTGCTCATCCCCCGGCCGCTATCTACGGCGCGGGGCTTTTCTTTTCTCTGATTGCAGTAGTGCGGTTCTAGGAACCGCCTCCGCTGCCTTGCGGAGGCATAGCTGCCGACAGCTCGCCCGGCTCGTCGGGTCAAGCAGCGGGAGCCCACTTGTTGCGTGGCGGAGTTGAGAAAGGAATGGGGCCGCGCAGCGGCCACCGAAGATGCCGCCGCAAGAAGTTGGCGGGAGCGCTTGAGGCGATGAGCTGGGTGGGCGCCACGACGCCGGCAGGCGTCGCCATGAGCGCCGCGTGCAGCGGTGCTCGAGAGGGTAAGCCCGCAGGGCTGCCGCTGACTGCCCGTTGAGCACCTAGCCAGCGGAGCCGTGTCGCGCGAGCATCGCTGTGGCCCAGACGAGCACCGCTACACCGGAGAGTCAGTGTCCACCGAGACCGCTGTTCTGCTCGACGAAGCCCTCCTGACGGAGCTTGAACCCTCCATCCCGTGCGGAATGCGCTGGGGGGACGACGATCCTTGCCCGGCAGAGGCCGACTACGCCGTCCAAGTCATCTGCGAGCTGTGCGGGGACCGCTGGGCCTTCATCTGCGAACCGTGCCTCGACCTGCTCGAAGCGACGCTAGGCACGCTGACGACCTGTCGCGGCAACTGGGTCTGCGCAACAACCGGCCCCTTGATCATCGCCGTCGTGACAATCAAGCCCTTGAGCTGACCTGGCACGGGTGCTCGCAAGGGCCTCCCGCAAGCGATCGCAGGCGTCGGTCCAGACACTCGTCCCAACCGCTCCGAGGCCGGCCGGATGGCACTGACGCTGACGCCGCCCTGCCACGCATGCTGAGGTTCCATGGAACCTCCGATTAGGCTCCCCACGGCCGTCGACGCCGAAGGTCGGCCGACAGGTTGAGCGGCAGCCCGTCGCCTGGGGGAGGAAGCTGAGTGCCGAGGTACGAAGGTCGCCTGGAGCTGACCTGGACCAACAAGCACGAGAGGCTTCTCGCTCACGACGACGGCTCCTATGAGTGGCTTCCGGCGTCTGACTATCGAGTCGCCGAGGTGCGGCTTCTACGGAACATCGGCGATGTCGGAGGGGTACGCAAGCGCCGAGCCGAAGACAATTTGCTGATCCGCGGTGACGCACTGAGCGCACTGACTAGCCTTACTAAGCTCCCCGAATTCAGACGTGAGTACGTCGGCAAGGTCAAAGTCGCCTACCTGGACCCGCCTTTCAACACCGGCCAGGCGTTTTCCCACTATGACGACGCGCTTGAGCATTCGGTCTGGCTCACGATGATGCGCGATCGCCTGTTGCAGATCTGGGAGCTACTCCGGGAGGACGGCTCCGTTTGGGTGCACCTCGACGACAGCGAAGCTTCATACTGTCGAGTCCTCCTTGACGAGTTGTTTGGGCGGGAGAACTTCGTCACATCCGTCGTCTGGGAGAAGGATCAGGGGCGACGCAACGACACAGACATCTCCACGGTCCACGACTACATCCTCGTCTTCGCGAAGAACCGTCAAGCCTGGAAGAAGACCCGCAACCTGTTACCGCGGCTAGAGGACCAGATCAAGCGGTACCGCAACCCGGATAACGATCCTCGCGGTCCATGGCTCCAGGGAGCGGACAGCACCGCTAAGAGCGGAACCGAAAAGAACAGATTCGAGGTCTTGCTTCCTTCCGGGCGACAAGTTCGGCCACCTAAAGGCGTCTACTGGCGCTTCAGCCCCGACACGTTCGATCAGGCGTTGTTTGAGGGACGGGTCTACTTCGGGGCCGACGGCAATGGAATGCCGATCATCAAGCGGTACTTGACGGACGTGCAGCAAGGGGTCGTGCCGAGAACATGGTGGCCAGCTAGTGAAGTTGGCAGCAACATGAGCGCCAAGCGCGATCATCTGCGAAAACTACTTCCTGATGTCGAGCCTTTTGCTACGCCTAAGCCAGAGCCCTTGCTGCACCGAATCCTGCACATAGCGTCCAACCCGGGAGATATCGTCCTTGACTGCTTCGCAGGATCTGGAACAACCGCCGCTGTAGCTCAAAAGATGGGTCGCCGCTGGGTCGCTATTGAACGTGTCCCTGACACGGTGGAGACCTATACCCTCCCGAGGCTCACGAAAGTCCTGAAGGGAGAGGATCCCGGCGGCATCACCAGCTTGGTTGGCTGGACGGGCGGAGGGGTGGGCTTTCGCGTGTTGGATGTAGCTCCGTCGATGTTCGAGAGCGAGAACGGCCTCGTCTATCTCCACGACGCCATGAGCAACGGGGACCTAGCGGAGGCGACCGCCGCTCAGCTCGGCTATGAGTACAAGCCGGAGCCGCCGTTCGCCGGCCTCAAGGGACGCACTCGACTTGCCGTCGTAGATGGAGTGGTCAACGAGGACGTTGTTCGTCTGCTGGTCTCCGCCCTAGCGGACAGCGAGCGCGTAGTGATCTGCGGAACCGGCCTGGACTCCGAGGCCCGAGCCGTGCTTCGAGAGCTACGCCCCGGCTCATCACTGCGGAAGATTCCGGCCGCCTTGCTCGAGCGCTACCGGGCGCCGCATCGACGGGTACGGCGTGAGGCTCCCGAGTCGACCGCCGAACCGGTCCTGACTGGAACCGACGCGTGATGACCGCTCCGCTTGAGCTCCATGAGGACGTCATTGCTGACCTGGCGTCCCGCCTGGAGCTTCGGGAGCCAAACCGCCTGGCCGTAGAGACGCTGGCCGCGGAGTTGTCCCAGCACTACAACGTCGACGACGGGCAGCCGCCGTTCGAGGCGGTCTTCGACGTGGCGACCGGGGTCGGCAAGACCTACATCCTTGCTGGCTCCATGGAGCTGCTCGTCGAGGCCTACGGCATCCGGGACTTCGTGATCATCACGCCGGGCAGCACGATCCTCAACAAGACCCGAGACAACTTTACGCCGGGGCATGCCAAGAGCTTGCTCGGGCCTATGAGCTTCCAGCCGGTCGTGATTACCGCCGACAACTTTGCGACGCCGGCCATGCGAGCTGCGATGGACGACGAGACGCAGGTCAAGGTTTACCTGTTCACCGTGCAGTCGCTCGTCCGGCCGACTTCGAAGACCGCCCGCAAGGTCCACAAGTTCCAAGAGGGGCTCGGGACAGAGTTCTACGAGCACCTGCAGCGCACCGACCTCCTTGCCGTCTTCGCTGACGAGCACCACACCTACTACGGCCCAGCGTTCTCCACGGCCGTGCGTGACCTCAACCCGTGGCTACTGCTCGGGCTCACTGCTACGCCGCACAAGCAGACGCCCACCGACCAGATCGTCTACCGCTACCCACTAGCGGCAGCCATCGCCGACAAACTGGTCAAGACGCCCGTCATCGTGGGCCGCAAGGACGACCGAACGGACTCCCTCACCAAGCTGACCGACGGCGTGACCTTGCTGCGAGCCAAGGCGGAGGCCGTCGACGCACACGTCGCCGCAACCGGCGGCGAGCCAGTGAACCCCGTGATGTTGGTCGTCGCCAAGACGATCAACGAGGCCGAGGAGTACGGCGAGATCCTGCGCTCGCAGGAGTTCTTCGGCGGCGCCTACGCCGATGCGGTTCTCGTCGTGCACTCCAGCGCGCCTGACGAGGCGCTCACCGGCCTCGCCGCTGTCGAAGACGCTGACTCGCCGGTGCGGATCATCATCTCGGTTGGGATGCTCAAAGAGGGCTGGGACGTCCGCAACGTCTACGTCATCGCCTCGATGCGAGCGAGCGTCTCGGAGATCCTCACTGAGCAGACCCTGGGCCGGGGCATGCGCCTGCCCTTCGGGCAGTACACCGCCGTCGAGATTCTCGACACGCTCGAGGTCATCGCTCACGAGCGCTACCAGGACCTCTTGAAGAAAGCCGGCGTGCTGAACCAGGCCTTCGTCGACTACCGCACCCGAGCGGTCGTACGAACCAACGCCAAGGGCGAGCAGGTCGTCGTCACCGAGACGACCACCTCGACCGTCCAGCCGGTGATCGCAACGACCGACGGTGCCCCGGCGCCTCAGCCCGCCGACGAGGACCCCACCCCAGTCGTCACCACCGTGCAGGACCGCACTCAGCAGGTCATCGAGGCGGTCACCAGGCTCAAGCAGGAGATCGCCAGGCGACCCGATGCCCCTGCCATCAAGCTTCCCGTCCTGCGCATGTCGGTCGTCCGAAGCAGCTTCTCGCTCGCCGACATCACAGACACCGACGCCTTCCGAAAGCTAGGGGCGTCCCTCGGCGCCGACCCCGCCGGTGAGCTCAGCCGCACGCTGCTTGGCGCTCGCATCGTGGAGGGGTCCGACGGCATGCGCCGTACCGAGCTGGTGACCACGACTGCGGCCGACCGAGTGCGCTCCACGCCGACGCTCTTCCCGGAAAGCGACCTGCGGAACAGCCTTGCCGAGATGGTGCTCGGATCGTCGGCAGTACCGGCCCGCAAGAGCGAACGAGCAGCACTTGGCCCGTTGCTCGACGCCTTCTTTGAGGGCCTCGGGACCAAGGCGGTCGAAGTGCTCTCTGCCAACCTCGACCGGGCCGGTGCTCGCCTCGTGCGCCTCGTCGAGTCCGAGCAGCGCCGCTTCATGGCCAAGCCGAGCTTCGAAGAAGTCGTGGAGGTCAAGACCTTCGACCCGCTCCGGGTGACCGACAAGGATGTCTCTGCCAACCGCCATGGCGCCTTCTCGAAGGCACTGGCTTACGAGGGCTGGCAGCGGGCGATATTCCCCATTGCCTGGTTTGACTCGGCTCCTGAGCGCACCGTCGCCAACGTCGTCGACGACGACGACTCGGTGGCCTGGTGGGTGCGCCTGCATATCAATGACTTGCCCATCCTTTGGAACGGGGCTGGCCAGCGGTACAACCCCGACCTGATCGTCATCGAGACCGACGGCACTCACTGGGTCGTCGAGGTCAAGATGGACAAGGAAATGACTTCGGCTGACGTCCAGGCCAAGCGCGAGGCCGCCAAACGCTGGGCCAACCACGTGTCGGCTGACTCGAGCGTTGGAACGCGATGGCGCTACCTGATCGTCTCTGAGTCAGACATCAACGACGCCAAGGGGTCGTGGGACGCGCTAAAGAGGCTCGGCAGCTGAGCCGAGGGCATCCTCATGCCTTATCTCCCCACGCTGGCTGTTGCTGCGTTAACCCGGTGCCTGGTAGTCGAATAGGTCCGCGTCGCTGAGCCCGATGCCTATTCGATGACTGGAGTATGTGATCTGCACGCCCTCAGAAAGATGAGCAATAAGCGTCATCGTCGGTGTTATCTGAAGCTGACCGTTGGCGAGTCGCCGAACGTCTTGAAGCGTGGTGTGCCAGTCCACATATGGGTACGGCTGACCCGCCTCACCCATGCGGTGCGGGTCCTGTACCTCCCCATGCAGCTCGCCTCTTACTTCGTGCCAGGTCGGACTGACATCGAGCGGCCGTTTCGCTTCAAGCTCGGAGCGCACTGTCTCGGGCAGGTCGAGCAGCTCAAGCAGGCCCGCTCGGACGTAGTCCAGGAGCGTACGTCCGTGCTCCTCGGCTACCGCTCGATACATCGGCACCTTCATGAAACCATGCTCGAAGCCGTCGCTGGCCTTCCTGGCTGCGTCGTAGGTCACCTTGTCTCCCCGACAAAGCACGTCACGTCGGACCCAGCCCAGTAGTACGTCGTTCCAATTCTTCCGCGTGACATCGACTCCGAGATGTAAAGCGTGCTCTCGGGGATCAGCGAGACCGAACTGTTCTCGCTGTCTCCGCTCGGCGACGGGCCCAAGTGCTTCGAGGGCCATGTACAGATGCGCAAGCGCCAGTGGAAGACCCGCTGTTGTCCAATGACTAAGGGCGACGTGGTATTGGCTCACTGCTCGGCCGATGCGCTCTTGCTCGGCATCCTCGAGGAAGGCTTCGAGAAATGGGAACAGGAGCTTGTCGTCTAACTGTCGACTGGGCCGGGGTAGACCTTGCTGGAAGTCGAATTGCTTCTGCCAGAACTGTCGGCGGGTCAGCCCAGGCGCCGCCTCGTACGCCAGGTATGGCACCGCAGGCGGCACGAAGGCGTTGACCGTGAATGAAAGCAGTGCGACCACGGCGCTTGCCACGGCCCCCGCTTGGGCAATCGCAGCGTCGGCATCCTCAGCCGATAGACGCACCTCTAGGACCAGCTCCCTCGGTACGAGGTCAGTCAGGCCTGCGTCCTCGAAGCGATTGGCCAGGACGACGTCTACCGGTTGGTCATCTGTGGGCAGCTGGCGTAGCCCAAGTCGCTGATCCGGCAGCAGACTGGCGCCGCCCGACGTCAGGAGGATCACCAACCACGGCGTCGACTCGGCCTGAGTCGGCGCTTCTGGCCTACCTACGTCAGCAAACACAGACCCACACTAATGACGACAAGGAGGGCTGCTCCGCTAGAACCCGCTCAACGCCTACGCCCCCCAACAGGACCCGACCCGACTCCATCGGCGGGACGCGGAGTCGGGTCGGTGGCCTGTTCCAGATACTTTACGGCCTGAGCAGGACAGCGCCTGACTCTCTTAGTGGTGCCGACGTGAAGTCAGGTTGAAGAGCGGCAAGAGACCACACAGCGCCAGCGTGTTGGTTACTCGCTCAGAAGGTTCATGGACGATGAGGTGAGAGCCGTTGTCCTTGGCATACCGGTGAGCGGCCACCAGCACGTTGATTCCTGTGGAGTCAATAAAGGCGACACCACTCATGTCCACCTCTATGTCACGGGCATCGCAACCGTTGATTGCATCACAAAGGTCGCTCCCCAATTGCGCGGAGTTCGAAATGTCTATCTCGCCGACAAGTTCGACATGGCAGGGCCTTAGCCAGAGGGCCGACAGGCCTTTTTGGGCTGGGGGCATAGACACAGACACACTCTCCTCACGATGGCAAAGGGCGAGTGCATGGACTCTTGCCTCATTGCGCTAGCCATCGATCATCCTCATTCGAATCGCTCAGAGAATCAACGTGTATTTCTGCATGGCGCCTCTAGCGTTGAAGGCATAGGCTTCTGCGCCGGCTCACTAGCTGTTTCCTAAGGAGTAAGCGTCCCTCCGGGTAGCAACGTCGGCGAGGAAGCTAAGTGCTCGACAACCGGCAAGCGGTCGCCCATAAGCGATTCGAGCACGCCCGAATCGGTGGTCCACCAGTTCACAATGGTCCATGACTGCCTGACCAATTCATGAAGCTGAAGGACCCGCTCACAGTCTGGGCCACCCAAGACAAAGTCAGTGATGATGGCGCTGGCGGCATCGGCATCCTCCACGCCAACGGCGACGAAGTAGCTGGACCATTCGGGCCTCCAGCCAACCATTAGCGGAAGACCGTGCTGGAGGCTTTCCACCTTGTACTTGCGTTCGCCCACGACTGAACCCCCCAGCCCTACATTCGCGACTCGCATCTAGGAAAGAGAACGTATAGGCCAAAATTCCCGGCCGCTTGAGGCATTTGACCTATCCCGGAGAGCGCTAGAGATGAGGTGCCCACGGGGTATCGCAATGCAGCTAGCGTCCTGGGGTGTCGACTTAAGCTCGGCTCTCAGGCATGGGCTGACCGAGTCTGGGAACGAGGGAAGAGCACGAGCTCGGCGGCCGGCCCCAGCCGGTAGGCGCGGGGTCGGTTCGAGGGAGGGCACCCCGCCGTCCGCTCTGGCTGCCCGGAGGTAGGAGTACCCGTCCATGGATGATCCGCTGCGCTCGCTGCTACACGCCTCCCATCTGCTGGCGGCCGACCACCTGGCCTCGGTCGCCGCCGCCCATGCCCGTTCCATGGGGGCTCGCGAGACCGTGATCTATCTCGCCGACTACGAGCAAGCCACTTTGTTGCCACTCGGCGGTGCCGGGATACCCGGACGCCAGGGCCTCGCGATCGACTTCACGCTGGCGGGACGGGCGTTTCGCCACGTCGAAGTGCTAACTAGCTCGCCCGCTGAGGGCACCTACCGGCTATGGGTTCCTCTGCTCAACGGCGTGGAGCGTCTCGGCGTCGTCGAGATGGTGTTTGCCACCGCACCGAGCGAGGGCCTCGAGGCCGACGTTCGAGTCTTCGTCACGCTGCTTGCCGAGCTGATCGTCGTCAACGACGCCTACAGCGATGTCTTCGCTCGGCTGCGTCGCCGCAAGACCCTCAGCCTGGCCGCCGAGATTCAGTGGGACTTGCTTCCGCCACTGGCCTTTGGCACCGAGCGGGTCGTGATCACCGGAGGGCTAGAGCCGGCATATGACATTGGCGGGGACACCTTCGACTACGCCGTAAACGGCTCGGCGGCCGATCTTCTGGTCCTCGACTCGATCGGCCATGGCCTGCCCGCAGCCGTGCTGGCTGGCGTGGCCATCGGCGCGTATCGCTACGCACGACGCAACATGGCCGACCTGCCCGAGATGGCTCGTGAGATCAACGACGCCATAGCCGGTCAGTTCGGTGGGAGTCAGTTCGCCACCGCTGTCCTGGCTCAGCTTGACATCGACACTGGGCGACTGCAATGGATCAACGCCGGCCACCCCACACCCCTGATCGTGCGAGGCGCCTCCCTCATCGAGCCGCCGCACTGCCCGCCCGATCGACCTCTAGGTCTCCAAGACAACAAGCCTGGCTGTTGCGAGACCCGTCTGCAGCCCGGCGATCGCCTGCTGCTCTACACCGATGGCATCACAGAGGCTCGATCGCCGGAAGGTGAGTTCTTTGGCGAAGAGCGCCTGGCCAACTTCATCGCCACCGCGGCGGCTGCGGGTGACCCGGCACCAGAGATGGTCCGGCGCCTCATGCGTCGACTACTTGCCCATCAAGGCGACCAACTACAAGACGACGCCAGCATCGTCGTGCTGGAGTGGCTCACTGGCGATGAACGCCAGATGGAGTTGTAGTCACTCAGCCAGACACGCACAGCTGATGTCCGTAGATAAAGGACGTTATCTACGGGTGCTTGTCACACCCTTCGGCTAACGTCCCCGAACATGAGTTCGACTCCGAACGACTGGACCGGCGGCTGGATGGCGGCCATGTCGTCACAGTGGGCTCAGCCCCTCGCCAGGCTGAGCGAGCAGCTGGGCCGCCAGTGGACAGAGCCTCTGGCCGAGGGCCTCCGGCTCGCCATGCCCAGGTTCGTGCCCCACTACAAGATCGGGCCGTTTCCAGAGCTCAAGGCAACCCTCGACGACATCCGTCGGCGCCACTTCCCGCCGAACTGGCCCGAGGACATCAAGCTGGGTCGGGTCGTCGAGGTCATCCAGCAAGACGGACTACCCCTGGTGTGGGTCCCTCGACGTTCTGACCTCGTCGCCAGCGTCTTGAATGCGGCCGACCGCCCGGCTCGAGTTGCTCTCCTCGTCGATCACAGCGACGAACTGATCGAGGACTGCCGAAGCGTCCTCGTCCCGGTCACGACCGATCGGGTCGCTTCTCAGCTCCCCCTTGCCCCTCGAGCTATCGATGCCTTCGCAGCTGGTCACCATGAAGCCGCTCAAGCGCTCGCAGTGCTGGTGACCGATGCCGCCCTGCAGGGTTGGATCACCGGCAACTACGAAGCTGTCGCCGAGGCAGTCCGCTTCGATCCCAAGGAGGTGCCCTTCACCTTGTTGCGGCTCCAAGCCGCCGTGGCACCCCTCGACAGCTTCAAGAAGCGGTACTTCGGCGAGGAGTCTCTGCCAGAGCCCCTCAGCCGCAACGTGGTCGTTCACTACGCGGATGCTGCCCACTTCACCCGGGCCAACGCACTGATCGCCCTCTTGCTCATGGCTTCGATCCTTCGGACGCTTCAGGACTTCGAGGAGCGAGCCGACCAGCGACGAGGAAGCGCCGCATGACCATCGAGGCCTCTCTAGTCGGCCCGCTCACCGCGGCGGCCCGTCCCTCATGGGTCGTCCCGGCCGAGCGGACCACTGCCGTCGGCCGACTGCCCGGCGACGACGTCACCGACCCCTTCATACGGCTCGTCGTGGCCATGCTCGCCGGCTATCCCGACAAGACCGCCCGGAGTTACCTCAGCGACCTACGGGCCTGGTCGGCCTGGTGTGAGCACCTCGGCGTGCATCCCTTCGACGCTCGCCGGCATCACACCGACCTGTGGGTACGTCACTTGACGACTGAGCCTCAGCCCAGCAACGACGGCCAACCGCTCTCTCCTGCCTCGGTGGCTCGCCGGCTCTCAGCCGTCTCGGCGCTCTACGCCTACGGCATCAGCGTCGAAGTGCTCAGCTACTCCCCCACAACCGGCGTTCGCCGGCCGAAGGTCTCCGATGAGTCCTCGACTGCTGGCCTCACCGCAGACGAGCTGGTGATGCTCCTCGACGCTGCCGACGCTCACTCGCCTCGGATCGCAGCGCTGGTCTCAGTCATGGTCTTCACTGGCTGTCGCATCTCCGAAGCGCTCAACGCTGACGTGGACGACTACCGCTACGACCGAGGCCATCGGGTGCTGCGCATCAAGCGCAAGGGTGGCAAGACCGCATCGGTGGCCCTTCCGCCGTCGACGGTCCGGGCGCTCGACGAGCTGATCTGCCAGCGCCATGACGGACCGATCTTTCTCGCTCGCGACGGCCTGTCCCGGTACTCGTACACCAGCGCTTATGAGCAGCTGAAGCGCCTCGCCAAGTCGGCGGGCATCGCCTCGGCCAAGTTCATCAAGCCCCACAGCCTGCGCCATGGATTCGCCACCGAGAGCCTGGCGCTCGGTGTCCCCTTGCAGGACGTCCAAGACGCCCTCGGCCACGCCGACCCGCGCACGACGAGACGCTACGACCGGTCCCGTCACAACCTCGACCGCTCCCCCGCCTACGCGCTCGCTCAAGCGCTACGTCGCGGCTAGCCCTCAACCGCCACGAACTGTCACTGCCTCTGCGTAGCCTCGGATCGACGAAGGGTGACTCTGACATGTCTATGTCTGCAACGGATCGCAAGGCTCTGCTTTCGGGCTGGATCAAGCCGTCGAGCGATAACGAGAAGGACCAGCAGGATCGCGCCGAACGTATGGTGCGAGATGCAATCGAATCCAGCGATGCGTTCGAGGGATCCAATTACTCGATCTACACCAAAGGCAGCTATCCCAACAACACCAACGTCCGACAAGACAGCGACGTCGACGTGGTGGTCGAACTACGGGAATGCTTCTACTGGGACTACGGCTCTGGCGTGACTCCAGCGGACCCAAAGGTTGTCACTCCGTACGGGGGGTCGTGGACGCCGGCGACCTGGCGCAAAGCGGTCAAGAGCGCTCTCGTGGAGCACTTCGGTGCGTCAGGGGTAGACAGCTCAGGAGAAGTTGCGATCAACATCAGTGCCGTGGCAGGCAGTCGTCCCAGCGCCGATGTGGTGCCGAGCTTTCTCTACTACCGCTACGACAATACCGAGTGCACTCAAAGCGAACAGGGAAGCTGCGTGTTTCCTCGCTCGGGCGGAGCCAAGATCGTCAACTGGCCTCATCACCAACTCGACAAGGGCAGGTCGAAGAACAACGCCACTGGCGGAAGATACAAGGACTACGTTCGCGCCCTGAAGAATGTTGAGAACGTTCTCGCCGACGACGGCGTGATCGACGATCTCCCGTCGTACTTTATGGAATGTCTCGTCTTCAACGTCCCCAACTCGATCCTCAAATCAGGCGGTAGCCTGGACGATGACTTCCGAGCAACGCTGGTCGAGCTTTGGCGTCAGCTTGGCGACGAGGACACCGAGACCGCGATGGTGGAACCCAACTACATGAAGTGGCTCTTTCAAGGGGACAAGAAGTGGACGCTTCAGGACGGCAAGGACCTGATTCAGGCCACCTGGACATACCTCGACTACGCCAGTTGATCCGCCATCACTAGGCCCGCGGCTTTGGTCCGCATCGTCGCCATCGCCGCCGGCGTTGTCTACTCGCTGGCTCTCGTGCTCTCCGGCATCAGGCTGGACAGCACGACCAAGATGTTGCTCGGCTGGTTCCCCGCCGCTTGCTCTCTACTCCTCGTCATCTGGGACGTCATCGGGTGGCGGCTGCCAGGTTTGCAGAAGCTCACGCATCGGCCCCGCATTGATGGTCTATGGGCGGTGACCCTTAAGCCCACCATCGAGAGCCACATCCCCGACGGTGGCAATCGGGGCCCGATCAGCGCCTACCTCGTCGTCAGTCAGTCGTACTGGTCGGTCCATGCGCGGCAGTTGACCGAGCAGAGCAGCAGTGACAGCCGATCCTTCTACTGGTCCCGGCCGGCGGGCGCCGACGTTGACCGCCTTACATTCTTGTATGAGAACACTCCTCTACCGGAGCACCGCTCGAGGAGCCCTCGTCATCAGGGGCTTTGCTCTCTCGACGTCGCCCGACTCATCTCCAAGGAAATCCAGGGCAACTACTTCACCGACCGCTACACACAGGGGTCGATGGAGCTTCGCCTGGTCGACCGCAGCAAGGGATACGCCTCCTTTGCCGAAGCGCATCAGCACACCAGCAATCCCTAGCTCTGCCACTCAGGCGATATTGCTTGATCATGCTCCGGTCTCTACATGGTCTGATTCGTTAAGTCGACAAGGTGATCGAACAGCTCTTCCAGTGGGGTTGATTTCTCAAAGTAACCATGTGCCCCCGCTGCTCTCGCCTTCGGCTCCGTAGCCGGACGCGGACCGCTTGAGAACATGACAACGGTCGTTCGTGGAGAGCTTGCGCGAAGCTGAGGCAAAGCCTCGACACCGTCCATCTCAGGCATCTCCATATCGAGGATGATCGCATCGGGCTGAGTGCTTGTCACGACTTCGATACCTTCGACTCCGTTGGTAGCTTCGGCCACCAGGGTCACCCGCCGATCCTGGGCGATGAAGGATCGCAAGAGCGCCCTAATCATCGGGTCGTCATCGATTACAACCACTGTAGGCATCGGTATTTCATTCCCCTGCGTAGGATACGTAGGGCTATCTGCCCGATAAGCGACATAGCAACCATAGAAACCGATTAAGAGAACCCTTCTTTTCGCAAACAGCGAGATGTGGCGTCCTCGACGGCTGATCCAACCAGACGGTTCACCAGACGCCGGCGGTGAGAGAAATACCCTGGGCACTGTGCTGTTCTGCGTCACCGAGGCAGGTATCGTCGCCTGGTCCACCAGCGCCTCCTGGTTGCCCGCGGGTCAGCTGGTGCTCGAAGGAACTAAACGCCGTCGCAGGGCCCGCGTTCTTATGGACAGTCCACGAACGATCGCAATAACGTCTCGGCATGTGCTGACGAACCGGCAGCCGCAGAAAGGCCCTCATGCTCAAATTTCTCGTCTTTTGCATCCTTGCCGTCCTCCTCTGGCCAGTCGCCCTCCTCGTGGGGCTGCTTTGGATTCTTCTGATCACCGCAAAGTTGACGCTCAAAGCAGTGGGGACCGTTTGGGCCGCGCCCAACTCCTTTGCTGCAAGTCTCGACACACTCTCCGGCAAGATAGAGAAATTGCCGAGGCAATTTGGGACAACTGCCGACACTGCCCCGAAGCAGCGCCCAGGGCCAACGGACCCGAGTGCGTGGCGGCCTACAGGGACGCAGCGCCGGTGAAACAAGATTCCGCCCAGTCAGTCCAAGGGGATCTGTCGCGGCGAGCCAGTACGAGTCACGCTGTAGATGAAGGGGCCAGGCTGGTCAGCCCAAGCCTGGATGCGACGCCAGTTGATCATCAACACTTCGAGCTGGTCCCACTTACCGATCGCATCCGCGCCGGCAAGGGCAACCATGCGCGCCCCGTTCTCTCGCACCGCGGCTACCTCGGCACGGCGACGCTGAATGGCCGAGTCGCGGGTAACAATCAACCAGCCCTGCTCAGCGACAATCGGGATCCAGTGAGGGTCCTTGGCGCCTGTGTAGCTGAGTACGCAGGGCGGGCGCAGACGCTTGTGGAGCTCGGCCCCGGGATCTCCTGGGTAGGTGATCTCGGGACGGAGCGCCGCCACGACCTTAGCCAAGCCGAGCACGTCCTCGTCGAAGTAGAACCGGACGTGCGCCGGGCGAGGCGGCACGGGTCAGGCCACTCGCTTAGCCCGGCTGGCTTGCTCGTATGACAGCGCCCACCACACATCGGCCTGACTGAGCCCGAAGTCCTCGGCGATCTCGTCGTCACTCTCGCCGGCCCGGTTGTGTTCCCAGATGACTTCAGTGCTGATGCCGCCAACGTTGGGGCGACCAAAGCGCACATCGGGATCGACGACTACGGGCGACTCCTCCCCCGCTATGCGCCAGCCCCCAGCGACGTCGTTGTCCCAGATGACACTGCGATAGAAGGCATCGGCCGCTGGTAGCAGCGCCAACTGGCCGCTTGCCTCACCGACCAGCCACCAGTCTCCAGCCAGGTCGGCCTGCTTCTGAGCCTCCATCACCAGCGCTCGACCGCTCGTCACGTAGGGCCGCTGATGAGCCAGCGGGTACGGCACGTCGAGTCGCTGGCGAAGCACCTCGACGAAGGTCCGCAGCTCTCGCATGGGCACGTTGGCATCACGGCGATAGGCCTTCAGTAGGCCGGCCTCGACGAACTCAGCCCAGGTGACATCAGCGTGACCGCCACGGGGCTCGGGCCGGATGATGGGCTGGTAGGTCTTGTTGCGACGCTCGCCGCCCTCGAGCCAGTAGTGAAGCGTCGACGGCGAAACCCGAAGCAGGCGCGCCGCCTCTGCCTCGGTGTACATCTCGCGGTCCAGGACTGTGGTGGTCATCGGCGCCAGTTTGGCAGCACGGTGAGACGAGATGCGAGACGTCTCCCCACCGACGCTTCGCGCCGCCGCTGGAGCCCTCAGCGGAGCCACCCTCAGCCAGGGAAGTCCGGCCCTTCGTTGCGGAGCTTCCTGGCTTGCAGCCAGCCGCTCCGTTTCCACCGGGGAAGCCACGCGCAATCACTGACCTGCGGATTCCGCCGGAGGACTCCAATTAGTCCGGGCATCACAACAACTAGACGCCTAGTTGTCTAGCCTCCCTGAGGTAACTAGGGAGGTCCTTCTATGCGCACTATCGGTATCGCTAATCACAAGGGAGGCGTTGGCAAAACAACGACGGCGGTCAATCTCGCTGCCGGCCTAGCCCGAGCAGGGTTCCGCACTCTGCTGGTCGACGTTGACGCCCAGGCACATGCCACTTTTTGGTTTGCTGAGGATCCAGCCGACATCGACTTCGACCTTCAGGACGTGATTTCTAACGGAGTCCCGATCGAGAAGGCCATTCTCAACACCCGTATTCAAGGGCTCGACCTGCTGCCAGCAACCCTTGCGCTAGCTCCCCTGGAGACCGAGTTGGTCTCGATGACGAGACGGGAGGACCGCATCGCCCGTGCACTCGCCGACGTCGAGACCTCGTACGACTTCGCCGTCCTTGACCTGCCCCCCAGCCTCTCTCTGGTCACCCTTGCCGCACTGGCGGCCGCCACGGACGTGATCGCTCCGGTCAGCGCCACCAAGCTGGCCGTAGGTGGCCTCGGCGCCTTCCTGAGCTGGACAGACGACTTCCGCGGTGAGGGGGTCATCACCGCTCCCCTGCTCGGCATCCTTGTGACGATGGTCGACTCCCGTACCCGGGTCAGCCGCGAGGTCCTCGACGCTCTCAGGGACAGTGACCTGCCGCTTTTCGAGGCCGCTATCCCCCGTCGAGTCGCCGCCGAGGACCAGGTGGGCGGCCGTCTCGTCGTTGGTGACGACGAGGCGAACCCCGACCTGGCGGCGGCCTACCAGGCCTTCGTCAATGAGGTGATCGCCCGCATGGGAGTCACTCGTGGGTAAGAACTTCACCGCAACCGACCTTCTTCGAACTGGCCGCCGACAGGAGCCGTCACAGCGGCCGGTCACTCAGCCATCTCACAACTCGACCACTAGACGCCTAGACGTGGAGACGTCTCAGCGCTCAGACGTTCAGTCGGGCCATCCTGCGCCTAAGCCACTAGACGCTCACTCAGCTCCCGACTCGACGCCTGAGCAACTAGACGCTCAGTCATACGAGCGGGCGACGGTCTTCTTCACACCCGACCAACGGCGGTGGCTCAAGCAAACGGCCAAGTCGTTGCCGGTCGATGGGCTCTCGGCGTCCGACATCGCCCGCCTGGCCGTCAACCGGCTCCGCCGAGAGGTAGAGAGCGGGGAGCTCATGCTGGTCGAGGCCTTAAGCGAGCAGGCCTACGAGGAAGCCGCCACGCACCCTGGCCGGCGCAACAGAGGTCTACCGCCTCGCCAGCAGCAGTGAGCGCCTAGGCAACTAGACGCTCAGTCAAGCGGAGTGGGCGGCTCGTCGCTGCGGCCAAGCGCCCACAGCAGGGTTGCCTCGACGCCGCCGGCGTAGGAGCCGTTGACCACCTTCGAGGGCGGTCGGCGCCGGTAGATGACGTCGTAGGCATTGGCCAGTTCGTCTTCGACGGCCTGAGAGCTCGGCGTGACGCCCGGCCGCTGGTCGATGGGGGAGGGAACCACCTCGCCGGCAACCCACTGCAACGTGGCCAAGATGCCCGAGAAGCGGGCCTTGGCATCTGCGCTGTAGAAGTCCTGGGACAGCTCGTCAGCGACGACCGCAGCGCAGTTCCTCAGTTCCTCATCCCCCCGGATCACCGCCACGGCGTCCCCTCCTTGATCGACCGGCGAGACGCTAGCCAACTAGGCGACTAAGCGTCTGAGCGCCTAAGGAGTGATGCCGCCGATGGACAAGCCGTTGGTTTGCTGCTGCTGGCGAACCTGCTGCTGATGCTGGCGCTCGGCAGCACGCTCCATAGCGACGCGTTCCCGGTCGCTGAGCTCTTCGGGAGCCTTGCGTGCTGTCCGGGCCTCATCGCCTTCGGGGTAGCGCCGAAGCAGCTCGGCTTCGGCCTCTCTCGCCGTCGTGCGGGTCTCCGCCATGCGCTCGAACCACTCGTCTCGAACGATCTGCTGCTCTTGGAGCTCCTCCTGGCGCCGCTGCAGCTGATCGGCTTCGTCGATCGCCGCCTGAAGGTGCCGGCGGGGCGCCCGTCCACGCAGCATGTCGAGCTGGCGAACGACTCGGCTGCGGGCCCTCTGGGCGTCTCTGGCGGCCTGGTCGAGCTTGTGACGCACGTACTGGGGCCCTTGCTCCACCTCGTCGTGCCAGGCCTTCACAGCACGACGCAGCAACTCGTCGGGCATCCGTGAGACGTCCCGCATGGGGTTCCGGTCGAGCCCGAGCGCCCGGTTCGCAAGGCGCCAGTCCACGTAGCGGTCGGGGCTCTTGAGGACACTCGGGCGTCGGCCGATCGGATCGGCGACGTTGGCCTTCTTGGACTCGGCGACGTACTGCTCTCGATACGCCTCGACGACGCCAGCTCGCCGCTCCCAGTCCTCAAGTTCGCTCGTCCCAGGGGCGGGAACCGGGCCGAGGTGCTGGACCGCCCAGGCTGGTTCGTCCTGGCCGACCCGGCGACCAAGCTCAGCAACCCGCTCGTCCATGGCCACGGCCAGACGCCGGGCGTAGGCGCCAAGGTCGTCGGAGACGAGGGAAGCGTCTGCGAGCGCCTCGGGTGCCGCGGTGCGCTCGAGGTAGCTCGCCGGCGGCAACCCGTCGGTCGCTCCGGGCAACCTCTTGGGCTCCCAGGCCATGTGCCTTTGCTCCGTGAGGCGCCAAGAGAGCAGAGCACCTAGCTCGGTGCCCGAGTCGACCTCGCGGCCCTCCAGCGTCGATTTAAGGGCGTCTACAGGGTCGATCCCACTCAGCTCGGTGTTCTTCACCGTCTGCCAGAACGCCGGCGCCGTCGGGTCCTCTTGGAGGCGAGCCAAACGCTCGGGTCCAAGGACGTCCGCGATCTGGCGGTAGCGCACCTGATCTCGCTGAGCCAACAGGCCATTGGCCTCAGCCCAAACGGGGCCGATCTTGGCGAGCGACTTCGCCGCCTCGGCCAGGTCCTGCTTCATGGTCAGTGCCGAGCGCTGGGCAGTGCTGCGCTCCATCACCTCACCGAGCAGGGCAAGAGCAGGGCTGCGCTCGACTTCGGGGCCGTGACGGTGATTGTCGAGCGTCTCGGCCGCTGTCGAGACGACGACCTGGTTCATGTGCTTGCCACGGGTGAGCCCGACATAGAGCGTCTCCGCCGTCATCGCCTCGCTGGCCAGCACATACGACGAGTCCACCGTGCGGCCCTGACTGCCGTGGGCGGTCACGGCATAGGCCAGCTCCAGATGTGCAGCGACGTACTCGGGCGGCAGTGTGAGACGGCGACCCTCGCCCTCTCGATGCACCCACAGCGTGCCGTCACTACGAACCTCATCGACGACCAGGCGGTCACGGTTGGCCAGGGGCCGGCCCCGCTGGTCCTTGATGCCATGGCTGTTCCGCCGGGCCTGAACGATGTCGCCGGCAGACGCAAGAGCGCCATTGCCCAACTCGACGGTGCGGGCGTGATCGACACGGCCAAGTTCGACGAGCTCGGCCCTCGCTCGCATGGCAAGCGATGCTGCTTCCTCGGCCGTGGCCGCCACCATGATCGACGTCTTGCCTTCGAGGGTGTCGATCAGCCAGGAGTCATAGACCCTGGTCATGGCCTCAGCAGGGCTCTCCGCTTCAACGACTCGACCGTGGCGGTCGTACAGCTCGAGCACAGAGGCATCGCCATCACGCAGTCGAAGCGAGGCCTCCCGCTCCCACTTGGCACTGAAGCGACGAACGTCGGTGAGATCGCTGATGGCGCCCTCTCGGCGCAGCTCAGCGTCACTGGCCAGGAACGCCAGCACCCCACCGGCCTCGACGGCGGCGATCTGGCGGTGGTCGCCGGTGAGGAGCACCTTTCCGCCCACGGCCTCGACCATCTTCGTGACCGCGGCGAGCTTGGCCGTATCGGCCATACCGGCCTCGTCGACGATGACGAGGGCCCCGGGCGCGAGTCTCATCTCGTTGTCACTGGGCCGCGCTCGCCCGGAGCTGAGGCGGCCGATACCGGCCAGCCAGGCGTCGATGTTCCATGAGGTCTGCACGCCTTCGGCTCGGAGCACCTTGGCCGCCGCCTCACTGAGTGCCAGGCCTATGACCGGAGCACCCTTGGCGGCCCGCTCCCACGCGCTCGCGATGTGGCCGACCGTGTAGGACTTGCCGGTTCCGGCTGGGCCGATGAGCACCTCAAGGCTTCGCCGAGACGAGAGCACGGCGCTGAAGGCCGCCGCCTGGTCCTCGTAGAGGCCGGCGTCGAGGGCAAGAGCGACGGCGGTGTCCCGCTCGATCCCCGGGGCAGCGAAGGCGCGGGCAAGCCCGCTCAGGTACTCCTCTCGTGCCAGCTGCTCGGCACCGACGTAGATGGCGTCACGGGGTGCGCTGTAGACCGAGCGCCCGTCCGGTGCCCGGAGCTCTGCTGGCACGCCGACGTCGATAACGCTCTGCGGCGTGATGCGCTCAATGCCCGAACGCACACAGGCGCTCTCGACGAGGCCTTCGAGCAGCGCCTGATAGCCACCGATCGTCATGCCTCGGGGAAGGTTGGCTGGCAGCGCTTGATCGATGGCGGCCGCCAAGTGGTGCTCGTTGAAGCTGGTCCGCTTCTGCGTCAGCGTCTCGATCGCCTCGGACACGACGGCGTCTTGGTCGATCGCGTCGCCGGCCAGAGCCTCCTCGGAGAAGCGGCGGGCATCCCGGGCAACCGCCTGGTGGACCTCGCTCAGCGATGCGCCCCGAGCCTTGAGCGAGGTCTGCTGCCACTGCGCCACCTGGTCCTCACGGACGAGGTGCTTGTCGGACTTGGGGCGGCGAGTCGAACGCTGGATGTACTTGTGCTGCGCGTCTCGATGGCGAGCAGTCGGAGCGAAGCCGTTGGTCTCTTCCCAGAGCCGCGCCCACTCGTCCAGGCGAGCTTCGATCGAAGCGCTGCGGGTTGAGAAGTCCTTGCACACTCCCTCTTCGACAGCGGCAATCCGGCGAGTTCCATCAGGGTTCTTCTCGTAGCGAAGACCCAGCTTGTCTCGTCCGACCAACTCTTGAGCACGACTGGCGACGGCAGCGAGGAACGGAACGGCGCCATAGAGCTGCTTGCCGTCGAGAGCGTGGTACTTGCCCGTTGCATCAAGGGCTCGGTTCAGCACAAGCACATGGGCGTGATCGTGCATCTCGCCATCTCGGTTGGTGTGGTGGCGATAGGCAGCCACGACCAATCCGTCAGCAGCCATGCGCTTGCCAGTCGACTCCCCGGCGACCTTCTTGCCATGCGCTCCAACACGGGTGTAGGCGAGCGTCTCGGCGACGTCGGCCATGGCCCGTGTGGCCGCTGTCAGTGCCTCCTCGTATGCCGCCGAGGCGAAGTCGTCGCCGGCGGCATCGGCGGCAGCATGGGCCACCGACCAGTCCTTGCCCGAGGTGTAGGTCATGTCGAGGTACTTGACGTTGCGCCGCGTCGAGCGGGTGGCCTCGACGGCGATCGACTTCAGTTCTTCGGGTGTGACGCCCGGCGCAGCGCTCGCCACGAGGTCGAGCGCACGGGCTCGGGTGAACTCAGCCAGGCGCGTGCCGTCCGTGTCCCGAAGGGCGTCCTTGGCGTCGGCGACGACGGCGGCCGGAACCGTGATGCCGTGACGCTGGGCGGCTCGCAGCACAAGATCGCCGCCGGCGGCGAAGTTGGACTGCGCCCGGCCGAGAGCCTCGCCGGTCGTCGGATGACTCAAGTTGGCGAAGACCCGGTTGGAGATGTCATCGGTGACTTCGCTACCGACAGTGAGCCCCAGAGCCTCCAAGCCGCGGCCGAGCAACACCCCCGGGGGCTCCCCCGAGGCGACCGCCTTGGAGTAGTAGCCGCGCTCGCGGGCGGCCTCCAAGGACTCCTTGACTTCGCGCTTGTAGTAGTCAGGGGTCGATCCGCTTGCGATCGAGACCTGCCCCATGGCCGGACGCTAGCGGCGGGGACGCCCTGCGCAAAACCCAGCCCACATTGGAATGCATGAGTCCCAGAGGGTCTTGGCGCTTCGCAGTTGCAGCCGCACGGGGCGCCACGAGTGCTCAGTCGTCACAGGGTCGCCGTCAGCGACCCACTACACAGAGTCACTTTCTGTAGTCCCGCTTGAGGAACCACAGAACCGTGGCTCACCGTCCGGGTGGAAGAACCCGGGATCTCGTAGCGCCGGCGATAACGGTTCGGTCTGGAGGCCCAGGCCCCGCCGCTCACCCACCGTGGCGAGGCTCAGATGACTTCAGCGTGCCTCGGACCTGCGCGGTTGTATCCGCGCCGGCCGTCCAACGCCGTGTCGTCACGAGCGCATCCGTAAGCCCCCCGTCTACGCACGGTAACTTTTCGTCCTCCTCGTGTCCTCCTCGTGCCTCACCTCCCGGGGTGAGGGCTGCTGTCGGACCACCCCCCGCCGTACCTAGCGTCCCGTCCCTCATCAGTTCGAGTGACACAGGCCCACCGGCTCACCGACGCCGGCGAGGCCAGGGACAACAGGGGGACTTCCGTGACGACGCTTCAGGTGGACCAGCTCAACGGCATCGACTGGCTCGACCAGCACCCGGACCCGTGGCTGGGGCTGCTTGACCGGTACCTGGCAGGGCCGTGGGCACAGAAGCGCCTCTGGCTCGGAGTGCGCCACGACGTCGCCGGCAACGTCGAGCCAGTCTTCAGCGAGCCCGAGCGCAACGTCCTGTGGCTCGGTGCTCCCAAGGTCAACAAGACCCATGGAGGCTTGGCTCCCCAGGCAATTGCCTGGAACGGCCCTGCCGTGATCATGAGCGTGAAGCCGGACCTCGCCTATGCAACAGCGCTGCATCGAGCGCGCTACGGCGGAACGATCTGGCACCTCGATCCCACTGGCGGAAAGTTGATCCCTGGAGCCGTTGAGGGACGCTGGTCGCCGATCGAGATGGCCGACAGTTGGGGTGGGGCTCAGCGTGTTGCCGCGGGCCTGGCCGGCGCTGGAACGCGTGACACCCAGTCAGGGAACAACGCGAAGTTCTGGGAAAGCCTGGCCGGGGCCTACATGGCCGTGCCGCTCCTTGCCGCAAAGCTTGCGGGCAAGGACATGCGCTTCGTCCTCAGCGTCATCAACGGCGTCGAATCGGCTATTGACGAGCTCGAGCAGATCCTTGGCGACACCGATACCGACGACGCTCGCGCCGCGCTTGAGAAGTGGACGTCGCTCTCGGCCATGACCGGAGCGATCAAGGACTCGATCGTGGTCACGTCGAGTCAGGCGCTGAACATCTACGACCGGGGCGAGACTCTCGAACGGTCGTTGGAGCCGAACATCGACCCTTACGACTTCGTGAGCGGCGGGCGCAACGAGGTGAACTTCTGCGCCACCGAACGAGACGGCGAAGTGGGCCTGGCCAACATGGGTGTCACCAGGCCGAGCGGCGTCCCCGTTACCGGCCAGTACCCGACGCTCTACATCACAGCCTCGACCGGCGACGCCGAGGACGCCCAGGCGATCATGCGAACGATCATTCGCCAGTTCTGGGACGCCTGTCGGCGCCTTCACGAGGAAGACGTCGAGGCCGGCGTTCGAGACCGCCGACCGCTGCTGTTGATCTGTGACGAACTGACGAACCTGGCGCCGGACCCGGCCTACCCCTCGATCGTCAGCCAGTGCGTGGACCAGGGCATGGTCATCGCTTCGGGCATCCAGGACCTTGGCCAAGTCGAGAGCCGCTTCGGCCGGGACGGCGAAACGTTCCTGACGCTCCACAACGAGGTGCTGATCTTCCCGGGGATCAAGAACGAGAAGACCCTCAGCACGATTTCGAACATCTTGGGCAAGCGGTGGGTGAAGTTCGAGACCCAGACTCAGTCAGGAGGCGCCGATCCCGCCAAGACCGGCTGGTCCATCTCGGAGTCGTGGCACGAGACGCCCCACGTCCCCATCGACCAGGTGCGCGACGGCCTGCCCTCGGCCCCAGGTGCGGTGCTCCGGCTGCCGCCGACGGGCTTCGAGTACATCTACCCCTCACCCGTTTACCGATCCAAGCCATGGCCCCGGATGGTCGTCACCACGCTCGAGTGGTTCCTGAGGCGCTCGGCACACGACACCGGGCCGGCGTTCCTCCTTCCCGTCCCCGAGCTGGATCGCAAGGACTCGGCGGGCAACTACCTCCTAGCGATCACCCAACGCGACGGCGACGAGCTCCTAGACCGCTACATCGCAGCGGCCAACGCCTTCACGAAGATCGCAGGCGCCGCCTACGACCAAGGCGAGTCACCCGAAGATCGCTGGTTCCCCGACGAGGAACAAGAGCCCGACGACCCGGACCAGGACGGCGGCGCCAGCGAGGGCCCAGCGGGCGACGGCGGGGCCAGCACCGACTCTCGTCCCGGCGACGACCCGATCGAGCCCGAGGAGCCCCAGCCGTGACCCGCTCCGAGGACTACGACGACTTCTACGCCCAGCCGCTCGGCCAACCGGCCCACAACAACCCTCACGGGCATGCCGAAACACGGCCCGGCTTCGCCTCGGGGGTCTCGGCTAGCGATCAGGTGCACCAACAGGGGCCGACGCTGGTGGAGCCGACGTACGGCTATGCCGGCCTGGTCAAGCTCGCCAATCCTCTACAACGCCTCGGGGTCTTCGTCATCGACTTCTTCGGTCGCATCGGGCTACCCGTGGCCGCGGTGTCCATCGTGGCGCCCCGATTCGTGCCGCTCACAGCCCTCGAGGTCTGGGCGGCGACGTTCGCCTTCGCTGCCCTCATGACGATCGCGATCAACTTCGAGGAGGACGGCGTGAGCATGGGTTGCTGGGCCATGGGTGTGCGCCCTGTGCACGCCGTCAACGCTCGAGGCCGGCACGGCGTGGCCGCTGTCCACTGGACCAGGCTCATCGGTCACGACGTCCTGGCTGTCCTCGACGCCTTGCTCTGGCCGGTCCTCCTCCTGCGAGTGCTCCTCACCAAGAGCCATCAGACGCTGGCTGACTCCTGGACCCACGTGGTCTTCGTTCCCTTTGACCGACGCACCGGCCCTGAGCTGCTGCCTAAGAAGGAGCAGACGTGGCGGCTCATGGCATAGGGCGCGAACGACCCACCGTCGATGACCATCCAGCCCGAGGGGAGCAAGGCATGACTGAGGCCAGCACCCCGCCGTCGGAAAGGGCTGGCCCCCACCAGCGTCGCCTCTCCCCGGTGCTCATGGACTGCAAGGCTGCTGGCGAGTACACGGGCTTTGGCGAGCGGTACATGCGTCGCCTGGTCTTCGAGAAGCGCATCGCCTACGTGAAGGTGGGGCACATGGTGCGCTTCGAGCGAGCCACACTCGACAAGTTCATCGAGGACCACCGGGTCGACCCGACGACCTAGCGCTGCACTGACAGAGGCTCACGGCTCTCCCGGCCGTGGGCCTCTGTCATGCGGGTGGCGAAACCGTGAGAAAAATGGGGGACGACGCCTTCTCAGCCATGACTAGCCGCCAACGACTTGCCGTTGGCCAGCATGTTCAGTGGGCCCCGTGGGAATCGAACCCACAACCCGCGGATTAAAAGTCCGCTGCTCTGCCAGTTGAGCTAGAGGCCCGGGACGTGGACGACCGGCCGGACGACGCGACGTCCGGGCCCACATGACCCGGGGGAAGGGTACTGCCGGGGCTCCGGCTCCACGGCCCGACGCGGCACCGCCGGCGTCAGAGCTCCCCCACGCCCCGGACGGCCAGGGAGACCGCCAGCGCGACCATGACGACGGCGATGGTCGCGTCGAGCACGCGCCAGGCCGCCGGACGGGCGAACACCGGCCGGAGCAGCCGGGCACCGAAACCCAGGCCGGTGAACCAGACGGCACTGCCGACGGCCGCGCCGGCGGCGAACTCCCACCGGTGCGCCCCGTAGGTGGAGGCCATCGAACCCAGCAGCACGACGGTGTCGAGGTACACGTGCGGGTTGAGCCAGGTCAGCGCCAGGCACGTGCCGACGGTCGCCGCCAGGCCGGCCCGCACCCCGCCGGCGTCCGGCAGGAGGGCCCCGGGGCGCATCGCCCTCCGCGCGGCGAAGACCCCGTAGGCGAGCAGGAACGCCGCCCCGGCGAAGCAGACGACCGGGATGAGCCAGGGCACCCGCGACAGCGCTGCACCGGCACCCAGCACCCCGGCGGCGATGAGCAGGATGTCGGAGAGCGCGCACACCGCCACCACCGCGGCCACGTGCTCGAGGCGGAGCCCCTGCCGCAGGACGAAGGCGTTCTGGGCGCCGATGGCGACGATCAGCCCCAGGCCCAGGGCCAGCCCCGAGGCGACGGCGACCAGCGCCGGAGTGGTGAGCACGGGTCCAGACGCTAGGAACCTCCGGATCCTCAGTCCAGCTCAACATTCTCATCGAGCGTTAGCGTTGCTTCATGGACCTCGACCTCGCCCAGCTGCGCGCGCTGGACGCCACCGTCCGCGGCGGCACCCTGGAGGCCGCCGCCCGCGCCCTGCGCGTCACGCCGTCGGCGATCAGCCAGCGGCTGCGGGCCCTGGAGGTCGCGACCGGCCGGATCCTGCTCGTCCGGTCCAAGCCGGTGCAGCTCACCGGCTCCGGCCAGGCGGTGCTGCGCCTGGCCCGGCAGGTCGACCTGCTCACCGCGGACGTCGCCCGCGAGCTCGGCGGGGATCCGGCCGGACCCGAGCACGTGCCCATCCTGCCGATCGCGGTGAACGCCGACTCCATGGCCACCTGGGTGCTGCCCGCCCTCGCGCCGCTGGCCGGCGAGGTCGGCTTCGACCTGCACCGGGAGGACCAGGAGCACACCAGCGCCCTGCTCCGCGCCGGCACGGTCATGGCCGCGGTCACCGCCGACGCCGATCCGGTCCCCGGCTGCACCTCCACCCCGCTGGGTGGCATGCGGTACCGGCCGATGGCCACCCCCGCCTTCGCGCGGCGGTGGTTCCCGGCCGGCCCGACACCCGAGGCGCTGGCCCACGCACCCGTCGTCGTCTTCGACCGCAAGGACGACCTGCAGCACCGCTGGCTGCAGGCGCACGCCGGCCGTGACGCCGCCCCGCCGGCGCACTTCGTCCCCGCCTCGGCGGACTTCGTCGCCGCCGTCACCCTCGGCCTGGGCTGGGGCATGGTGCCCGACCTCCAGGCGCGCGGGGACGCCGCGCACCTCGTCGTCCTCGATCCGGCGGCGTCGGTGGACGTCGTCCTGCACTGGCAGCAGTGGCGGCTCCGCTCGGCCACCCTCGACCGGGTGCGCGAGGCCGTGCTGGCCGGCGCCGGCCGCGAGCTGGACCCCGTCGCATGACGTGACCGTGCCCACACCGCCGCCCCCCGGAGCAGGCTTTCCGACCGGCGGTGCATCCTTGATCGGTCGCGCACGTGGGTACCGGTGACGTAGCTCATAGCCCGCAGGGCACATGCAGGGGCACCCGTGAGCCGACCATCGATGGAAGGCGCCGCAGCGCCCCGCCCAGCACCGCCAGAGAGGCAGACGTGACTTCCGAGCGCAGCGCAGTTCCGGACAGCGCGAACCCCGACGTCGTACTCGTCGGGGCCGGCATCATGAGCGCGACGCTCGCCCAGCTGCTGAAGGTCGTCGCCCCCAACTGGAGCATCGCCGTCTTCGAGTCCGGCAGCGCCGTCGCGGGCGAGAGCTCCGGCCCCTGGAACAACGCCGGCACCGGGCACGCCGCCCTCTGCGAGCTCAACTACACGCCTGCCGACGAGAACGGCCGTGTGGACCCGACCAAGGCCGTCACCATCAACGAGCAGTTCCAGGTCTCCCGCCAGTTCTGGTCGCACCTCGTGCGCAACGGGATGACCGGCTCCCCCAAGGACTTCATCTCCCCGGTCCCGCACCTGAGCTTCGTCACCGGCGAGAAGGGGCGCAGCTACATGTGCGCCCGGCACTCCGCGCTCGCCGCCCAGCCGCTGTTCGAGGGCCTCCAGTACACCGAGGACCACGCCACGATGGCCGAGTGGCTGCCGCTGATGATGGAGGGCCGCGACCCCGAGCAGATCGTCGCCGCCACCCGCTCGGACGCCGGCACCGACGTGAACTTCGGCGCGCTCACCCGCCTCATGCTCGACGACGTCGCCCCCAAGGGCGTCAACGTCTACCTCGACCAGCGCGTGCAGGAGCTGGAGAAGGAGTCCGACGGCCGGTGGAAGGTCACTGTCCGTGACACCGGCTCCGGTGAGGAGATCTCCGTCCGCGCACGGTTCGTCTTCGTCGGCGCCGGCGGTGGCGCCCTTCCGCTGCTGCAGAAGGCCGCGATCCCCGAGATCCGCGGGTTCGGCGGCTTCCCCGTCAGCGGCCTGTTCCTGCGCACCCGCTCACCGGAGCTGGTCAGCCGGCACCAGGCCAAGGTCTACGGCCAGGCGGCCGTCGGCGCCCCGCCGATGTCGGTGCCGCACCTGGACCTGCGCCTGATCGACGGCGAGTACTCGCTGCTCTTCGGCCCCTACGCGGGCTTCTCGCCCAAGTTCCTCAAGGCCGGGTCGATGTTCGACCTGCCCAAGAGCGTCAAGCCCAACAACCTGGGCTCGATGCTCGGGGTCGGCCGCACCGAGCTGGCGCTGACCAAGTACCTCATCGGCGAGCTCCTCCAGAGCCGCGGCGCCCGGCACAAGACCCTGACCGGCTTCGTGCCCACCGCCGAGCAGGACGACTGGGACATGGTCACCGCCGGTCAGCGCGTGCAGGTCATCAAGCAGGACCCGAAGACCGGCAAGGGCGTGCTGCAGTTCGGCACCGAGCTGATCGTCGGGAGCGACGGCAGCATCGCCGGCCTGCTGGGCGCCTCCCCCGGTGCCTCGACCGCCGTCGCCGCGATGCTCACCCTGCTGGAGCGCTGCTTCCCCGAGCGCGTCGATGCCTGGCGCCCGCTGCTGCAGGAGGCCATCCCCTCCTACGGCCGCTCGCTGGCCACCGACACCGCGCTGCTGGCCCAGGTACGGGCCGACACCATGCAGACCCTGGAGCTGAACGGCTGACGCGAGAGCGTTGCCTGCACCGCGCGGAGGGGCCGGTCCCGACCGGGACCGGCCCCTCCGCGCGTCACAGCACGTCGAGGACCAGCAGCAGCACCAGCGTGAGCAGCGCCGAGATCAGGAGCGAACCCAGGCAGCCGAGCCGGCTGCTGAAGAGGAAGAACATCACCCGGTCGTGCCCAGCGGCCCCTCGGGCGCACACACTGTGTGCCGGGCGTCACCCCTGCACCCGCCGGACCACCCGTTCAGGGGATCGCGGACGGCTGCGGCGGTTACGTACGGTCATCGTCGTTCCGGTCGGATGCTCCACCACGTCCTCCGTCCGCCGCATCGTCCGCCCCAGCGCCCCGGCGCCCCGGCGGGTACGACCCCGGCCCGGCTGACCCGTTCCCCCCGGGGCAGCCGGGCCGGCTTCTTGCCGGGGCGGACGTCACGCGCCGCCGCACACCCGTCGCACGAGGTCCCCCAGCGCCACGCGGAGGGCGTCGTCCACCGGCAGGTCGACGACGACGGGCGAGGCGTCGCCGATCGCGACCTCCAGCGGGAAGACGTAGGGCTGCTTGGTCTCCGTGAGCACGTGCGGCTCGCACGTCGCCGGCCGAAACGTGAGGGGCACGGCCGTGGCTCCGGCGTCCGCCTCGAGCCGTGCGGGCAGTTCCCCAGCCTCGACGTCGACCAGCACGCTCCGGCCGATGCGCCCGACCGTCAGCGGCTCGTCCCCGCCCGTGCGGCGCAGCGCGAGCCGCCCGGTGAGCTGCTCCTCACCCGCCTCCAGGACGGTCACCGCGAGTTCGGCCACCGCGGCAACCGCCTCGCCCGCGCACTCCTGGGCGTGCACCCGCGCGGGCACGTCGCCGGTCAACGGCACGGTCACCTCCTCGGCCGGGCCGTCCCCGCGGACGACGGCGAGCCGCGCGGCCGCCGGCTCCGGCGCGACCGCGCAGTCCGGCCGGCCGTACGGCGCCGGAAGATCGATCACCCGGCCGCGTACGAACTCCGCCGTCACCGGCGTGGGCGGCAGCGGGGCGAGGCCGGGCACCGCGAGCGCCACCGCCCGCACGCCGAACGGCTCGTTCCCGGTGGCGGTGATCCGCACCTGGAACCGGCCACCCACCGCCTCGTCGGTGCGCAGCAGCACCGCCTCGGCGGCGATCCCCGGCGCCGGCGGCAGGGACGGCGAGGAGGACGACGTCGAGAAGGACGACGGCGAGGACGCACGCTCCCCGTCCGGTGCGCCGGGCGACGTGGCGCAGGAACCCAGGGCGAACGGCAGCGCCACCAGCACCGCCGGCCGCCGCATGGCCCGGCAGCCTAGGACCGCCGGGCCCGCGGCGGCAGAGCCTCAGCGGTGCCGGCTGGGGACGCGCGCCATGACGTGGCCCGCCTCCATACGGACCTCGAGCTTCTCCTGGGGGTTGGCGGCCGGGCCGCGGCGGGGCTCGCCGTTGTCGAGGTCGAAGGCCGACCCGTGCCACGGGCAGACCAGGCACTCCGAGCCACGCACGGTCTCCACGGTGCCCTCGTCGAGCGGTCCCGACAGGTGCGAGCAGGCGGCCACGAAGACGTCGACCCGCCCGCTGCGACGGATGACGGCCAGCGGCACCGCCATGCTGCCGCCCTTGCCGGAGCGCATCGCCGGGCGCCCCTCCGGCAGGTCGTCGAGCGGCCCGAGGTCGAGCCAGTCGGTCGACAGGGCGCGCACGGCCGTCGCCGCGTGGGAGGCGCCGGAGGACTGGGCGTAGGACATGTGCCCGCCGATGGCCGCCGAGCTCCCGGCGAGGCCCAGACCGCCGTAGGACAGCAGCCGACCGAGGCCGCCGCGCCCCGCGCCGCGCGCGACCAGCGATCCCACGTACAGCCCGAGAGCGGCGGTGTTCAGCACCGCGTGCAGGGCGCCCAGGCGGCGGACACCGGTCCCCTGCTCCGACCAGTCGGCCGCGCCCGAGAGCGCGGCGGGCACGGCGGCGGCCACGCCGGCGCCGATCAGCACCGTGGCGGCCGGCCGCAGCCGCGGAACGGCGTCGAGGAGGCCGGCGGACACCCAGCTGCCCACCGGGACCTGCACGAGGACCGGGTGGAGGGGGTGCCCCAGCCAGGTGCCGTGCAGGACGTCCTTCACGGCGCTGGGCATGCCCTGCACGGCGCGCCGGGCCGGCTCCATGGCCTTGTCGACGGCCGACACGTCCGCGATGCGGTCCAGGAAACCCATGAGGCTCATGGCCGCCCCCTACCCCCGACCGCGCGGCTCGACTCACGACCGCGGCTGCGGACTCACAGGCAACGGTGAGCAAGGACACGGGTGGATCCCAGTGACGACCGGCATGTTCAGGCGTGACAGGGGTTATGCCGGAGAGGAGCCTTGACCCTGCTCACCCACGACGACCCGTCCGACTGCCGAAGGATCCCCGTGACCAGCCCGTCCCTGCTCCGCCGCGGCCACGCCGCCGACGCGTTCGGCGACCTGTCCCGGGCCACGGCGCGATGGGCGCAGGACACCGCCCCCCGGCTGACGACGCGACTGGGCCGGGACGACACCACGGCGCAGTTCCTGCGCTTCGTGCTCGTCGGCGCCGTGACCACGGCGGTCTACGCCCTCCTGTTCGTGACCCTGCGCGGCGGCGGCTACCTGCCCGCCCACCTGGTGGCGACGGGCGTCTCCACGGTGCTGGCCAACGAGCTGCACCGCCGGCGGACGTTCCGGGCCGAGGAGCGCGTGCACTGGTTGACCGCCCAGTGGGAGGCCGGCGGCGTCACCGTCCTCGGTCTGCTGGCGACGAGCACGGCACTGGGCCTGCTGGAGGCGCTGACCGAGACCGCGCACCTCGGCCTGCAGATCGCGACCGTCGCGGTCGTCACGGGGTTCATCGGGCTGATGCGTTTCCTCGCGCTGCGCTGGATCTTCCGTCCCGCCACCACCTCGGGCTGATCGCGCCGCGCTGAGGACCGGGCCGGTCAGCGATAGCCTTGCCCGGGTGACCGAGCCGAGCCCGCGCCGTTCCCCGTGGCCCGGCCACGCCCGCCGGGCCGGCCGGTGGGCCGCCCGCATCGGCCTCGCACTGGGCGGCGCCCTCGTCGCCGTACTGCTGTTCGCCCGCACGGACGCCGCGATCGGGCCGTTCGACGCGAGCCTGGCGTTCCGGCCGGCGGGCGGCGGCGCCCAGGTGTCCGTGCCGCCGCTGGGCGCCCTGGCGGTCGACGTGTACGACGGGCCGCTCCGCCTCGACGTCGCCCTCCAGCGGGTGGACCAGGACCGGGCCCAGGCCCTGGCCAGCGACCCGGTGAAGCTCGCCGGCGTCGTCGACCGGGTGACGGAGGACCTGCAGGGCGCGGTCGTCCGCCTCGTCTGGCTGACGGCCTTCTGGGCCCTCGCCGGAGGCGCGCTCACCTCCTGGGCGGTGCTCCACCGCCGCCGGGAGCCGCTGATCGCCCTCGGCCTCACCACGGCCGTGCTCGCCGGCACCGGGACGGTCGCGGCGGCCACCTGGCGCCCCGAGGCGCTCTCCCAGCCGACCTACACCGGCCTCCTGGTCAACGCCAACAGCCTGATCGGCAGCGCCGAGGACATCGTCGCCCGGTTCGACGCCTACCGGGCCTCCCTCGAGGACCTGGTGTCCAACGTCGGCACGCTCTACGCCACGCTCTCCGCCCTGCCGGCACCATCGGAGACCGACACGGTGGCACTGCTGCACGTGTCCGACATCCACCTCAACCCGGCCGGCTTCGACCTCATGGAGCAGGTGGCCGAGAAGTTCGCCGTCGACGGGGTCCTGGACACCGGCGACATCACCGACTGGGGGAGCGAGCCGGAGAACCGCCTGCTCCCGTCCGTGAGCGACCTCGAGGTGCCCTACGTCTTCATCCGGGGCAATCACGACTCCGCCGTCACCGCGGCCCTGCTGGCGGCGCAACCGAACGTCACCGTGCTGGACGACTCGGACGTCACCGTCGCCGGCATCCGGATCGTCGGGACCCCCGACCCCCGGTTCACCCCCGACAAGAGCACCGGCGACGACGACGCCGGCCCCGAGGTCCTGATCGAGTCCGGCGAGGAGCTGGCCGAGGTGGCGGCCGATCTGGACACCCCCGCGGCGGTGGCGCTGGTGCACGACCCCAAGCAGGCCCCGCCGTTGGACGGCATCGTCCCGCTCGTGCTGGCCGGGCACACCCACGACCGGGACGTGTCGGTCCTGGACGGGGGCACCCGCCTGATGGTGCAGGGGTCCACGGGGGGCGCCGGGTTGCGCGCCCTGCAGGGCGAGTACCCCGAGCCGCTGACCTGCACGGTGCTGTACCTGGACCCGGACACCGGGGCCCTGCGGGCCTACGACGAGATCACCCTCGGTGGTCTGGGCCAGACCGACGTCACGGTGCAGCGGACGCTGCTCCCCGTCGCCGCCGGTGGCGGCAGCGCGGAGGGGGAGGACACCACCGACGGCAGCGTCCCCCAGGACGGCGTCCCGCAGGAGGGCGTCGGGACGACGGGCCTCCCTTCGGCGCCTTCCTCCCCGCCCGGGTGAGCGCGCGGCCCTAGGCTGCGGGCATGTCGACGACCCGCGCCGCCCGCCTGGCCGGCGGCCTGCTCGCCGGCGGCCTCCTGCTGACCGGCTGCTCCTTCACCTCAGAGAACGTCTCCTGCTCGGGAGGGTCCTGCTCGGTGACCCTCACGGGCGACGGCGCCCAGGCGGAGATCCTGAACACCACGCTCACCTTCGGCGGGGTCCAGGACGGCAGGGCCACCCTCAGCGTGGGCGGTGCCAGCGTCTCCTGCGGCGAGGGCGAGAGCGTGTCCGCAGGCCCGCTGCAGCTGGCCTGCTCCGGCATCACGGAGGACTCGGTGGAGCTCACCGCCAGCGTGAACTGACCGCCAGCGTGAACCGGGCTCCGGCTCAGCCGGCGTGGGCGACCTCGACGACCAGGCGCGTGGGCCCCTCCAGCAGATATGCCCGGAACGGCCGCGCGGCCCGAGCTCCGATGAACGCCGACGTCACACCCTCGTACGTACCCGCGAACACGACCTCCGTGACGCTGCCGGTACCGGCAGCGGTCAGCGGGGCCTCGGCGGCATATTCCTCGACGCCGGTGTCATAGGGATATCCGGCGCCGGAGATGCGTACCTGCAGGATCACGTCGCCGGCCACCGGCACGGGGGCGCCGCTGCCATCCTGAGTCGCCTCCTCCACGTACCGGACGTCCCAACCCGGTGACCCGGCACCCCCGAGCTCGAACACCACCCGGTCGAACCCCGGCTGGGCCGCCAGGCGAACAGCACCGACGGTCAAGCGAGCGTCCTCCGACGGCTCGGCGGTGCCCGGCTCGGTGTCGCCGCGAAAGCTCGACACCGGAGCTTCGCTCTCCGCCTCGGTGGTGGGTGCGCTGGAGTTCGAGCTGCTGCTGGAGACCGCTCCACCCGTCGAGGCCGCCGTGTCGGAACGCCCCTCCCCGGCACAGCCGGTGAGCAGGGTCAGCGAGGCGAGCAGGGCCGGAAGGGCGAGCCGTCGAATGGAGGACACGGGGCCAGCCTCGCATCTGGAACCCCCCGGTAAGAGGAGGCGCGGGGGCATGTATTGTTCTCGCTGCCCCCGGCGAACGAGAGCCCTCATCGTCTAGCGGTCCAGGACGCCGCCCTTTCAAGGCGGTAGCACGGGTTCGAACCCCGTTGGGGGCACGATGCACCACAGCAAGGCCCTGTAGCGCAGTTGGTTAGCGCGCCGCCCTGTCACGGCGGAGGTCGCGGGTTCGAGTCCCGTCAGGGTCGCTCTCCGGTGGAGCCACCGGGAGGGGCAGGTAGCTCAGTTGGTACGAGCGCTCGCCTGAAAAGTGAGAGGTCGGCGGTTCGACCCCGCCCCTGCCCACCCTCTGCGAACGGGCTCGGCGCGACGCGCCGGGCCCGTCGTCGCATCTCAGGACCAGCTGCGGTCCGCCGCCACCTGCGCGTAGACCTCGGCGTGCACCTGCCGCACGGCGGCCCGCTGCTCGGCCCGCCAGGCCCGGTCGGCCGGACGAGGCATCGGGCGGGCCAGGGAGGCACCGATCGCCGCGGTGAGCGACACGGCGTCCAGCCCGTCGCGGTCGTCGTTGCCGTAGGTCACGACCTCCGACCACTGGTGGGCGAACCAGCCACAGCTCGGCGCCACCACCCGCGTGCCCACGTCCCGGCAGATCTCCAGGTCCCGCGAGTGCGTGCCGCACCGCTCGGGGAGGACGGCGACGTGCAGCTGCTGCAGCTGGGCGACCCAGTCCGCGGTACCGAAGCGGACCAGCTCGAGCCGGCCGCCGTCGGCCAGCTCGACGATCGCGGGGTCCAGGGCGGGCGCCTCCGCCTCCTCGACGAGCACGCGCAGCCGCCCGCCACCGGACACCGCACCGGAGAGCGCCGCCCGCACCAGCCCGACCGGGTCGGGCACCGCGGCGGACGCCTCTCCGACCCGCACACCCACCAGCCCGCGCTCGGCACCCAGCTCGGGGTCCGCCGCACAGATCGATGGGTGCGCGACCACGATGGCGGTCCGGCCGTACCGCTCGGCGATGTCGTCGGCCGCCCCCGGCGTCAGCGTCAGCACCACCTCGGCCGTGGCCAGCACGGCGGCCACGGCGCCGTCGCGCCCCCCGGCCGGCGCGCCCGCAGGATCCCGCAGCTGGTGCACCGTGACGACCAGCGGGACGCCGAGGCGCTGCAGCGCCTCCGCCCACGGCTCCATGGCCGCATCGTCCAGGTGGCCGTGACCGGCGTGCAGGTGCACCACGTCGAGGTCGCGGGTGTGCGCCGTCAGGTGGGCGATGTCGAGCCAGGGGCTGCCCTGGTCGTCGCCCCCGAGACGGGTCACGCCGTCCGGGAGGACCGCGTCGACGTAGGGATCACGGTGCGGGATGGTGACCACCCGGACGCCTGCGCCCAGGCCTTCGGGCAGCCCGGCGTCCGGGGGTTGTGCGGGGCTCACGCGGCGGTGCGTCTCCTCGTGCGGTCGAGCTTCGCGACAGCACGGTGTCGCTCGACGTCCTGGGACCCGGCTGGTGGTCGAACCGGTTCTGGGCTCGCTACCCCGCCGGATCGGCGCCCAACCCGTGAGCAACTCCATCGTGTGAGGCGGCGTGTCGCTCCGGTCACCGACCTCGGGCGCCGGACCGGCGGGCAGTGGCGTAGGACGGCTCCCGGAAACGGGCCAGCGGCCCGTCCGGCACCAGCCCGGGCGGCGCGTTGCGGACGGCGTCGAAGCGCATAGCGGTGTCCAGCCGGTCCTGCGCAGCGGTGCTGTACAGCCGGGCGAAGGGCCGCCACGCGCCCCTCCCGACGGCCGCGGCGAGGGTGAACGCCAGCACCCGGTCCGACGCCGCCCCGGCCACCGGCCCGGGGTCGGACGAGCCCCCCGACGTGGCGGGCAGCGCCGCGATCCGGATCGGACCGGCCGCCGACGAGTACGCCATGATCGAGCCGTAGGTCACCTCGGCGCCGATGCGCGGCAGCGGTACCAGCCGGCCCCAGGCACCGCGGCCCGTGCTCGAGAGCAAGAGGTCCACCGGCGCGTCGTCGCTGCCCAGGCGGATCGCGAGGCCGAGGACGTCGGGCAGCGGCGCGGGCAGCCCGGCTCCACGGGACAACCGCACCACGACCGGCTCGGTGCGCACCTCGTCCAGCCAGGGCACTCCGAGTCCCGGCGTCGCGCCGTGCCGCTCGAGCACCGCGTCGAAGACCGCCCCGCGCGGGTGCATGGGCCTGCCGCCGCGCCAGCGCGCCACGGCGCCCAGGGGCACGGCAACCGCCCTGCCGGCAAGCTCCGCCAGATCCGCCACGACGTCCTCCAGGTCTCGGACGGGCGGCGTACCCGGACCGACCGGACGGCTATGCACCGGCCTCGGTGGTGGGCAGCGTCACGCCTCCGGGCCATCTGGCGAGTCCTGCTGTTACCGGTGGGACGGAAGCCGATCCGGTGGGCGAACTGTGCGCATGTCGACCGGGATGTCGGTGAAGATCTGCCGGGTGACACGGACCAGTCCGCGCCCTACGTTGAGTGCATGCTCTCGACACTCCTGGTCATCGGCGGTGTGCTGGTCGGTCTGCTCGTGCTGCTGGCCGTGATCGTGAGCCTCAGTGCCCGGCCGGCCACGGCCACCCGCACGACCCCTGGCGGCACCCGCACGCCGGTCTGGGCCGCCGACGCCGGCCGCCCGCACCCCGACGCCTGGTCGGCACCCGTCGCCTCCACGACGAGCGAGATGCCCGCCGTCCGCTGATGTCCTGCGGCGGTCAGCCGCCGTCGGTCATCAGCTCGGCCCCCCGCTCCCCCACCAGAACCGCCGTCGCCGCCGGACCCCGGCTCGGGACCCGCGGCAGCACCGCCGTGTCGGCGACCCGCAGCCCGTCGACCCCCCGCACCCGCAGCTCCTGGTCGACCACCGCCCCGGGGTCGGACTCCGGCCCCATGCGCGCCGTCCCGGACAGGTGCACCGCCGTGGTCAGCCGCTCCCGGATCCAGCGGTCCAGCGCGGCGTCGTCGCGCGGCAGCTCCGCGGGCTCGCCGAACTCCCCCAGCGCCCGTGCCGCCAGCAGTTCCGCCGCCAGCCGGACCCCGGCACGCATGCGCGCGGCGTCGGCCGCCTCGGCGAGGTGCCGGTACTCCACCAGCGGTGAGCTGCCGGGCGCACCGTCGACCAGGGTGAGCCGGCTCGTGCCCTCGGTGCGCTGCAGTCCGACGCCCACCTCGACCGGCCGGCCGGGCGCCGGGCGGCCGGTCATGACCTGGGCGAAGGGCGCCAGCCAGGGCAGCACCTCCAGGTCCCCGGGGACGGTGGCGCCGTCGGACGTGGTGTGCAGGACGCCGTGCAACGGTGCCTCCCCCGGCCCGGCCGGAACGCCGTCGCGCGGGCTGAACGGCAGGTAGACCAGCGGGTGGTCGGTGCCGCCCTCGCCGACGCCCGGCGCGTCGACCAGCACCTCGATGCCGGCCGCCCGCAGCCGCTGCGCCGGACCGATGCCCGACAGCAGGAGCAGGTGCGGCGAACCCACCGCACCGGCGCAGAGCACCACCTCGGCGGCCCGGACGTCGCCGGCCGACGTCCGGACGCCGACCGCCCGTCCCCGCTCGAGGAGGACCTGCAGCACCTGGACGCCCCCGCGCACCGCCAGCCCCGGGTGCCCGCGGCGCGGGGCGAGGTAGGCGTCGGCGGCGCTGATCCGCACGCCGTCCAGGACGTTGCGCGGCACCGGCCCGTACCCCGGGAGGCCGCCGGCGTTCTTGTCCGGCTCCTCGGGCATCCCGAGCTCCGCGGCCGCGGCCGCGAACGCGTCGGCGAGCGGGGACCCGCCCGCCGGCCGGGCCACCGGTACCGGCCCGTCGGCGCCGTGCCCCGGCCGGTCCCCCACGTCGCGGTCGCTCTCCAGGCGGACCAGCGCGGGCAGCAGCCGGTCCCAGGCCCACAGGTGGTTGCCCGCGGCGGCCCAGCCGGCCGCGTCGTGCGGCGTCGGCCGGATGAAGTACCCGGCGTTGGTGGCGCTCGATCCACCGACGACCCGCCCGCGGGGCACCCGGAGGGTGCGCCCGTCCGGCAGCAGGCCGGGCAGGTCCCAGTTCGCGGGATGGCCGGGGACCGCCGCCCGCAGCGTCGTCGCGTCCCGCAGGTCCTCGGGGACGTCGGACGCCCGCGGGTGGTCGGCGCCGGCCTCGAGCAGCAGCACCCGCCGTCCGGCGTCGACCAGCCGGGCGGCCAGCGCGCAGCCCGCCGTCCCGGCCCCCACCACGACGACGTCCCAGCCGCCGTCCTCAGCCATCGGCGAGGCCGAGCGCCACAGGCAGGTCCAGGCGTCGGACCTTGCCGGTGGAGGTGCGCGGCAGCTCGGCCAGCGCGTGCAGCGCCTTGGGCCGCTTCGTCGGCGCCAGCCGCTCCCGCGTCCAGGTGGTCAGCTCCGCCGGATCGGCGTCGCCCACGTAGGCCGCCACCACGCGCTGCCCCCAGTCGGGGTCGGGGACGCCGAACACCGCGCTCTCCACGACCCCGGGGTGGGCGTCGAGGACGGCCTCCACCTCCGCCGGATAGACGTTGACCCCGCCGGAGATGACCAGGTCCTCCCGGCGACCGTCGAGCCACACGATGCCGTCGTCGTCGATCCGGCCGAGGTCGCCGACGGTCACCCGGTCGTCCCGCCAGGCCGCCGCCGTCTTCTCCGGAGCCCGCCAGTACTCGAACCGGGCCCAGCGGGGCACGGCGCACCACAGCTGGCCCCGCTCGTCGGTCTCCAGCCGCCGGCCCGGCCGGGCCCGGCCCACGCTGCCGGGGGAGGCCAGCCAGTCCTCCGGCGAGCAGACGGTGAACTGCGCCTCGGTGGAGCCGTAGAACTCCCAGACGCTGCCGTCGGGCAGCGCCTCGAGAACCGCCCGCTTGAGCGGCTCGGGGCAGGGTGCGCCGGCGTGCACCAGCCGGCGGAAGCAGGACCAGTCGACGCCCCCGTGCGCGAGCAGCCGCTGCAGGTGGGTGGGCACGCAGAAGGTGCTGGTCGGCCGGAGCGTGCTGATCGCCGACGCGGCCCGGTGGACGTCGAAGGCGCCCGGCAGCAGCACCTCTCCCCCGGCCAGCAGGGCGTGGACGGCGAAGCGCAGCGGCGCGCTGTGGTGCAGCGGCGAGAGCACCAGGTGCCGGTCACCCGGGCCGAAGCCCCACAGCTCGATCTCCTCGGCGGCCAGGGCACGGGCGTCGGCCGGCGCCAGCACGCCGGACCAGACGCCCTTGCGCCGCCCGGTGGTGCCCGACGTGTAGTGCATCGGCCGGGCCAGCGGCACGTCGGCGAGGTCGGCCTCCTCCTCGCCCAGCAGGCGAGCCGGGTCCGCGCCCACGTCCAGCCCCGGGTCGGCGTCCTCGGCCAGCGCGGCGCGCTCGTCGGCGGGCAGCGCCGGGTCCAGCACGACCGGCACGATGCCCGTGCGCAGGGCGCCGAGCACGACCGCCAGCAGCTCCGGTGACGCCGTCGCCGAGACCAGCAGCCGGTCACCGGAGCGCAGACCGGCGGCGGTGAGCGAGGCGGCCGCGCGCCGCTGGTCGCGCTCGCTCCCCGCGCTGGTGACCAGCGGGACGTCGCTCATGCCGTGCGCACCCTCTCCGCCGGGCCCAGCACGACGCGGCCCTCGACGGCGAGCTTGTCCAGCGTGGCGCGGGTGGACTGGGCCGCCGCCGGCCACACCTCGCGCGGCACCTGCGCATAGACGGTGGCGACGAGCTGGTCCACGGTGGCGGCGCCCGCCGCCAGGGCGTCCAGCAGCTGCTGCTCCCGCTGCGCCCGGTGGGCCAGGTAGAAGTCGAGCACCGCGCCGGGGTCCTCGGTCAGCTCGGGGCCGTGCCCGCAGTACAGCGCGCTGGGGCCCAGGTCGTGGACGCGGCGCAGCGACTCCAGGTAGGCCACGACGTCGCCCTCCGGGTGCGTGACCACCGACGTCCCCCGGCCCAGCACGTGGTCACCGACCAGCACGGCGCCGGACTCCAGCCGGAACGCGAGGTGGTCGGCCGTGTGCCCGGGGGTGGCGACGACGTCGATCGCCGTCCCGGCCAGGGACAGCCGCTCCCCCGGTTCCAGCACCCGCCCGCCGGGGCCGGCGACCGCGGGGCTGCCCGCGGCCACGGGCGCGCCGAAGCGCTGCCCCCAGGGCAGGGCCGCCTCCGCGTGGTCCCCGTGATGATGGGTGACGAGGACGGCGACGCAGCGGGCACCCCGCGCCCCGAGCGCGGCCTCCACGGCGGCGAGGTGCGCAGCGTCGTCCGGCCCGGGGTCGACGAGCACCGCCTGCCCGTTGCCCGGCGCACCGACGACGTAGGTGTTCGTGCCGTCGAGCGTCATCGGCGAGGGGTTGGGCGCCAGCACCCGGGTGACCAGGGGCTCGAGGTCGGCGGTGCGCGGCAGGGCACCCAGGGCGGGCAGGCCCCAGCCGGTGCGGGGATCGGGCAGCGCGGTCACGGCCCGCACGCTAGCGTCGCTGCCACCTCTCCGCGCCCCCGGTGGCTAGCCTGCCGGGCATGCGCCGTTCCCTCTCCGCATACCGCACCGGCCTGTCCGTGGCCGCAGCGCTCACCCTGCTGACCGCTTGCGGAGGCTCCGACGGGGGGAGCTCTGCGACCGGCACACCGACCACCGCGGCAGCGAGGTCGCAGTTCTGCACGCAGGCCGCCAGCATCCAGGAGCGGCTGGGGGCCACGGCCAACGGTGTGTCCGATCCGACGGAGCTCCCCCAGGTCCTGCGGCAGGCAGCCGACGAGATCCGGGCGATCGATGCGCCCGAGGAGATCGAGGCGGACTGGAACGCGCTGGCCGACGGGGCGCAGCGGTTCTCCGAGGCCATCGCCGGCATCGACTTCCAGGACCCGGACGCCCTGGCCACCCTGGAGCAGCAGCTCACCCCGGTGCAGCAGGGGCTGGCGACCGCCTCGACCAACGTCGAGGACTACCTGCGCGACGGCTGCGGCATCGACGTCCCGACCGGCACCGCCACGCCGGGCGGCTAGCGCGCGTCTGGAACGCCCCCCTGCAGGGGCCCGGCGCGAGCGTGCGAGCGCTGGGGGGCAGGGGGTCCTTCTTCAGCCGCCGCAGCCGCCGAGGTAGATCCCACGGGCGTTCAGCCACGGCACCGGGTCGACCTGCCCGCCGTACATGGCCCCGTTCGGGTGGACCTCGAAGTGCAGGTGGGGTCCGGTCGACTGGCCGCGGTTGCCGACCTGCGCGATCTGCTCCCCCGCCGCGACGCGCTCGCCCTCGCTGACGAAGTAGCGGTTGATGTGGCCGTACACGGTGACCGAGCCGTCGTCGCCCTCGACGTAGACGGCGAGGCCGAAGCCGGTGGCCGGACCGGCCCGGCGCACGACGCCGTCGGTGGCCGAGTAGATCGGCGTCCCGAGCGGGGCGGCGATGTCCACGCCGCCGTGCAGGGCGCCCCACCGCCAGCCGTAGCAGCTGGACACCCGGCCCGACGTCGGCTTCGCGTAGCCGGAGGCGGCCTGCCCACCGCCGCCGCTGCTGCCCTCGGACCCATCGCCGCCGCCGGAGTCGGCGCGCGCGGCTGCCGCCGCGGCCTCGGCCTCCCGGGCTGCGCGCTCGGCCGCTGCCCGCGCCGCGGCCTCCTCGGCCTCCTTCTGGGCCACCCACTGGTCGTGCGCGTTGCGTGCCCCCTGCAGCTCGAGCAGGTGGATCTCCGCGGCCTTCAGCTGCTCCTCGTACGCCGCCTTCTGGGCGTCGACCTCCGCGTAGGCGGCCTGCTGCGCCGCGAGCTGGGCGTCGGCCGCTGCCTTGGTCTCCTCCGCCGACGCCTCGGCGGCGGCCCGCTCGTCCCGGGCGGCGCGGGCCGTGGACTCGGCGTTCGCCTGCCGGATCTTGGCGACCTCCAGCGTGCCGAGCACGTCGAGCTCGTTCTGCGCGACGTAGTCCAGCATCGCGGCGCGCTGGATCAGCTCGGCCGGTCCCCGGGCGTCGAGCAGCGCCGCGGAGCTGGCCAGCGTGGAGCCCTGCATGTAGCTGTCACGGGAGAACAGCGCGATGCGCGCCTCGGCCCTGGCGACCTCGTCGGCCGCCGCCTGCAGATCCGCGGCGGCCTGCGCGGCCGCGGCCTGCGCCATCTCCAGCGCCTCCTTGGCCGCCTCGTAGGCGGTGCCGGCGGCCTCGGCCTGGACGCCGACCCGCTCCAGCTCGGCCTCGGCGCCGGCGAGCAGCCCGAGGAGCCGGCCCACCTCCGCGGCGGCGGCGTCCTTGCTGCCCTGGGCCGCACCCAGCTGGCTGTCGGTGGGGTTCGGCGGAGGTGGCGGCAGGGCTCCCGCCGGTGACGCGGTGCCCAGGAGGACGGCGCCGACCGCCACCCCGGCGAGGGTGGCGCGCAGGGCACGGGACGAGCGGCGCGTGACACGCCGGCGGATGCCGGCCCACGGGGTCAGCGGTCCGGTCGGACGGCGCTGGTGCATGACTCGCTCCCTGGGGAAGAGGGTGGGGCGTTGAGCCCAGCGAGAGTCGCACCGTCACCAGCTGTCACAAAGGCAACACGCGGAACACGTGCCGCGCCGCGATGAGAACGGTCAGTGGCTGTCTCGTGGCCGTCGGCTTGTCGACACGGGGCTCAGCCGCCCGGGCGCTCCAGCTCGTGCGCCAGCGCGTCGAGCTCCGCCCCACCGGCCATCAACCGGATCAGCTCGTCGCGACCGATGTCGGCCTTCGCGAACTCGCCGAGGCTGCGCCCCCGGTTGAGCACGAGGAAGCGGTCGCCCACCGGATGGGCGTGGTGCGGGTTGTGCGTGATCAGGACGACGCCGACGCCGCGGTCACGCGCCTGCGCCACGTAGCGCAGCACCACGCCCGCCTGCTTGACGCCCAGAGCGGAGGTGGGCTCGTCGAGGATCAGCACCCGGGCGCCGAAGTGGACGGCCCGCGCGATGGCCACCGACTGGCGCTCCCCGCCCGACAGCGTGCCGACGGGCTGGTCGGGGTCGCGGATGTCGATGCCCATCGCGGCCAGTTCCCGCCGGGTGACGTCCTTGGCCCGGCCCGCGTCGAACCGGCGGAACGGCCCCCAGCCCTTCGTCGGCTCCGCGCCCAGGAAGAAGTTCCGCCAGACCGCCATCAGCGGGATCATCGCCAGGTCCTGGAAGACCGTGGCGATGCCGGCGTCCAGCGCCTCGCGAGGGGAACCGAAGGTCACCGGCTCGCCGTCGAGCAGCAGCCGGCCGCGGTCGGGCCGGTGCACGCCGGAGAGCACTTTGATGAGCGTGGACTTGCCGGCGCCGTTGTCACCGAGCACGCACGTCACCTCGCCCGCGCGCACCGTGGTGCTGATGCCGTCCAGGGCGGTGACCGATCCGTAGTCCTTGCCGACGTCGCGCAGCTCGAGCAGCGGCGTGGTGGGCGGGCGCGTCATCGGCGGGCCGCCTCGGCGTAGCGGCGGACCAGCCGGTTGGTCAGCACGGCGAGCAGGAGCATCGCGCCGAGGAAGAAGTAGAACCAGTCCGCGTCCCACCGCAGGTACGGGATGCCGAGCTGCGTCATGCCGAAGATCAGTGCGCCCAGCGAGGCGCCGATGGCCGAGCCGAACCCGCCGGTGAGCAGGCACCCGCCGATCACCGCGGCGACGATGTAGATGAGCTCCTGGCCGATGCCGGTGTTGGCCTGCACCGAGGTGAGCCGCACGGCCAGCGTCGTGCCGACGAACCAGGCCGCGCCCGCCGTCGTCATGAACAGCGCGATGGTCGTGCGGCGGGCCGGCACGCCCACGTTCCGCGCGGCCACGTCGTCCCCGCCGGTGGCGAACACCCAGTTGCCGAACCGGGTGCGCAGCAGCACCCAGGTGGCCAGTGCGGTGAACAGCAACCACCAGAGGACGGCGACCCGGACCTCGGCACCCAGCACGCCCACACGGGAGGCGAACACCCACTCCGCGGCCGCGTAGCCGGGGACGTCGTCGATACCGCCGACGGTGACCGTGCCGGTGAACAACTTCGTCAGCCCCAGGTTCAGGCCCTGGAGCATCAGGAACGTGGCGAGCGTGATGATGAAGCTCGGCAGCCCGGTGCGGGTCACCAGCCAGCCGTTGACGAAACCGATCGCCAGCGCCAGCAGCAGCGCGACGCCGATGGCCACCCACAGGTTCTGCCGCAGCTGCGTGGCCACGACGCCCACGGTGAGCGCGGTCGTCCCGACGAGCACGCCGGCCGACAGGTCGAAGTGCCCGCCGATCATCAGCAGCGCGACCGCGACCGCCATGATCCCCAACGTCGACGCGGGGTCCAGCCAGTTGGCGATGCCACGCGGCGAGCGGAACGTCTCCGACTGCACCGCGAAGAACGCGAAGACCACCACGGCGCCGATCAGCGCGCCGAGCTCCGGCGTGACCAGCAGCCGGCGGAGCGGGCCGGGCGCCGTCAGCCGCTCGTCCGAGCGCCGGCCGGCCGGCGCGGTGGCCTCCCGGGTGCTCAGCGCGTACCGGCCGAGGCCAGGTCGGCGATCTCGTCGACGTTGTCGGCGTCGACGATGCCCGGGCCGGTGAGGACCGGCTGCCCACCACCGACGGTGTTCAGGTTCTGGGCGTAGAGCTTGAGCATCACGACCGGCAGGTAGCCCTGCTCGTACTGCTGCTGGTCGACGGCGAAGGCGATGTCGCCGGCCTGGATGCCGCTGATGACGTCCGCGTTGAGGTCGAACGTCGCCACCTGCGCGTCGGAGCCGGCGTCGGTGGCCGCCTCGACCGCCACCGCCGCCACGGCCGAGTTCAGGGTGAGAACGGCGTCGATCGCGGCGTCCCCCTGCAGCTGGGAGGCGATGGCCGACTGCGCGCCCGGCAGGTCGTTGACGTCCACCTGGAGCGGGGTCACCTCGGCGCCCAGGCCCTCGGAGGCGCCGGCGCACCGTTGCTCGAGGCCGATGTTGCCGGCCTCGTGCACGACGCAGAGGACATTGGTCGCGCCCGACTCCGCCAGCTGCTGCCCGGCGCCGCGGCCGGCGATCGCCTCGTCCTGCCCGACGTGGCCGATGGCGCCGAACTCCGCGGACCGCTCGCCACCGGAGTTGATGGTGATGACCGGGATGCCGGCCGCCACCGCGCCCTCGATCGACTCCTGCAGCGCGTCCGGGTTGGCCATCGAGACGACGATGCCGTCGGCTTGCGAGTTCACCGCCGCATCGATCAACTGCGCCTGGCGCTGGGGGTCCCCGTCGCTCTGGTAGTCGACGTCGATCCCGAGGTCCTCCCCCGCCTGCTCGGCGCCGTTCTGCACCACGTCCCAGAAGGCGTCGCCCGCCGAGCCGTGGGTGATGACCGAGAAACTCAGGTCGCCGCCGGCGGAGGTGCCGCCACCGCCGCTCCCGCCGTCGCCGCCGTCCGAGCCGCCACCGCCGTCGGTCGTGCACGCGGCGAGCAGGAGCGGTGCGGCCACGGCGAGTGCCAGCAGTCGCTTCGGTGCGGGCATGGGGGGTCCTCCTGTGCTCGCGGGCGCTCGCCCGCGCGATCGGTCTGCCCCAGGATCATGCCCCTCCCCCTGGTGCCCGGCCGTGAAGAGGGGCCCCACCGGCGCCGTCTCCTCCGTCCGGGCGACAGCCGGACGGCGTTCTAGGCTCCCTGTCGTGGACGTCCTGGGTTCCGGTCATGAGCAGGTCGTGTTCTGCAGCGACGCCGAGTCGGGGCTGAGGGCGATCATCGCGATCCACTCGACCGCCCTGGGCCCGGCGCTGGGCGGGACGCGCTTCTACCCCTACGCCAGCGAGGACGCCGCGGTCGCGGACGCGCTGCGGCTGTCGAAGGCGATGTCGTACAAGAACAGCCTCGCCGGGCTCGACCTGGGCGGCGGCAAGGCGGTGATCATCGGGGACCCGCGCACGGACAAGACCGAGGCGCTGCTGCGCGCCTACGGCCGGTTCGTGGAGTCGCTCGGCGGGCGCTACCTGACAGCCTGCGATGTCGGCACCTACAACGCCGACCTCGACGTGGTCGCCCGGGAGACCCGCTACGCCCACGGCCGCTCGGAGGCCTACGGCGGCTGCGGCGACTCCTCGGTGCTGACCGCCTACGGGGTCTTCCAGGGGATGCGCGCCGCGGCCCAGCACTGCTGGGGCTCCCCCTCGCTGGCCGGCCGCACCGTGGCCGTGGCCGGCGTCGGCAAGGTGGGCTCCTGGCTCGCCGGGCACCTGGTCGACGACGGCGCCGACGTCGTGGTCACCGACGTCGACCCGGCGGCCGTGGAGCGGCTGCAGGCCCGGTTCCCGCAGGTGCGCGCCGTCGAGGACACCGCGGCGCTGGTGCGCACGCCGCACGACGTCTACGCGCCGTGCGCGCTGGGCGGGGCGCTGGACGCCGACACCGTCGCGGCGCTCCCCGCACGGGTGGTCTGCGGCGGCGCCAACAACCAGCTGGCCACCGCCGAGATGGCCGGCCGCCTGGCCGAGCGCGGCATCCTCTACGCGCCCGACTTCCTGGTGAACGCCGGCGGCGTCATCCAGGTGGAGGACGAGCGGCACGGCTTCTCCTTCGCCCGCGCCCAGTCGAAGGCCTCGGGCATCTTCGACGTCGCGCTGCGGGTGTTCGAGCTCGCCGACGCCGAGGGCATCTCCCCCGCCGTGGCGGCCGATCGGCTGGCGGAGGAACGCATCCGGACGGTGGGCCGGCTGGCCACGATCCGGCTCCCGCGCTGAAAAAGGACCCCGTCCGCCCCACCCCTCGCACGCTCGGGGCGGTGCCCTGGACGGGGCCGCGGGGGAGGCCGTGTGCCCGCCGCGGATCGGTGTCGTAATGTTGTCCGAGACATAGTCACTCAGTCGGGGTCGCCACGCGGGCCGCATCAGCCGCTTGGCTGGTCCACCGCACTCCGTAACGAGGGGGTCGAGCCGATGGGGCGCGGCCGAGCGAAGGCCAAGCAGACACGCGTGGCCCGTGAGCTCAAGTACAGCTCACCGAACACCGACCTCACCGCGCTTCAGCGCGAGCTGGCCGGTTCGTCGTCGACCTACACCGCGCCTCCCGCGGCGGACGACGACGACGAGGACGAGGACGACACGTACGCCGATCGTTGGGCGGACGACGACTCCGACGACGACTGGGCGGCCAGCCGCTGACCGGCCGCTCCTCCGTCTGACCACCACGACACCGCGGCCCTCCGGGGCAGCGGTGTCGTGGTGCTGCCACCTGCGCGGCATCCCTCCGTCAGACCCGTCCGGAGGCTCACCCCGAGCCTGCGAGGGGTGAGGGGGACGGGGTCCTTCAGTCGCGGTAGGAGCCGGTGAGCTCGGCGGCCGGGGCGCCGGCGTCGGACCGCTCCTGCAGGCTGCCGGCGATCCACGCGGGCACCCCCCGCGCGGTCAGCAGCTGGACGGCCGCATCGGCGTGCTCGGGCGCGACCGCGGCGACCATGCCGACGCCGCAGTTGAAGGCGCGCTCGGATTCCGCGCGCGGCACCCCGTGCTCCTCCATGAGGCGCACGGCGGCCGGCAGCGCCCAGGTGCCACGGTCGAGTACGGCCTGCAGCCCGTCGGGCACCACGCGGGCGGTGTTGCCGGCCAGCCCGCCACCGGTGATGTGCGCGTAGGCGTGCACGCCCTCGACGCCCAGCTCCCCCACCAGCGCGAGGCAGTCCAGGGCGTAGATCCGGGTGGGCTCGAGCAGCTCGTCGCCCAGCGGGCGGTCCAGCCCGGCGGGGATGGCGGTGAGGTCCAGCCCTGCGGAGGAGACGACACGGCGGACCAGCGAGTAGCCGTTGGAGTGGAAGCCGGAGGAGGCCATCGCGATCACCGCGTCGCCGGCCCGCACCCGCTCCGGGCCCAGGACGGCGTCGGCCTCGACGACCCCGACCGCGGTGGCGGCGAGGTCGTACTCGTCGGCGTCCATGAGGTCGCCGTGCTCGGCGGTCTCACCACCCACCAGGGCTGCGCCGGCCTGGGTGCACCCGGCGGCGATCCCGGTGACGATGGCGGCGATCCGCTCCGGGACGACCTTCCCGCAGGCCACGTAGTCCTGGAGGAACAGCGGCTCGGCGCCGCAGGCGACCAGGTCGTCGACGACCATGGCCACCAGGTCGATGCCCACGGTGTCGTGGCGGTCCAGCTGCCGGGCGAGCGCGATCTTCGTGCCCACGCCGTCGGTGGAGGAGGCCAGCAGGGGCTTGCGGTACTTGGCCGCGTCCAGGGCGAACAGCCCGGCGAAGCCGCCCAGCCCACCGACGACCTCGCGGCGGTTGGTCTTCTCGACCGCCGCCCGCATGAGCGTCACGGCGCGCTCGCCGGCGTCGATGTCGACGCCGGATGCGGCGTAGGTCAGCTCCGGACGGTCGCTCACGGCCGCCTCAGCGCGTCCTCGGCGCCGCCGGGCACCGCCGCCGTCCCGGCCTGCTGGCCGGTCCACCCGGTGACCGCCCGCTGGCCGATGCCCTCGAGCACGTGCTTGCCCAGCACCTCGGGAGCGCCCAGGTCGATCGGGTACTCGCCGGTGAAGCAGGCGGTGCACAGCCGGTTGCGCGGCTGCTCGGTGGCCGCGATCAGCTCCTGCTCGGAGACGTAGCCCAGCGAGTCGGCGTTGATCGAGGCACGCACGCCGTCGATGTCCAGGCCGTTGGCGATCAGCTCCGCCCGGCTGGCGAAGTCGATGCCGTAGAAGCAGGGCCACTTCACCGGCGGGGAGGCGATCCGCACGTGCACCTCGACGGCGCCGGCCTCGCGCAGCATCCGGATGAGCGCCCGCTGGGTGTTGCCCCGCACGATCGAGTCGTCGACGACGACCAGCCGCTTGCCGCGGATGACGTCGCGCAGCGGGTTGAGCTTCAGCCGGATGCCGAGCTGCCGGATCGTCTGGCTGGGCTGGATGAACGTGCGGCCCACGTAGGAGTTCTTGACCAGGCCCAGGCCGTAGGGGATCCCGGACGCCTCGGCGAAACCGACCGCCGCCGGAGTCCCGGACTCGGGCACCGGGATGACCAGATCGGCCTCGGCCGGGTGCTCCTTGGCCAGCCTGCGGCCGATCTCCACGCGGGCGGCGTGCACGCCACGGCCGGAGATCGTCGTGTCGGGGCGGGCGAGGTACACGTACTCGAAGACGCAGCCCTTGGGCTCGGCCGGGGCGAAGTGCTGGCTGCGCAGCCCGTTCTCGTCGATGGCGATGAGCTCGCCGGGCTCGACCTCGCGGACGATCGAGGCACCGACGATGTCCAGCGCCGCCGTCTCGCTGGCCACCACCCAGCCGCGCTCCAGCCGGCCGAGCACCAGCGGGCGCACCCCCTGGGGGTCGCGGGCGGCGTAGAGCGTGTCCTCGTCCATGAAGGTGAGGCTGAAGGCGCCCCGCAGCTGCGGGAGCACCTCCATGGCGGCGGCCTCGACCGACAGATCCGGGCGGGCCGCGATCAGCGCGGTGATGAGGTCGGAATCGTTGGTGGCGAGGAACGCGCCGGCGACGCCGTCGTCGGCTGCCTTCACGGCCAGCTCGGCGGTGTTCACCAGGTTGCCGTTGTGGCAGAGCGCCAGGCCGGTGCCGGCCTCCGTCGTCCGGAACGTCGGCTGGGCGTTCTCCCAGGTGGAGGCGCCGGTCGTCGAGTACCGGGTGTGGCCGACCGCGAGGTGGCCGCGCAGGCTACCGAGGGTCGCCTCGTCGAAGACCTGGCTGACCAGCCCGAGGTCCTTGAAGACGACGACCGAGGCGCCGTCGGAGACGGCGATGCCGGCCGCCTCCTGCCCCCGGTGCTGCAGGGCGTACAGGCCGAAATAGGTCAACTTCGCGACCTCTTCGCCCGGCGCCCAGACGCCGAAGACGCCGCAGGCGTCCTGGGGCCCCGGGGACTGGGGATCGAGGTCGTGCGTCAGCCGTCCATCACCACGGGGCACGGGTCGAGCGTACCGGCGTCCGCCACGGCACCGTGCGGGAATCGGGTGGACCGCGTCACCCCCGGGCACATCGGGCCTGCTCGGGCAGGGGTCCGACGCCCGCAGACGGTCCGGCGGGAACCCCAGGAGCCCCGCGTGCGTCGGGGACCGCCTGTCGCCGTCCTCCGGAGGTCCGCCGTGCCCGCTCCGCTCGCCGCTCTCGCCCCGCTCCCGGACGTCCCCGATCAGGCCGAGCGGCTGATCGCCCTCGGGGTGCACGATCTCGCCGGCCTGCGCCCGGCCGAGGTGCGTGCCACCGCGGAAGCCCTCGAGCCCGGGGCGCTCCTGGTCGTCCATCCCCGGCTCGCTGCGCCGTCCGCGCTCGCGCCGCTGCTCGAGCTGAACGGCAGGCCCGGCTTCGTCGTCGCCGACATGACCGACGTCGATGCCTTCGGACCGGTGGAGCCGGTGGTCGTGCCCGACGGCCCGGTCTACGGCGTCACCGGCCTGGACCGCGGCGACGACATGCGGAACCGGAGCCCGGACGAGGCGCTGCCGGCGCTCCTCGCCGCGGGCCGGACGCCGCTGACCCTCGCCGAGGGGATCCACTGGCTGCTGCAGTGCCCCGGCGTGCTGACCCGCAACGCCTGCTTCATGACTCTCGGTTCGCGCCTGCCCAGGCCCGGCGGGCGCCTGGACTCCCGCACCCCGGCGCTCTGGATCAGCAACGGCACCGGCCGCGACGGGCGGGAGCGGCGCGGCGCGGCGCGCCCAAGGTGGGCTGGTGCTGGGCGGGGAACCGGCACAGCTGGCTCGGTTTCGCCTCGGCCGAGAGCCGCCGCGCGCTCGGCTGACGCAGGCATGGGAAGCGATACACCCGTTTCGGCCGTCAGAACAGGTGTATCGCTTCCCATGCCCGGGGCGTCAGCCGACGGTGCGCAGCTCCGCGGCGATCGTGGTGTCGTCGCCGTGCCCGGTCCGGACCACGGTGTCGCCGTGCAGGCTGAACAGCTGGGAGCGGATCGAGTTCAGGATCGTGGGGTGGTCGCTGAAGCTGCGGCCGGTCGCCCCCGGTCCCCCGCAGAACAGGGTGTCGCCGGTGAAGACGGTGTTCAGGTCGGCCGCGTGCAGGCACGTGCTGCCCGGCGAGTGGCCCGGGGTGTGCAGCGCGACGATCCGGGTGCCGGCGACGGTGAACCGGGTGCCGGGCTGCAGGTCGCGGTCGGGCTCGCTGGCGGCGTGCGTCATGTCCCAGAGCATCCGGTCGGCGCTGTGGAACCAGATGGGCGCGCCGGTGGCGTCCCGGAGCGCGGGCGCGGCGGTGATGTGGTCGTTGTGCCCGTGGGTGAGCACGATCGCGACCACCTTCCGGCCGCCGATCGCCTCGACGATGGGGGCGGCGTCGTGCGGTGCGTCGATCACCAGCACCTCGTCGTCGTCCCCGACGAGCCAGACGTTGTTCTCCACGTCGAAGTCCTGCCCGTCCAGGGAGAACACGCCGGGGATGACGACCTTGTCGATGCGGGCGGCCATCAGAACACCACCACGGAGCGCAGGACCTCGCCGGCGTGCATCTTGGAGAAGGCGGCCTCGACGTCGTCCAGGCCGATGGTCTCGCTGACGAAGGCGTCGAGGTCGAAGCGGCCCTGCAGGTAGAGGTCCACGAGCATCGGGAAGTCCCGGCTGGGCAGGCAGTCGCCGTACCAGGAGGACTTCACCGCCCCGCCGCGGCCGAAGATCTCGATCGCCGGCAGGGTGATCTCCATGCCCGGTGTCGGGACGCCGACCATCACCACCCGCCCGGCCAGGTCGCGGGCGTAGAAGGCCTGCTCGAACACCTTGGGGTGGCCGACGGCGTCGATCGCCACGTCGACCCCGAACCCGCCGGTGAGCGCCTTGATCGCCTCGACCGGGTCGGTGCCGGCGGAGTTGACCGTGTGCGTGGCACCGAACTTCTTGGCCCACTCCAGCTTGGTGTCGGAGATGTCGACGGCGATGATCGTGCTCGCCCCGGCCAGCTTCGCCCCGGCGATCGCGGCGTCCCCGACGCCGCCGCAGCCGAACACCGCCACGGTCTCCCCGCGCTGCACCGCCCCGGTGTTGATGGCCGCGCCCACCCCGGCCATCACACCGCAGCCCAGCAGCCCGGCCGAGGCCGGCGGGGCGGCCGGGTCGACCTTGGTGCACTGCCCGGAGTGGACCAGCGTCTTCTCCGCGAACGCGCCGATGCCCAGCGCCGGGGACAGCTCGGTGCCGTCGGCCAGCGTCATCTTCTGCGCGGCGTTGTGGGTGTTGAAGCAGTACTGCAGCTGCCCCTTGCGGCAGGCCCGACACTCCCCGCACACCGCGCGCCAGTTCAGCACCACGTAGTCACCGACGGCGACGTTGGTGACCCCCTCGCCGACCGCGGACACCACACCGGCCGCCTCGTGGCCGAGCAGGAACGGGAACTCGTCGTTGATCCCGCCCTCGCGGTAGTGCAGGTCGGTGTGGCAGACCCCACAGGCCTGCACGTCCACGACCGCCTCACCCGGACCCGGATCGGGCACCACGATCGTCTCCACGCTGACCGGCCGACCCTTGCCGCGGGCGACCACGCCACGCACCTCGTATGCCATGGTCCGAGCCTAAGGGGGTGTCCCTGCAGCGGCTCGGGCGCTACATTTGCGTCACGTCCTGTCACTCGCCGATCACCGTGCGAGTTTCGCGCGCGTGATAGCGCCGAAAAGACGTACTGTGCCACCCGATCGCGACCCACATCACAGGGCGCGTCCCGGTTGTGGCCGTCCGGCCGCCGGTTCCCGTCCCCGGAGGTTGTCCTCGTGGCAGTACCCAGCTTCCTGGCCCGCGAGCGCATCGTCGCTCGGCCAGGCTTCAACCGCTGGCTGATCCCGCCGGCGGCTCTCGCCGTGCATCTGAGCATCGGCCAGGCGTACGCGACCAGCGTCTACAAGGTGGCGCTCGTCGAGCACTTCGACGCCAGCCTCACCGCGATCGGCATCATCTTCTCGATCGCCATCGTCATGCTCGGCCTCTCGGCCGCCGTCTTCGGCACCTGGGTGGACCGCAACGGCCCCCGCGCCGCCATGTTCACCTCGGCCGTGTTCTGGGTGTCCGGCTTCCTCGTCGGATCCCTCGGCATCTACACCTCGCAGCTGTGGCTGCTCTACCTCGGCTACGGCGTCCTCGGCGGCATCGGCCTGGGGATCGGCTACATCTCCCCGGTCTCCACGCTGATCAAGTGGTTCCCCGACCGCCCGGGCCTGGCCACCGGCATGGCGATCATGGGATTCGGTGGCGGCGCGCTGATCGCCTCGCCGCTGTCCCGCCAGCTCATGAACTGGTACGACCCGGGCTACGACCCGGCCGTGGTCGGCACCGTGCCCAGCGGCAACGCCGTCGCGGGCCTGTTCCTGACCCTCGGCCTGCTCTACCTGGCCTTCATGATGTTCGGCGCCTTCATCATCCGGGTGCCGGCCGCCGACTGGCGCCCCGCCGGCTTCGACCCCTCGACGATCAAGGCCAAGTCCCTGGTCACCACGGAGAACGTGTCGGCCAACAACGCGATCAAGACCCCGCAGTTCTGGCTGCTGTGGACGGTCCTGTTCTGCAACGTGACCGCGGGCATCGGCATCCTCGAGCAGGCCGCGCCGATGATCCAGGACTTCTTCCGCAACGGGGAGACCTCCACGGTCCTCGCCGCCACGGCCGCCGGCTTCGTCGGACTGCTCTCGCTGTTCAACATGGCGGGCCGGTTCGTGTGGTCCTCCACCTCCGACTACATCGGTCGCAAGCCGATCTACATGGTCTACCTGGGCGTCGGCATCGTGCTGTACGTCGTCCTGGCGACCCTGGGCAGCACGGCGACCTGGATCTTCGTGCTCACCGCCGCGATCATCATCTCCTTCTACGGCGGTGGCTTCGCGACGGTTCCGGCCTACCTGCGCGACCTGTTCGGCACCTACCAGGTGGGCGCCATCCACGGCCGCCTGCTGACCGCCTGGGCGGCCGCCGGTGTCGTCGGGCCGCTGATCATCAACGGCGTCCTCGACTCGCGGGGCACCCCGGGTCAGCTCGTCGCCGGTGACTACCGGCCGGCGCTGTTCATCATGGTCGGCCTGCTGGCCGTCGGCTTCATCGCGAACCTGCTCATCAAGCCGGTGTCCGAGAAGTACTTCGAGCCGAAGGCCACCGACGCCCCCACCGCTGCCGCAGCCCCCGAACGGAGCACCGTCCGATGAGCACCCCCGCATCCACGAGCGCCAACCAGCAGCAGACCCACACCCCCGTGGGGCTGATCGCCTTCGCGTGGACCCTGGTCGGCGTCCCGCTGGCCTACGGGCTCTACAACACCGTGAAGGCGGCCAGCGCCCTCTTCGGCGGCTGATCCGCACCACGGCAGTCCACTGCGCCCCGTCCGCTCTCCAGCGGGCGGGGCGCAGTGCTATCTCAGGGGTCGCAGCGGCAGGACCGCCCCCAGGTCCGCACGGTTGCCGCTGGCGCTGACCCGACCCTCGGCGACGGCGTCACCCCAGGACAGCGCGCCGGTGACCAGCCGCAGCCAGGTGGCGGCGTCGGTCTCGACGACGTTGGGCGGTGTGCCCCGGGTGTGCCGCGGGCCCTCGATGCACTGGACGGCGACGTGCGGGGGCACCCGGACCTCCACCGAGCGCCCGGGCACCTGCTGGGCCAGCCAGCGCGCACTGGTCTTCACCGCCGCGCCGACCACCGCCCGCGGCGGCTGCTCCGCCTCCCCGGCCAGCCAGGCGCGCACCGGGTCAACCGCGGCCCGCAGGTCCTCGGCCGGGATCGGGGCCTGCCCTGCCACGGGTGACCGCCTCAGCTGGTCGGGACGGTGCCCGCCGGGACGGTGCCCACGGCGACCTCGGGCGACCCGAACAGCGCCGGCAGCGTGGCACTCCAGGCCGCGCGCAGCTCGGCGAGCGGGAGCTCGAGCAGGCCGTCGACCACGAGTGCCTCCCCGCCGGTCGCGCCGAGTTCCGTCACCGACACCCCGGCCCACTGGGCCGTCGTCTTCACGCCGCCCGGGTCCGACGTCGTGACGACGACGCGGGCGGTGGACTCGCTGAACAGCGCGGTGAAGGGGTCCTCGCCCAGCTGCAGCCGGGCACCGACGTCGTACCGCAGCGCGGACTCGGTCAGCGCCTGCGCCAGACCGCCGTCGGCGAGGTCGTGCGCCGAGCTGACCAGGCCCTGGCCGGCCAGCGCGGCCAGCAGGTCGCCCAGCGCCCGCTCGGCCCGCAGGTCGACCGCCGGTGGGCGGCCGCCGAGGTGCCCGTGCACGACCGACGCCCACGCCGAGCCGCCGAACTCGGCCTTCGTCCCACCGAGGAGCAGGACCGTCTCCCCCGCCGTCCGCCAGCCGGAGGGCACCCGCTTCCGGACGTCGTCGTGCACGCCCAGGACGCCGATGACCGGCGTCGGGTTGATGGCGACGTCACCGGTCTGGTTGTAGAGGCTCACGTTGCCGCCGGTGACCGGCAGCCCCAGCTCGCGGCAGCCGTCGGCCAGGCCGCGCACGGCCTCGGCGAACTGCCACATGACCTCGGGGTTCTCCGGGGAGCCGAAGTTCAGGCAGTTGGTCACGGCCAGCGGCCGGGCGCCGGAGACGGCGACGTTGCGGTAGGCCTCGGCCAGGTTGAGCTGGGCCCCGGCGTACGGGTCGAGGCGGGCGTAGCGACCGTTGCCGTCCAGCGACAGGGCGATGCCGCGGTTCGACTCCTCGTCGATGCGGATCACGCCCGCGTCGTCGGGCTGTGCCAGGACGGTGTTGCCGCGGACGTAGCGGTCGTACTGCTCGGTGACCCACGTCTTGTCCGCGCCGTCCGGGCTGCTGACGACGGCGAGCCAGTGCGCCTGCAGCTCCGGGCCGGTGGTGGGGCGCGGGAGGCGTCCGGCGTCGTCGGCCTGCAGGGCGTCGAGGTCGGCCGGGCGCTGCATGGGCCGCTCGTACACCGGGCCCTCGTGGGCGACGGTGCGCGGCGGGACGTCGACGATCCGCTCGCCGTGCCAGTCGACGGTGAGCCGGTCGCCGTCGGTGACCTCGCCGATCACGGTGGCCAGGACGTCCCACTTCCGGCAGACGGCGAGGAAGGCCTCGACCTTGCCCGGCTCGACGATCGCGCACATGCGCTCCTGCGACTCGCTCATCAGGATCTCGGCCGGGGTGAGCGTGGAGTCGCGCAGCGGGACGGCGTCCAGGTCGACGTGCATGCCGCCGGTGCCGGCGCCGGCCAGCTCGCTCGTGGCGCAGGAGAGCCCGGCACCGCCGAGGTCCTGGATCCCGGTGACGAGGTCCTGGGCGAAGATCTCCAGGCAGGCCTCGATGAGCAGCTTCTCGGTGAACGGGTCGCCCACCTGGACGCTGGGGCGCTTGGCCGGGCCCTCGGCGTCGAACGTCTCGCTGGCCAGCACGCTCACGCCGCCGATGCCGTCGCCGCCGGTGCGGGCGCCTAACAGGATGACCTTGTTGCCGGCCCCCTCGGCCTTGGCCAGGTGGACGTCCTCGTGCTTCATGACGCCGACGCACAGCGCGTTGACCAGCGGGTTGCCCGCGTAGCAGTCGTCGAAGACCAGCTCGCCGCCGATGTTGGGCAGGCCCAGGCAGTTGCCGTAGCCCCCGACGCCGGCCACCACGCCCGGCAGGACCCGCGCGGTGTCGGGGGCGTCGGCGCGGCCGAACCGCAGGGAGTCCATGACCGCGATCGGGCGGGCGCCCATGGTCAGGATGTCGCGCACGATGCCGCCGACCCCCGTGGCCGCACCCTGGTAGGGCTCCACGTAGCTCGGGTGGTTGTGGCTCTCGACCTTGAAGGTGACCGCGTAGCCGTCGCCGACGTCCACGACGCCGGCGTTCTCGCCGATGCCCACGAGCAGCGCGTCGCTGTGCGGGAGGTCGCCGAACCGGCGCAGGTGCACCTTCGAGCTCTTGTAGGAGCAGTGCTCGCTCCACATGACCGAGTACATCGCCAGCTCGGCGGTGGTGGGCCGGCGGCCGAGGATGTCCTTGATGCGGGCGTATTCGTCGGCCTTGAGGCCCAGCTCGGCGAAGGGCTGCTCGTCGTCGGGGGTGCTCGCCGCCAGCTCGACGGTGTCCAGTCGGGAGGCGAGACGCCCCGGACCCGTGTCGAGCTCGGAGAGGCCTGCGGTTGCTGACTCGCTCACGCGTTGACGACCGCCTTCAGGACGCTGGTGAAGAAGCCCAGGCCGTCGGTCGACGGCCCGGTGAGGTCCTCGATCGCGTGCTCCGGGTGCGGCATGAGGCCGACCACGCGCCCGTTCTCGCTGGTGACGCCGGCGATGTCGCGGGAGCTGCCGTTGGGGTTGCCGCCCGCGTAGCGGAACACCACCCGGCCCTCGCCCTCCAGGCGGTCCAGGTCGGCGTCGGAGCCCACGTAGCGGCCCTCGCCGTTCTTCACCGGGATGAGGATCCGCTGGCCCTCGTCGAAGTCACGGGTCCAGGTGGTGTCGGCGCGCTCGACGACGAGCATCTGGTCGCGGTTGCGGAAGTGCAGATGGCTGTTGCGGGTCAGCGCGCCGGGCAGCAGGCCCGCCTCGCAGAGCACCTGGAAGCCGTTGCAGATGCCCAGCACCGGCAGGCCCTGCTTCGCGGCGGCGACGACGTCCTGCATCAGCGGCGAGCGGGCGGCGATGGCGCCGGCGCGCAGGTAGTCGCCGTAGGAGAAGCCGCCGGGGAGGACGACGGCGTCGACGTCCTCCAAGTCGTGGTCGCCGTGCCACAGCACGACGGGCTCACCGCCGGCCAGGCGCACCGCGCGTGCGGCGTCGACGTCGTCCAGGGAGCCCGGGAAGGTGATGACACCGATGCGCACAGCGGTCTCTCTCAGTCGGTGGTGAGGTGCAGCTCGACGTCCTCGATGACCGGGTTCGCCAGCAGCGTCTGCGCGATCTGCTCGAGCTCCGCCCGGTCCGGCGTCCCGTCGACCTCGAGCACGAAGTGCTTGCCCTGGCGGACGCTCCGGATGGAGTCGTGGCCGAGCCGGCCGAGTGCGCCGAGCACCGCCTGCCCCTGGGGGTCGGAGATCTCCGGCTTCAGGACGACGTCGACGACCACTCGGGACACGCCGACGAGCGTACCGGGGCCGCCGCGACGCTTCCGGTGACCCTGCTCTCCCTTGGCTGCTCCTCCCGCCCGGCCTGCCGAGATCCCGCGATCTCGGCAGTTCACCGCCCTCGATGCGCCGAGATCACGGGATCTCGTCACAGGCGGAGGGCGCCGCGCACCTCGCCGACCATGGCTTCGGCCCGCCCCAGGGCGTCGGCGGACGTGTACCGGAGCACCGTCCAGCCGGACGCGACGACCGCGTTCTGCCTCCGCGCATCACGCACGAAGACATCCCGCTCCCGATGGATGTCGCCGTCGAACTCGACGATCACCCGGTGCGCGGGCCAGGCGAAGTCCGCGCGAGCGATGAACTCCCCCCGCGGGCCCCGGAGGACGAACTGCAACTCGGGCGCGGGCAGTCCGGCGTCGTGGAAGATCCACCGGACAACGGACTCCATGGGTGACTCGGCGCGCGGGTCGGCCAGCGGCAGCGCCGCCCTCGCCCGGGCGCAGCCGCGTCCGCTCGGGCGACGTCGGAGCTGCTCGGCAAGGTCGGCGACGGGCGTGAGCTTGCCCACGATCTGGTCCGTGACGGCGAGCAGCGCCGCCGGCTCGAGAACGGCGGCCAGGTCCCGCCACGTCCGTGCGGGACCGGTGACCGGATGCGCCCTGCGCTCCACGCACTCGTCCGGCGCCAGCTCGAGCCGGTGCACGCGTCGGTCCGACCGGCTTTCGGCCCGGCCGCCGTCGCCGGGGACGATCAGGTCGACGCGGCGGTCCGCCCGGTCCACTAACGGGATCTCGACGCCCCACAGCTCTGCGGCGGACCGGTGGCTGATCACGGCTCCGGCCGGCGCGGTCATCAGCACGGCGGCCGCCCGAGCCGCGACGTCGTCCGCCATCGACCGCGGCAGGTACGTGTCACGGGACAGACGAACGAGCCCCCCGCCGCGCAGCTGGCGGTCGTCCATGCCGGCGGCCCTGGCCCCCGCACGGGTGACGGGGCCGAGGAGGTGGACGGGAGGACGACGGCGTTGCGGCACCCGGGCAGCCTCACGCACGTCCAGGTCTCGCCGCTGGCACTATCCACAGCCCTGCCGAGATCCCGTGATCTCGGCAGGGCGAGCCCCCTGAAGCGCCGAGATCACGGGATCTCGGCAGGAAAGGGGTCAGGAGAAGGGGCGGCCGGTGAGCTTCTCGTAGGCCGTGACGTAGCGCTCGCGGGTAGCGGCCACGACGTCGTCCGGGAGCTCCGGCGGCTCCGATCCCCGGTCCCAGCCGGACGACGTGAGCCAGTCGCGCACGAACTGCTTGTCGTAGGAGGGCTGGACGGCACCCGGCGACCACGTCTCGGCCGGCCAGAAGCGCGAGGAGTCGGGGGTGAGCACCTCGTCGCCGAGCACCAAGCCATCGCCGGCCAGGCCGAACTCGAACTTGGTGTCGGCCAGCACGATCCCGGCGTCGCGGGCGATCTCCGCACCCCGCCGGTACAGCGCCAGGGTCAGCTCGCGCAGCTGGTCCGCCCGCTCCGCCCCGACCAGCGACACCACGCGCGGGAAGTCGATCGGCTCGTCGTGCTCGCCGATCTCCGCCTTGGTCGACGGCGTGAACACCGGCACGGGCAGCTGCGAGCCCTCGACCAGCCCCGCCGGCAGGACGACGTCACGGATGGAGCCGGTGCGCTCGTACTCCTTGGTGCCTCCGCCGGAGAGGTACCCGCGGGCCACGCACTCCACCGGCAGCATCTCCAGCCGCCGCACGAGCATCGCCCGGCCGGCGACCTGCGGCGGCACGTCCGCGGCGCCGACCAGGTGGTGGGTGGCCCCGAAGGACTCCAGCACCGGCGTCAGCTGCTCGAACCACCACACCGACAGCTGGGTGAGCACCCGCCCCTTGTCCGGGATCGGCGTGGGCAGCACCCAGTCGTAGGCCGAGATCCGGTCGGAGGCGACCAGCAGCAGCCGGTCGCCGCCGGCGTCGTAGATCTCCCGCACCTTGCCGCGGGCGACGAGCGGGAGGTCGATCACGACAGCGCGGCCAGCCGGTCGAAGAGCGGCCCGAGGTTGGCCACGTACTGCTCCGGGCGGCAGATCTCCTCCAGCCGGGCCTCGTCCAGCGTCACGCCGGACGACGTCGCCCGCGCGCGCAGCGTCTCCCGGAACGGCGTGCCGCTGTTCCACGTCTCCATCGCCGCCGTCTGCACCAGCGCGTAGGCGTCCTCGCGGGAGAGGCCGCCCTCGACCAGCTCCAGCAGCACCGAGGAGGTGTAGATCAGCCCGCCGGTGGACTCCAGGTTCGCCCGCATCCGGTCGGCGTCGACCACCAGGTTCTCCACCAGGCCCGCCGTCAGGTGCAGCAGGTAGTCGGTGGTGATCGCCGCGTCGGGCAGGAACACCCGCTCGGTGGAGGAGTGCGAGATGTCGCGCTCGTGCCAGAGCGGGATGCCCTCCATCACCGGCACGATCGCCGCTCGCACCACGCGCGCCAGCCCGGCGATGCGCTCGGAGCGGATCGGGTTCTTCTTGTGCGGCATCGCGCTCGAGCCCTTCTGGCCCGAACCGAACGCCTCCGACAGCTCCCGCACCTCGGTCCGCTGGCCGTGCCGGACCTCCAGCGCGATCGCCTCGCAGACCGTCGCGATGATCGCCAGCGCCGAGACCCACTCGCTGATGCCGTCGCGCAGCACCACCTGGGTGGAGGCGTCCGCGGGCCGCAGCCCCAGCGCCTCGGCCACCGTGGTCTCCACCGCCGGGTCGATCAGCGAGTAGGTGCCGACGGCGCCGGAGATGGCCACGACACCGACGGCCTCCCGTGCCGCCCGCAGCCGGTCGCGGGACCGGGCGGCGGCGAAGGCGAGGTCGGCGACCCGGTGACCCCAGACGACCGGCTCGGCGTGCACGCCGTGCGTCCGCCCCACCCTGATCGTCGAGCGGTGGGCCAGTCCGTGGTCGCGCAGCGCGGCCACCAGCCGGTCGGCCTTGGCCAGCAGCACGTCGGTCGCGTCGGTCAGCTGCACGGCCAGCGCGGTGTCCAGCAGGTCCGACGACGTCATCCCGTGGTGCACGTAGGCGGCGGCCGAGCGCGGCTCGGTGTTGTCGGCCCACGCGGTGAGGAAGGCGATGACGTCGTGCTGCGTCGTCTCCTCGATCTCCGCGACCCGCTCCGGGGTGGGCGGCGGCGCGTTGCGCACCGGCTCGACGACGTCGCCCGGGACCCGGCCCGCGGCCGCGTGCGACTCCAGGACCAGCGTCTCGACGCGGCACCACAGCTCGTACTTGTGCTGGTCGCTCCAGACCCGGCCCATCTCGGGGAGCGTGTAGCGCTCGATCATGCGGGTACCGCCTGCCACTGCTCAGCTCGTCGCGCCACGGGGACATCCTCCCGCAGGGCTAGCGTGATCACGAACCACCCCTACTTTCGCGGAGGTACGCGATGCGGCGCCGGGCCAGCGCCCTCCTCGGCCGTGCCCGCGAGCGGATCCGCACCGCCCGCGAGCACGACCCGCACGCGTGGCCGGAGCGGCACCACCCCCGGGCGCCCGACACAGGGCACGACGGGCCGGACGACGAGCCGGACGACGGGTTCCACGAGGACCCCGACGACGACGCGCGGCCGCCCCTCGGCAGCCCCGAGCCCGGCGCACCCGACCTCGACGGGGTGCTCGGCCCCGGCGGCGTGAGCGGACCGCCGGAGGGTGGCCGGCCCCAGCGCCGCCGCGAGCGGGAGCGCGCCCTGCCCGGCGGCCCGCGCACCCGCATCGAGGACGGCGTGCCCACGGCCCTGCGCACGGCCGCCGCGTGGTCCTGGCGGCTGCTGGTGGTGCTCGCCGGGCTCTACGTGCTGCTCGCCGGGATGGCCTCCGTCGCCGTCGTCGTCGTCCCGGTGATCGTGGCCCTGCTGCTGGCCGCGCTGCTGCAGCCCGGCGCCGCGGCCATGGTGCGCCAGGGCTGGCCCCGCTCCTTCTCCGCGCTGACGATGCTCGTCGTCGGCCTGGGCGTGGTCTCCGGGATCATCACGCTCGTCGTCCAGCAGGTCAGCACCGGCTTCGGCGACCTCGCCGCGCAGGTCAGCGAAGGCCTGGGGCAGGTGCAGAGCTTCGTCGTCCGCACCTTCCCGATCACCCGTGGCCAGCTCGACGACGCCGTCGCCCAGGCGCAGGAGACCCTGGTCGCCAACCAGGACACCATCGCCTCGGGCGCCATCACCACCGCGGCCACCGTCGGGGAGGTGTTCGCCGGGCTCGTCCTGGCGCTGTTCACGCTCTTCTTCTTCCTCAAGGACGGCCGCTCGATCTGGCTCTGGGTGGTGGGCCTGTTCCCCGCCGACTCCCGCGCCTACGTCGACGAGGCCGCGCGGCGGGCCTGGCGCACCCTGATCAGCTACGTGCGGGCCACCGTGGCCGTGGCGATGGTCGACGCCATCGGCATCGGCATCGGGCTGGCGGTCCTCGGGGTGCCGCTGGTCATCCCGCTGTCCGCGCTGGTCTTCCTGGGCGCCTTCATCCCGATCATCGGGTCTTTCCTCGCCGGCACGGTGGCCGTGCTGGTGGCGCTGGTCGCCGTCGGCCCGATCAAGGCGCTGATCGCGCTGGCGGTCGTCATCGCCGTCATGCAGCTGGAGGGGCACGTCCTGCAGCCGCTGCTGCTGGGCCGCGCCGTGCACGTGCACCCGCTGGCGGTGGTGCTGGCGATCGCGGCCGGCCTGCTGATCGGCGGGATCTTCGGCGCGTTGATCGCCGTCCCCACGGTCGCCTGCGTGAACGTCGCCGGCACCTACCTGAGCCGGCGGCACGAGGGGCCCCGCCCGCCCGAGCCCCGGCCCGAACGGGCCCCGCCGGTGGTCAGCGCCGGCTGACGTCGTCCGCGTTCAGCCCTCGACGGGCGCGATGCGGCCCTCGACGGCGGCCAGCGCGATGTCGGTGCGCCAGTGCGCGTCGGCCAGCCGCACCCCGGCGACCCGCTCGTAGGCGGCCTGGCGGGCGGCGGCGAGGTCCTCGCCCACCGCGGTCACCGCCAGCACCCGGCCGCCGGCCGAGACCACGGTCCCGTCGGCGGTGAGCGCGGTGCCGGCGTGCAGCACGCCGTCGCCGTCGGCCCCCGTGATCGGATCACCCGTCCGCGGCGCCGCCGGGTAGCCCGGCGCGGCCACCACGACGGTGACCGCGGCCCCGGTGCGCCAGCGCAGCGGCGGGTGGTCGGCGAGCGCGCCGGTGGCCGCGGCGTGCAGCAGCCCGCCCAGCGGCGTCTCCAGCAGGGGCAGCACCACCTGGGTCTCCGGGTCGCCGAAGCGCGCGTTGAACTCCACCACCCGCACCCCGCGCGAGGTCAGGGCCAGCCCCGCATAGAGCAGGCCGCTGAACGTCTCACCCCGGCGGGCCATCTCGTCGACGGTGGGCTGCAGGACCGTCGCCAGGACCTCCTCCACCAGGCCGGGGGGCGCCCAGGGCAGCGGCGCGTACGCGCCCATGCCGCCGGTGTTGGGGCCGGCGTCGCCGTCGTCGCGGCGCTTGTGGTCCTGGGCCGGCACCAGCGGCAGCACGGTGGTCCCGTCGGTGACGGCGAACAGCGACACCTCGGGCCCGTCCAGGTACTCCTCGACCAGCACCGACCCCCCGGCGTCCAGCACGGAGCGGCCGTGGGCGACGGCGGCCTCCCGGTCCCCGGTGACGACGACACCCTTGCCCGCGGCCAGGCCGTCGTCCTTGACGACGTACGGGGCGCCGCCGGTGGCCGCCGCGACCTCGTCGAGCGCGGTCTCCAGCTCCGCTGCGCCGCCGACGGCCCACGAGCGGGCGGTGGGGACGCCGGCCGCGGTCATGACGTGCTTGGCGAAGGACTTGCTGCCCTCGAGCTGGGCGGCCTGCGCGGACGGGCCGAAGCAGGCGATGCCCGCGTCGCGCACGGCGTCGGCCGCCCCGGCCACGAGGGGCACCTCCGGCCCGATGACGACGAGGTCGGCCCGCCAGTCCCGCGCCAGGCCGGCGACGGCGTCGGGATCGGAGAGGGTCGGCGCCGCACCACTCTCGGGCGGTGGGGCGATCACCTGCGTCCCCGCATTCCCGGGTGCGCACGCGAGGGCGCTCACCGCGGGGTCGGACTGCAGAGCCACGCACAGGGCGTGCTCCCGGGCACCGGAGCCGATCACCAGCACGCGCACGAGCGGCGACCCTACCGACCCCGGCCGGCGGAGGTCCGCGGGAACCGGGGAGGAGGTGCGTCCGGCTGCGAGACGGACGGGTTCCAGCGATGGTCACGACGGGCCCGAACCCCAGCAGTCCCAGACACATCAGGTGATTTGGACCACATTTGTCCTGAAGCGTCGCAGGTCAGGAAGACGGACTACTGATCGTGCGCAATCAGTTCCCTTCAGTTCGCCCCCGATTCATCCGATTCCTGTGTTGTGGACGCCATGCGCGCGACCGAGTCGCTGGCCACCAGGCCCGCGACACGCCTTCCCCGGCCCGTCGTCATCGGACACCGCGGAGCCCCGGCCTACCGGCCGGAGCACACCGCGGCGAGCTTCGAGCTGGCCATCGACCTCGGAGCCGAGCTGATCGAGCCCGACGTGGTGGTCAGCCGCGACGGCGTGCTCGTCGTCCGGCACGAGAACGAGCTCTCGCTGTCCACGGACGTGGCCGAGCACCCGGAGTTCGCCGACCGCCGCACCCGCAAGGAGGTGGACGGGCAGCTCTGCACGGGCTGGTTCACCGAGGACTTCACCTACGCCGAACTGCGCACCCTGCGCTCGGTCGAGCGGATGCCGGCGCTGCGCCCGACCAACACCGCCTACGACGGCCGGTTCGGCATCCTCACCCTCGCCGAGGTCGTCGAGCTGGCGCGCTGCCGCTCGACCGCCGACCGGCAGGTGCGCGTGCTCGCCGAGCTCAAGCACCCCGAGTGGTGGGACGCCCTGGGCATGCCGATGGCGGAGCTGGTCTCCGCCGAGCTGCGCCGGCTCGGCGCGGACCGCGCGGACGGCACGGTCGTCGTCCAGGCCTTCGACCCCGCCGTGCTGCGCGACCTGCGTGCCCGCCTGGGTGACGGCAGCCCGCAGATGGCCCAGCTCGTCGACGACACCCGCACCGGGGACGCGATGGTGACCCCGTCGGGCCTCCGCGAGATCTCCACCTACGCGCAGGCGATCGCGCCGAGCCGGGAGCGGGTGCTGGCCAGCGCCGCCTCCGCTCCGCGCACCAGGCACCTGGTCGCCCAGGCGCACGCCGCCCAGCTCGCCGTCTACTGCTGGACGCTGCGCGCCGAGAACGCCTACCTGCCGGAGCACCTGCGTCGCGGCGACTCGCCCAGCGACCTCGGCGACGCCGTCGGCGACGCGCTGCAGCTGCTCGCGCTCGGTGTCGACGGGCTGATCACCGACTCCCCCGACCACGCCGTCCGCGCGCGGACCGCGCTCACCGCCCAGCTGGTCTGAGTAGCGACGCTCAGCGCGGCCGGCGTCGAGCGCGGGGCGGGGAGCTGCCCGCGGGGGCATGGCCGCTGCGGACCGGGGACCGCTTCGGCCGCGGCGGGCGGCGGAGCTCCGTTCAGTCGATGACGTGATGGACGACGACATCCTCGTCGCGCCCGGGGCGCACGCCGGTCACGCTGACCACGGCTCCCGAGAGCTCTCCGGACGCCGCACGCAGGTATCCACCCACGGTGAGGTCGTCGACCTGGCCTGCTCCCGATCGACGGACGGACGATAGCTTCGGGTCTCGGCCGAACTCGAGCATTCCGGCTGGTCCGCCGAGCAGGGACTGCCCGTGGCGGAGGCCGGTCAGCGAGGAGCTCCGCCGACCCGGGGCGACGCACGAGCAGGGGCCGGTCATGCTCCAGTCGTCCGAGCTCGTCGTTCTGCGCCGATTCGCGGCTCGGCCAGCGTGAGCACGGACCGCAGGCGGACACCTGGTGGACGACTCCGCCGAGGGCGACCGCAGGGTGATCCCGGCCCCGCAGCGGAAGCCTTTCCCCTGCGCACAGGGGCCGGTCCGCTCGGCCGGCGATACCCCTGGACCGGTGTCGCCGCCGTGTCCAGCAAGCTCTCCGCGGCCACGGGGTCGCGAGAGCGACCCGCTCCACGCCGCACGGCGGACCGCGCACACCGGCGCCGACCTGCTCACCGACAGGCAACGCCAGCGCCTGACGGCGCTGTGCGCCGCCAGGAACCACCTGCGGGCACCGTCCTGGATCTGGACGACACGATGCGAGAGACCCACGGCTACGCCAAGCAGGGCGCCGGCTACGGCTACAACAAGGTCAAGGGCCTCAACGCGCTACTGGCCACGATCTCCATCCCGATCGCGGCGCCGGCAATCGGCGCCGCCAAGCTGCGCAAGGGCGCGGTCAAGTCCGCCCGCGGAGCGGGGAAGCTGCTGGGCGAGGCGCTGGGCACTGCCCGGGCCTGCGGCGCCGGCGGCCCCGATCGCAGCGGGCTGGTGCTGGTGCGCGCAGACTCGGCGTTCTACTGCCACGACGTCATCGCCGCCGCCAGCCGCGGTGGGGCCCGGTTCTGGATCACCGCCCGGATGGGCGCCGCGGTGCGCAAGGCGATCGCCGCCATCGATGAGTCGGCGCTCCGTGCGGCGGTTGCGGCTGCACCTGCCCCGCGACCGGCCGTGGGAACACGCCTGGACCCCGCTGTTCGGCGCCACGCTCGGCCCACCGGCAGCGGCCTGACCCGACCACCGCCCTACCGGGCCCGACCGGAGACCGACCGTGGAAGAGCCGGACAGAGCGGCGGCTGATCCACGCCCCGATCAGGCAATCAAGATCGAATCATGGACCGGCGGACGCGACCACCATCGATGGTGGATCGAGGCTGGAGCCGGTGGCTTCCGCCCCCGGCTGCACAGCAATTGCGAAGAGCCGTGACACCTCCGTCGTGGACGGGCCGAGGAAATGCTTGGAGAATGCACCCCGAATTGCTCGGGAGCCTGCTTTATTTGATTGATTGCTGCGGCGCCGGCGTCGTTTGCCGTATTCCTCGCGCTTCTGCGCCTCCCGACCGTGCGCCGTGCGCCGAGCGGCCGAAGCCCCGGTCGGGCACGGACGGTGCGACCGAGGCAATGATGTGGGCCCCCGGCGGACCACCCCTGTGACCCAGGCAATAAAATGGTCCCAGGACGTGCTGGTTCTCACAGGCCAGAGCGCAGATAATCCACAAAGAAGCGCCTATGCTAAGTGCCAGGACTTAACGAAAGCATCAAGCGAGGAGAATGAAAGTGACCAGCACCACCGGCATCCACGGGCAGACCACTATCGCTACCTGGCCTCAGACCCAGTGGCCTCGGATGCAGCGGGCGCTCGCCGGCCAGGTCGCCCTCGTCCGCAGCGCGATGGCCGCCGCCCACGCTTACGAGTACGCCCGGACCGACGCGGCACGGCGTCAGGTCATGGCCGACTTCATCGGGAGCGTTCGCTGAGCTGACGCGTCCCCAGCGATGGCGCTCGTCAGACATAGGCCGGCGGGTTCTCCAAGGTCGCCGGGTGGAACAACTCCTCCGGGGTGAGTGCCCGCGAGGCCACCCCCTGCTCCAGCGCATAACGCAAAAACGTCTGCAGCGTGTGGGCGTTGCTGTCGTCGAGGCCGTAGTGCCACGGGTCCGGGCCGAGCAGGGCGCGCTCCTCCTCCTGAAGCGCCCGGAGCCAGGCGAGGCTCACCGTCCGCGGGTCCTGCAACCGACGCATGGCCGTGGCCTTCGCCGCGTCGAAAGCGTCCATGAGGTTGCGCGGTAGCCATGGGTACCGCTCGGCCACGTCGGCACGGATGGCGACAACGTGCATGATGGGGAAGATTCCCGTACTGCGGTAGTAGTCCTGCTCGGCCTGGCGCGGATCCGGGAAGATCCGGCGGATCGTCGGTTCCCCCGCCAGCACGGGCCCGGGCAGTTCCGGATAGATCAGGCCCGCGACGTCCCCATTGACGCACCCGTTGACGACGTCCTCGCCGGGGGTCACCGTCTCGAGGCTCAGCCCGGGCGGCAGCTCCAGGGGCACGTCCTCGCCGTCCTGGGCGATCCACCGGACCGCGGTGAGGTCCATGCCGTGGTGTTCGGCGAGGATGCCGCGCAGCCAGACCCCGGCGGTCGTCTGCCAGCTGCGCACGCCGACGGTCCGACCGGCGAAGTCCGCGGCCTCGGTGACCCCTGCAGCCGCGGACACGAAGGCGTAGCCGTGCCGGAACCGGCGGTGCGGAAAGACCGGGATGGCGACGAGGTCGTCCTCTCCGCGGCTGCGCTTGGCGACGAAGGACCCCAGGGACATCTCGGCGATGTCGAACTCGTGGTGCTTGAGCATCCGCCAGTGGCGCTGCGGAGAGGGGTAGGTCATCGTCACGAGGTCGACGCCCTTCGGCGTGACGACACCGTCGACCAGTGGTCGAGTGATGTCGTAGTCACCGCAGGCCATCACGAGCCGTACTGTGCTCACTGGTGAACTTCCTCGGGAGTCGTCGCGGTGTCGTCGGTCGGTCCGGAAACCAGCCGCTCCAGGGCCTCGCGGACCTGCGGATAGGAACCGCAGCGGCAGAGATTGCCCGCGAGTTCGTCGACCAGGTGGTCGACGGACGCTTCGGGGTCGCGGTCGATGGCGGCCTGGGCGGCCAGTGCCATGCCCGGGATGCAGTACGAGCACTGGAACGCCCCGGCGTCGACGAAGGCCTGCTGCGCCGACGAGATGGCCGAGCAGCTCGTGGCCGCAAGACCTTGCGGGGTGGTCACCTGCCGCCCCTCGGCCATGACGGTCAGCAGCAGGCACGAACTCACCGCGTCCCCGTCGAGGAGCACCGTGCACGTGCCGCACACCCCGATGCCGCAGCAGTAGCGCACGCTCGTCGTTCCGCAGCGGTCGCGGAGCGTCTCCAGCAAGGTCTCGTCCGTGCGGACATCGAAGGCGCGGGTCCGGCCGTCCACCGCTACCTCGACGGGCCTCGACTCAGTTCTTTCGGTCATCGGCTTGCTTCTCCCGGAGGGCTCGGAGAACCTTCTCGGCCGTGACGGGCAGGTCCCGGATCCGTACGCCCACGGCGTCGTGCACGGCGTTGGCGACGGCGGGCGCCATGGGCGGCACCGTGCTCTCGCCGATCCCGTGCGGCTCGGCGTCCGGGTCGGCATCGCTGAGCACGGTGCTGCTCGTCAGGGGCACGTCGAGCAGCGAAGGAATCTGGTAGTCGGAGAGGTTCGGGTTGATCATCTGCCCGGCCTCGTAGAGGGTCTCCTCCATCACCGCCTGCCCGAGGCCGAACAGCATGCCGCCCTCGATCTGCTTGCGGGCTCGTTCGGCATCGATGAGGCGGCCGGCGTAGGTTGCGCCGTGCGCCCGCAGGACGTGCACCCGGCCGGTCTCGGTGTCGACCTCGACCTCCACACCGACCACTCCCTGGTGGAAGTGCACGCTCACGTTCCCCTGACTGGTCTCGGGGTCCAGCCGGCCGGCACCCGGCGGGGTCTCGTAGCGGCCGGTGCCGACGAGTTCCCCGGCACCCGAGCTGCGCACCACGTCGGCGTAGGTCATCCGCTGGGCAGGATCGCCAGGCGAGCTGACGCAGCCGTCGCGGTGCACGACCTGGTCAGGGGTGATGCCCCAAGGCTGAGCGACCTGCTGGGCGATGCAGGCGCGCAGGTCCGAGGCCGCACGTTCGACGGCGAGCCCCGTAGCGAAGGTGGTCCGGCTGGAGCTCGTCGTCTGGTCGAACGGTGTCCAGCCGGTGTCCGGCCAGGAGACCGACACGTCCTCTGCAGGCATGTCGAGACGGCGGGCCGCCATCTCGGCCAGGGAAGCCGCTGCTCCCTGGCCCATCTCCACCGCGCTCGTCCGCACTGCCACCTGCCCCTCGGCGTCGACCTGGACCTGTGCCTCCGAGCGGGTCGGCGTGCGCGTCGTCTTCAGGACGGCCGCGACGCCGCGTCCGCGCCGGCGGGTGCGGGTGCGGGTGGAGGAAGTGGGCGGCGCGTCGGCGGTCAGCGCGTCGTCGACGGCGGTGAGCAGGTCCACGTAGTGCATCTCGTGCATGACGTCGCCGGTGGCGAAGGCGTCGCCGTCGCGCAGGAGGTTGCGCCGACGCCACTCCACCGGATCCACGCCCAGCTCGGCGGCGATCTCGTCGGCGGCGCTCTCGTGGGCCCAGCAGACCTGCCCGGTCATCGCGCCCCGGAACGGCCCGGTGGGAACGGTGTTGGTGTAGCGGGCCACCGAGCGGGCCAGCACGTGCGGGATCCGGTACGGCCCGGGCGAGCGGATCATGCCGGTGCGGCTGGACCGTGGCGTCTGGAGCGCGTAGGCGCCGGAGTTCCAGACGATGTCTATGATCCGCGCCACCAGCAGGCCGTCCTCGTCGACACCCGTCGTCATGGTGACGGTCGCGGCGTGCTTGGACGCGCTCTGGAAGACTTCGTCGCGGCGCAGCTCCATGCGGACCGGCGCCCCGACAGCGCGGGAGGCCAGCGCGACCAGCCCCTCCAGCCGGAGGTCGATCTTGGAGCCGAAGGCCCCGCCGAGGCTGTCTCCGCGCACCCGCACCCGGTCGGGATCGAGCCGGAACATGGTGGCCAGTCGCTGTCGCACCACATAGGGGGACTGCGTGCCGGTCCACACCTCCAGCGAGCCGTCGGGCAGCCAGGCGCCGGTCGCGCTGTGCGGCTCCATCGGCACGTGGTTCTGGGCCGGGGACGTGTAGGTGGCCGTGTGCACGTGTGCGGCGGTTGCCATGGCCCGCTCGGCGTCGCCGTGCACCAGGGTCCACGTACCGCTGTCGTTGTTCGGCCACTCGTCGTGAAGTTGCGGCGCGTCCGGCGCACCGGCCAGCACCGGATCGACGACGTGGGGCAGCTCCTCGATGTCCACCCACACCTGGGCGGCCGCCGCCTCCGCGGTAGCGCGGGAATCGGCGATGACCAGGGCCACCGGCTCACCGACGTAGCGCACCTTCCCGATGGCCAGGACCGGCTGATCGGCACGGTTCTCCCCGTACCACGGTGAGATCCCGTCGTCCGCGGCGACGTGCGAACCGTCGATGACCGCCACGACTCCGGGCACGGCCAGGGCGTCGGCGGCGTCGATGGAGGTGATCCGACCGTGGGGGGCGACGCTGCGCACGGCGACGGCGTGCAGCGTGCCCTCGATCCGCCGGTCCACCGCGAAGGTGAACGTGCCGCGGACGCGGTCGACGGCATCGCCGACGGCGCGCCGCGACAGCGGCGCCGCGCCCGGGTTCAGTGCGGGACTCACGCTGCTCCCCCGTCCCCGGCAAGCTCCAGCAGGCTGCGACGCACCTGTACCCGGACCATCTCCCGTCGGTACCAGGCCGAGCCGCGGTGGTCGTCGATCGGGTCGACCAGCATCGCGTACTCCTCGGCGACCTCCTGGGCCACCTGCTCGTCGAGCGGCCGACCCAGCGCCGCCCGGGTGACCTCCGGCCAGCGCTGCGGGATCGCGGCGACGGCGCCGAGCACGACCTCCAGGGAGGCGAGCACGCCGTCCTGCAGACGTGCCGCGGTTGCCACTCCCACGCATGGGCGGTCCTCGGCCGACCGGCTGCAGAACTTGGTGTAGGACGCGTGGCTCCCCGGGCCGGCGGCCGGGACGTGCACCGCAGTGACCACCTCGCCGGTGCGCAGATCGGTGGTGAAGAAGTCGGTGAACATCTCCGCCGCCGGCACGATGCGCGCCGCCGTGCCGTCATCCACCTCGACGGTCGCGCCCAGGGATACCAGCACAGAGGGAGGGTCGGATGCGTAGTCGGACTCGGCCACGTTGCCGCCCGTCGTGGCCTGATTGCGGATCCGCGCGTTGCCGACCACGCCGGCGGCCGAGGCGAGACTGGGGGCGAGCTCCCGGACGTGTGCAGAACGGGCCACCGCCGACAGCAGTACGCCGCCGCCGATCCGCAGGCCCGTCTCGGTGCGGCGCACCTCCCGCCAGCCGGGTACATCGGTCACCCCGGTGAGGGAGATGAGATGCGTGGGGAAGATCAGCCGCTGCTGCAGCATCAGGACGACGGCGGTGCCGCCGCTGATGAACTTGGCGTCCTCGTGCTCGCGCGCCAGCGCGGCGGCTTCGCCGAGAGTCTCAGGTCGGAGGAACTTCACCGCGAAGTGCCCGCGTTCGCCGGCGGTGAGAGCCGGGACCGGCGGAAGCCACCCATGCCTGCCCTCCCGCACCGCGTGCCGTATACGTCCGTATGCATACTAGTGGCCATCCTTCCCCGGCACTAGCCCCCCGGCTCGCGTGGCGGTGCGGACTCCGGTCCGGTCTGCCGGAGCCGCGCGTGCACCGCCTCCGCCGAAAGGGGAAGCTGCTGGAGCCGCACGCCGCTGGCACGGGCGACGGCGTTGGCGATGGCCGGCGCGACTCCCAGGTTGCCGAACTCCCCCACCGCCTTGGCCCCGTACGGGCCGGTGCCCGATTCGCCTGCCACGGACACGATGCGCAGGGGAGGCACGTCGGGCGACGTGGGCAGCTTGTAGTCGCCGAGCGTGCCGCACATGATCTGGCCGCCCTCGACCGGCAGCTCCTCCATGAGCGCTCCGCCGAGCCCGTAGACGAAGCCGCCTTCCAGTTGACCCCGGTGTGCCAGGGGACTGATCACCGTTCCGGTGTCTGCGGCCAGGACCGCCTCGACGACGCGGATCTGGCCCGTTTCCTCGTCCACCTCGACCTCCACCGCGAGCGCCCCGTAGGCGCCGCAGTCCTCGTCCGCCGGTGCCACCACCTCCTGCGCCACCTCGACCGGGAACACCGCCCCAGGTTCCGCTATGAGCCGCGACAGCTCGGTCGCGGCGAGTCGCGTCGCCTCACCGAGGACCCGGGTCACCCGGCTGGCTCCGGCCCCGGAATCGAAAAGAGCCTCCGCGGTCGGTTGCTGGACGACCTCCACCTGCCGCTCCGGGATGCCCATCGTCGCGGCCGCGACCCGCGCGATCATCGTCACCGTGCCGCCGCCCTGGTCGGCCGCTCCCGTGATCACCTGGATGCGGTCCGGGCTCAGCGCCCGCATCACCACGCCGCCTCTCCCGGTGCCGCCCTTCCGGCGGTAGAGGGCGACCCCCACTCCGCGACCCGGCGAGCGGACACCGGACCAGTCGATCCCGTCAGCGGCCCGTAGGAGGACCTGGTCGATGACCGCTGCCGTCTCGCTGGGATCCTGCCCTTCCGTCTTCCCACCGGCCAGGTTCTTCCGCCGCAGCTCAACGGGGTCGATCCCCAGCTCGCTCGCGATCATGTCGACGTGGGATTCGCCCGCGAAGATGGCCTGCACGTCCCCCGGAGCACGCATGTGCCCGCCGGGCGCCGCGTTCGTGTAGACCGCGGTGAGCCGGTGGTGAGTGGCGGGGACGGAGTACGCGGACATGGTGTCCACGCCACCGTGGGGAACGAGATGCGCGTTCGCCTTCGCCGCCCCGTAGGCCCCACCGTCGAACAGCACCTCGGCCGAGTGCGCGACGAACGTGCCGTCCCGTGTGACCCCGGTGCGAAGGGTGAGCTCGGTGGCGTGCCGGGGGGCCGTGGAGCTCAGGTCCTCCAGGTAGGACATGATCGAACGCACCGGCCGCCCGGTCTCGCGCGCCAGGTAGAAGCAGACGTACTCGTCGAGCGAGAAGCCCTTCCCCCCGAAATCCCCGCCGATGAACTTGTTGTAGACGACGATCTTGTCCACCGGGTGACCTGTGGCGGCGGCCATCTGCTGCCGGAGGCCGAACGGGGCCTTGTTGGTCGAGATCACATGGCAGACGTCGTCGTCGAACCAGACGATCGCCGCGTGGGGTTCGATGTAGCCCTGATGCTGCCGAGGGGTCCGGAAGGTGTGCTCGAAGACGTGGTCCGCCCGGCCGAAGGCGGCTGCCAGCTCCTCGGCCCCGGCGCCGACAACCAGTTCGCCCTGGATGTTCGGATGGGCAGGAGCGTGACGGGCGCCCTGCACGAGCCGGTACGCCTCGGCTTCGGGATGGAGGACCGGCGCGTCGGGCGTCGTGGCCAGGCGCGGGTCGAGCAGCGTCGGCAACTCCTCGTACTCCACGTCGATGAGTCGCACCGCCTCCTCCGCTGCCTGGCGGGTGTCGGCGGCCACGGCGGCGACCCGCTGCCCCATGAACCGGACCCGGTCCGACGCGAGCACAGGCATGTCGCGGAGCTGACGTCCGTAGCGCACGTCCCCGATGTCCGCCGCCGTGAGCACCGCACGGACCCCCGGGACCTGCTCGGCTGCCGTCGTGTCGATCCGCACGATCCGGGCATGCGCGACGCCGCTCCCGAGACAGGCGGCATGGAGTTGCCCAGGGAGGGCGTGGTCGGCTGTGTACCGGGCGTGGCCGGTCACCTTCAGGGGCCCCTCGTGCCGGACTTCAGGGATCGCGAAGGGCAGGTTGGTGGTCACGTGGCGCTCTCCGAGACGAGTCGCTGGAGCAGTCTGCGCGTGCTGATGCGGGCCATCTCCCGCTTGTAGTCCCCCGACCCGCGTGCGTCGCTGACCGGGTCGAGAGCCTCGGGAACCAGGTCGGCGGCGGCGGCGAGACCGGCGACGTCCGTACCGCCGCCGACCAGAGCGGACTCGGCCTCGCGGCACCTCTGGGGTGTCGATCCTCCCCCTGCCACCGCGATGCGCGCCGTGTCGATGCACCCGTCGACGACCGTCAGTCCGGCCGCGACCGAGATCGTCGCGTAGTCGTCCTGGGTCCGAGGCAGGAACTTGAGATAGCCCGCGATCACCCCGAGCGACGCCGGGGGGAGGTGGACCGAGGTGAGGATCTCGTCCGGGTCGACGACCGTCTCGAAGAAGTCGACGAACAGTTCGGCGACAGGGACCTCCCGCGTCCGCGTGGGCCCGGTGAGCCGCGCGACGGCGTCGTACACCATCAGCATCGGCGGCAGGTCCTGGCTCGGGTCGGCGTGGACGAGAGTCCCGCCGACCGTGGCCTGGTTCCGGATCCGCACCGTCGCCACCTGGTGTGCCGCCTCGGCCAGTCCCGGGGCCAACCTGCGCACCGGCGGGATGGTCTCGACCTGCCGGAGCGTCGCCATGGCACCGAGCGTGATCCCGTCCCCGGAGTTCCCCTCGATGCCGCAGAGTTCCGGCACGCCGGCGAGCCCGACGACGTGCTGGGGCTCGGCCAGGCCGAGCCGTGCGAGCGTCATGAGCGACGTGCCACCCGCGAGGATCGCGCCGTCCTCGCCGAGATCGGCGATGAGCTGGGCAGCCTCTGCCACCGTCCCGGGCCTGTGGTACCGGAACGGGCGCATCAGTCGGACTCCCCCTGGCCGGCCTTGGCGGCCTGGAGGACGGCGGCGACGATGGAGTAGTAGCCGGTGCACCGGCAGAGGTTGCCCGTCATCCACTCCCGGACCTCCTCGGCTGCGGGGTCCGGGCATTCGCGGAGGAGGGCCGTCGCCGCGACCACCTGCCCCGGTGTGCAGATGCCGCACTGGAAGCCGCCGCACTCCATGAATGCGGTCTGGACCGGCGTCAGTGTGCCGTCCTCCGCCGCGAGCCCCTCCACCGTCGTGACCGCGCGTCCCTGGACCATTCCGACGGGCACGATGCAGGACGACATCAGTTTCCCGTCGACCAGCACGCTGCACGCGCCGCAGACGCCTACTCCGCAGCCCTCCTTGGCCCCGGTCAGTGCCAGATCCTCGCGCAGCACCTCCAGCAGCGAGCGCGAAGGGGCGGTGGTGACCTCCTGGGAGATCCCGTTGACGGAGAGGGTGATTCTTTCGCTGGTATCGGACAACTGGGTCTTCCTTCCTAGCGCCGGACGACGCGGCGAACGCTTCGTCAGGAGGCGTCCAGGATTGCTGGTTCATCGCTGCGGAGCAGCGCACAGCCCTGCTCGACATCGACGACGGTGGCGTACTTGAGGTGCATGTCGAACAGGCTCGCCTTGTGGGAGAGCGGACTGCGGTCGAACGTGGCGTCCTCGACCACGACGACGTCGAACCCGAGCGAGTAGGCGTCGACGACCGTGGCTCGGACGCACCCACTGGTTGTCTCGCCGCACACGACCAGCGCATCGACCCCTGCCCGGCGGAGCACCGTGTCGAGCGTCGTGCCGAAGAACGCGCTCGCACGGTCCTTCGCGATGACGACCTCTCCATCGACCGGGGTCAGCGGGTCGACGATGCGGTCGGCCCAGTCCGCCGGAAGGCCTTCGCTGCCGGCCGCGATGGAGGTGAGCGCCCGCAGCGTCGTCGTGGCGGCTGCTACGCCGGCGACCGTGTGGATGACGGGCACTCCTGCGGTCCGGGCGGTGCCCAGCAACGCGGTGAGCCCGGGCAGCGCGTCCCACGCCACGGAACCGCAGCTGGCGGGCGCCTCGGCGATCGCCTCGGCCAGCGGCGCCGGCCGCGTGCCGAACGCGCGGTTGTACAGGTCGATCATCACCAGGGCGCGCCTGCCCCGCACGGGACGGGGACCGGCATACCCGCGCGCGACCAGGCGCTCCTCGTCACCGAGCACGTCGTCCCAGCAATGCTCCGTACCGTTGGTCCTCACTACAGCGGGACGTCGAGCAGGACGACGAACAGTCCGTAGAGGAAGGCCCACGACCCCAGTGTCACCAGCACGCTGCGCAGCCAGCTCTCTCGAGCGAGCAGCCGGAGGAAGAACAGCAGGGCCACCGGGATCGCCACCACGAAGCCGACCAGCCAGGCCAGCGCGACGAAGCCCACGGCCCACAGCCCGAAGGCGGTCTGCCTCAGCAGGACCTGCCGGCCGGACATCTCTTGCTCCTCCTCCTGCTCGGCCGCCAGCTCGGCTGCCTGCGTCCGGGTACGGGCCTCCTCCAGCACCGATGTGTGGCCGGTCGTGGCGGCGGCCGGATCGACGGTCACCGGATCCGGGGAGGGCGCACTCACCGCCCGCTGGCGGCGTCCGCCGGTGACCGACACGAGCGTGGAGCGGATCCGCACTGCAGCCCCGGGCAGCGCATCGAGGAAGAGTTGCAGGGTCAGTGCCCCGACCACGGGGATGCCGATCAACAGCGGCATCGTCGCCGCCTCGTTCTCGATGTCGAACGCCTGGACGACGATCGCCGCGGAGAACACGAGCAGCAGGGCGTCGAAGATGATCCGGCCCGGCTGACGGGGCGCGCTGGCCAGCTCCTCGTCGTCCTCACCTTCCACCGAGGCGCGCTCCGCCGACCGTGCCCGCCGATATGCCTGCCAGGCGGCAAAGAGGAGGACGAGGGCGCAGACCGTGACCAGGACCGCCGAGATGGGTCGGGTCAGGAGCGGCATGGGCGAGCCGAAGGTGGCCACCATCTGGTAGTAGGACCGCTCGACCAGCTCGCCCAGGACCAGAGCGATGATGAGCGCCACGCGAGAGAAGCCGTACCGGCGCATGGCATAGCCGACGTAGCCGAACACCAGGGCCACGACGACGTCGAGGATCTCCAGCCCGATCGTGTAGGACCCGACCAATGCTGCTACCGCGATCAGCGGGGTGAACAGGCCGGGCCTCAGCGCCGTGAGCTTCGTCGCGTACCGCGCCACCGCATAGACCACGATGGGGGCGACGAACTTGGCCGCGACCATGCCGATGACGAGGGTGTACACGAGGTCGATGTGCTCGATCATGAGGGTCGGGCCGGCTGGGATGCCCTGCATGATCAGCGCCCCGAGCAGGATCGCCATCCCGACCGTTCCGGGGATGCCGAAGGCCACGGTCGGCAGGAGTGATCCGCCCTCCTTGGCATCGTTCGCCGATTCCGCGGCGATGACGCCTTCCACGGCGCCCTTGCCGAACCGTTCCGGCGTCCGTGAGGACTGCTTGGCGTGCGAATAGGCGAGGAAGCCGGAGACGGCACCGCCCACGCCGGGGATCACGCCGATGACCGTGCCGATGATCGACGCGCGGATCACGAGGAACCAGTGCCGGAAGGTGACTCGCACGCCCTCCCAGAAGGTCACCGGCTCGGACTTGTCCGCGAGCACCCGCGCGACGTGCGTGTCCGCCGCGCCCTGCTCGGCGATGCTCGTGCCCTTGCCGAAGAGCGCGAGCACCTCCGCACCGGCGAAGAGGCCGATGAGGACGGGGACGATGTTGACGCCGTCCCAGAGGTAGAACTGGTCGAAGGTGAAGCGCGGGCTGCCGGTGATCGGCTCCAGCCCGACGAATGCCAGCAGGAAGCCGACGGCTGCGGCCGCGAGCCCTTTGAAGGTGTTGCGGTCGGTGATCACGGCGATGACCGTCAGGCCGAGGATCGCCATCATCAGGAACTCGGGATAGGAGAAGGAGAGCACCAGGCTCTGCGCCGGCGGGATGAGCGCCAGCAGCACGGCAGTGCCGAACAACCCGCCGAGGACGGAAGCTGCGGTGGCGGCGCCGATGGCGGCGCCGGCCCGGCCCTGTTTGGCCATCGGATAGCCGTCGAACGTGGTGGCGGCGTTCTCGGGAGAGCCGGGGGTGTTCACGAGGATCGAGGTGAGCATTCCCCCGAAGCCGGCCGGGCTGTATGCGGCGATGAGGAACAGCACCGCGTCTTCGGGGTCCATGGTGAAGCTGATCGGGATGAGCAGCGCCAAGGCGACCGATCCGGCCATGCCGGGGAGGAAACCGATCAGCATGCCGAACAGCACGCCGGCCACGAGCAGCACCGGATTCGGCCATGCCATCAGGACCGACACCGCGCCCAGCAGTCCGTCGATCATCGGCGGGCCCCCACCCGGGAACGCGCTGGACCGAACTGCGGACGCTCAGAGGGAATGATCATCGCCTTCTCCATCGCATCAGGCACTCACCTGTCGGGGCCACCACGGTGGGGTCGGGGCCCGCACCGGTGGAGGTGCGGGCCCCGGTCGCTCAGCCTGCCGCTTCCTCGAGCACGTCCTCGTACTCGGCGAAGGTCTCCACCGTGTTCGACACGAACTCCGCGGCCTCTTCGCCGCTCGCCGGCACGACACGCAGGTCGGACTCCTCGGCCAACTGGAGGAACTCCTCGTTCTCCAGCGTGTTCATCAGCGCCTCCTCGAGAGGCTCGGCGATGCAGTCCGGAGTGCCCGGGGCGGTCACCAGGACGCGGTGCTGCTCCAGGACGTCGGCCAGCTCGGGGTGCCCCGTCTCGGCCGCCGTCTGGACGCCCTGCAGCTGTTCGTAGCCGACCAGCTCGGGCGTGATCTCCTCGGTGCCGAGGTAGAGGATCGGCTTCACCTCACCGGCCTCCATGAAGGGCAGGATGCTGCTGAGCGAGGCCACCGCGACGTCGGAGTCGCCGCGGCGGACCGCCAGGACGACATCCGAGGTGCCCTCGTGGAGGATGTACTCGGCCTCCACGCCGTACGCGTCGTAGGTGATGGTCTCGATCGGTGAGATGTCCTGACCCGCGTGCTTGACCGGACCGGCGGCGACGAGGTCCTCGATCGTCTCGATGTCGGAGTCCGCCGCGACCACGAACACCTGCGGGTCGGCGGTCGTCTGCCCGAGGTAGGCGAGGTTGGTCACGTCGAACCCCTCCTCCACGTTGCCGAGGATCTGGTTCACCGCGACATAGCCCGGTTCGGTGAACACCAAGGTGGTGCCGTCGGGCTCGGCCGAGTACACCGTGTTGATCGCGCGCATGCCACCACCGCCGGGCTGGTTCTCCACACGGACCGCAGCCTCGCCGCCCAGCTCCTCCTCGAGGAACGGGGCCAGCAACCGCGCCCACGCGTCGAACCCACCGCCGGCGGAGTAGGGGACCAGCAGCGTGACGTCCTCGCTGGGGTAGTTCTCGCACGCCGCCGGGTCACCCTCGGCCTGCGCGCCTCCTGCGCCGCTGTCGTCACCGCAGGCGGCGAGCGAGACCGGTAGCAGTGCCGCGGCCGCCAGAGCCGCCAGTCTGCCGGGACGGAGATGCCGTGCCTTCGTGCTGCTCATGTGCGCACTCCCGCTGTCGTTGAGCCGTTCACTGGACTCGCGTGCAGGTCGGCGTTCCGATGGTCAGCCGGTTCATGTTCACGTGTATCCACCTGCATACGCGCAAGAGTGAAGCGGAACACACCGCGGCGGTCAACCGCTGCATGCGTACCGAGACTGAACCGGGACATGGGGCGGGCCCGGCCGGGACAGGCGGCCGCGTTGCGCTGCTCGAGGAACATCGACCGGCCGCGGGCCGGCCCCTGGGAGGGCAACCGCCACGCATCCCCCCTCGTGCTCGTGCCGGCGAGTGCGGCTCGACTACGAGACCGCCTCCTCGAACAGCGCCTTGTACTCGGTGAAAACGTCGAAGGAGTCGGCGACCTGCTGCTGGATCTCATCGGCAGGTGCGTGGTCGATCACGAGGTCCGCCTCCCGGGCCTTCGCCTGGAATTCTGGATCGGCCAGCACGTCCTCGAAAGCATCGGCGAACGTCGTCTTGATGCATTCCGGGATGTTCGGAGGCGCGGACACTGCCCGGGCATATTGAAGAATCTTGTCCAGCTCCGGCTCCCCCTCGTCAGCAGCGTTCGGCACGCCCTCGAGGAATTCGCTGCCCGGCACGTCCGACGCCGGTTCCTCGCCGATGTAGAAGATCGGCTTCACCTGGCCTGCCTCGAGATATCCGAGGACACTGCTGAGCGAATTGGCGGCCAGGTCGGCGTCGCCCCGCCGCACGGCGAGGACGGAGTCGGACGTCCCCTCGTGGAGCACCGGTGTCGCCTCGACACCGAACTCTGCCAATGCGATGACCTCCGTCGTCTCGGCGCCCTCGACGGCGAAGTTCACCGGCGCCTCCGCCAGATCGTCGACGTTGCCGATGGCGGACTCCGCAGCCACGTAGAAGACGTGCGGGTCGGTCGTGAGCCGGCCGAGGAAGGTCATCTCCCTCATGTCGAAGCCCTCTTCCGTGCGCCCGATGATCTGGTTCAGGGCCATACTGCTGACGTCGCTGATGAGGATGGTGGTCCCGTCCGGTGGCCCGGAGTACACCTGGTTCACCCCTCGCATGGAGCCGCCACCCTCGATGTTCACGACCCGCACGGCAGCGTCTCCGGCGAGACGGTCCTCGAGATAGGGCGCCAGGAGCCGGGCCCAGGCGTCGAAGCCACCGCCCGCTCCGTACGGAACGACGAAGTCGATGTCCTCCGATGGGAAATCTGCGCATTCGTCCGCGGCTGCCGAGGTGTCCGACTCGCCTTGTCCACACGCGACCGTCAGCAGGAGGACGGATGCCAGAGCTGCGAGTCTGGTACCAGGCAAGACCACGGGAACCCCTCAGGTCATCGTATGCAGCCGTATGGCGACCGAGTGAAACGCATCTCACCTGGGACGTCAACGGCGATACGAAGACGCCGACTGCCGCACATGTGCGTCAGCCTCCGCAGCAATTCCAGCGACGAGAGACCGCGCCGGGATGCCGTCCGATCGACCCGCCGGTAGCTCCGGTGATCACACCAGGAGGGGTGCACGACCTGCTGCGGCGGCCACGTTCAGTCGATGAGGTCGTGGATGACGACGTTCTCGTCCCGGCCGGGACCGACGCCGATGACGCTGACCCGGGCCCCGGAGAGCTCCTCCAGCCGCCGCACGTAGGCCTGGGCGGTGGCCGGCAGCTCCTCGAAGCTCCGGCAGTGCCGGATGTCCTCGAACCAGCCCGGCATCTCCTCGAAGACCGGCTCGGCGTGGTGGAAGTCCGTCTGCGTCATGGGCATCTCGTCGTGCCGGACGCCGTCGATCTCGTAGGCCACGCAGATCGGCACGGTCTCCAGGCCGGAGAGCACGTCGAGCTTGGTGAGGAAGTAGTCGGTGATCCCGTTGACCCGGGTGGCGTAGCGGGCGACGACGGCGTCGAACCAGCCGCAGCGCCGGTCGCGGCCGGTGGTGACACCCACCTCGCCGCCGTGCTTGCGCAGGTACTCGCCCCACTGGTCGTGCAGCTCGGTCGGGAACGGACCGGAGCCCACGCGGGTCGTGTAGGCCTTGAGGATGCCGACGACCCGCTCGATCCGGGTCGGCCCGACGCCCGCCCCGACGGCGGCGCCACCGGCGGTCGGGTTGGACGAGGTCACGAACGGATACGTGCCGTGGTCGACGTCCAGCAGCGTGCCCTGCGAGCCCTCGAGGAGCACCCACTCGCCGGCGTCGAGCGCCTTGCCCAGGAGCAGCCGGGTGTCGACGATCCGGTGCTTGAGCTGCTCGGCGTACTGCGTGTACTCCTCGACGACCTCGTCGACGTCGATGGCCTTGCGGTTGTAGACCTTGACCAGGATCTGGTTCTTCTCCTGCAGCGTGCCCTCGAGCTTCTGCCGGAGGATCGAGAGGTCCAGCAGGTCCTGCACGCGGATGCCGACGCGGGCCACCTTGTCCCCGTAGGCGGGCCCGATGCCGCGGCCGGTGGTGCCGATCTTCCGCTTGCCCAGGAACCGCTCGGTGACCTTGTCCAGTGCCCGGTGGTGCGGCATGATCAAGTGCGCGTCGGAGGAGATGACCAGCCGCGAGGTGTCCACCCCCCGCTCCTCCAGCCCGGCGAGCTCCCGGATCAGCACCTCGGGGTCGATGACCACGCCGTTGCCGATGACCGGCGTGCAGCCGGGCGTCAGGATCCCCGACGGGATCAGGTGCAGCGCGTACTTCTCCCCGTCCGGGGTGATCACCGTGTGGCCGGCGTTGTTGCCACCCTGGTAACGGACGACGTAGGGAACGCGGCCGCCGAGGAGGTCGGTGGCCTTGCCCTTGCCTTCGTCGCCCCACTGGGCACCGATCAGGACGACAGCGGGCATCGGCTCCTGGTTCTCCTCGTTCGTCGGGTGCGCTTCCCGGCACCGGGTGGATGCCGGCCTACCGGCAGGCGGGCCAGGGGCGGCGGGGGCGGGACGGGTGAAAGGGTATCCGCATGTCGTCGGTCGAGTTGGACCTCCGCCGTCTCACCCCGGGGGAGGCCCCTCGCCCGGCCCAGCTGGAGCCGGTCGCCGCGGCGGACTCCGTGGTCGTCCGGGGCCCGGTCCCGGGGTTGGCCGCGGCGCTGGCCGCCCTGCTCAAGGCCGGGCGGACGGCGGAGGTGCCGGTGGCCTGGGAACCGGGCGCGGACAAGGCGTCCGCCGCCCTGGCACGCGATCTGGGCGTCGGCACGGGGCAGCCGCGGGAGTTGAGCCTCGTGCGGGACGACCACGGCGGCGTCCTGCTGCACCACGGCCGCATCGAGGCCGCCGGCGACGGCCGCCGCTCGCTGTCCCGGCGGATCGGGTTGCAGGCCTACCACGACGACATCCGCGTCGCCGACGGCGAGGTCACCCGCATCGACGTCCGCCCGGACTGGACCGCCGTGGACACCCTCGGTGTCACGGTCATGACCCTGCCGCTGCGGCCCACCCGGCACACCAGCGGGCGGGCGGTGCAGGTCGCCTCCGACCCGGCGCGGATCGTCCGCGACGGCGTCCCGTACCCGCGGCCGGTCAGCCGCTGGACCTGGTACGCCGACGACCGCGTGCGGTGGCGGCTGCAGCCCTGAGCGAGGCGATCCTGCGGCCGGCCAGGGACGTCGTGGACACTGAGGGGCATCCGCTCGCCGAGGAGGCCCCGCTGCCGACGTCCCGCCGCCCCACCGGGGCGCCCCGCCGGTGATGAGCGACCGCCTGCCCGCCTTCGGGACCGTCCGCGCAGCCGGGTCCTCCGACCGCCGCTTCCTGACGCGGGCGCTGGCCCGCCCGAGCCTTCCCGCCGCGGTCGGGCTCGTGGTGGTCGTCGCCTTCTTCAGCCTGCAGGCGCCCGCGCTGCGCACCGTCGGCGGACTGGCCACCGTGCTGGACGTCGCCGCGAGCCTGGGCATCGGCGCGGTCGCGGTGGCCCTGCTCCTCATCGCCGGGCAGTTCGACCTCTCGGTCGGCGTGATGGCCCTGGCCAGCTCGTTGCTCTCCGCGCTGCTCATCGGCCCGGGCGGCTGGCCGGTGTGGCCCGCGCTGACCGCGTCGTTGCTCGCGGCACTGCTGGTCGGCGTCGTCAACGGCGTCCTGGTGGTCAACACCGGCCTGCCGAGCTTCCTGGTCACCGTCGCGACGTTCCTGGTGCTGCAGGGCACTGCGCTCGCCGGCTTCGAGGCGTTCGCCGGCTCGACGCAGGTGCGGGGACTGGACTCCGCGCAGGGCTGGTCGTCGGCCGCCGCGGTGTTCGGCTCGTTCGCCGAGATCGGCGCGGGCCGCTTCCACGTCGCGCTGCTGTGGTGGCTGGGCGCCACCGCGCTGGCCACCTGGGCGCTGTGGCGCACCCGGTTCGGCAACGCCGTGTTCGCCGCCGGCGGGGCACGGCAGGCCGCCCGCGAGCTGGGGGTCCCGGTGCGCCGCACGACCGTGGCGCTGTTCTGCCTCACCGCCACGGCCGGCTGGCTCATCGGCACGCTCGGCCTGTTCCGGCTGGAGAGCGTCCAGCTCAGCAACGCAGGCCTGGGCACCGGCCTGGACTTCGTGATCGTCGCGGTCATCGGCGGCTGCCTGCTCACCGGGGGCTACGGCTCCGCCGTGGGCGCCGCCGTGGGCGCGCTGCTGTACGCCGTCGCGCGGCAGGGGATCACGCTGGCCGGGTGGGACCCCCGGTGGTTCCAGGTCTTCCTGGGTGCGGTGCTGCTGGTGGCCCTGCTGACCAACGGCGTCGTCCGCCGCCGGCTCAAGGCCAGGCCGCGGTCGTGAGCGGCGTGCCGGCCTCCGAGGACGCCACCCCGACGGCTGCGGCCCACCCGGTCCTGGAGCTGCGCGGGATCACGGTGCGCCACGGGAACGTGCCGGCGCTCAACCGGGTCAGCGCCGCCCTGCCGGGGGGCCGGATCACCTGCGTGCTGGGCGAGAACGGGTCGGGCAAGTCGACGCTGGTCTCGGTGCTCTCGGGCCTGCAGCGGTACGACGAGGGCGAGCTGCGGGTGGACGGCGTCCCGGTGCGGTTCCGGTCGGCCCGGCAGGCCCGCGACCTGGGCATCGCCACCGTCTGGCAGGACCTCGCCGTCGCGCCGCTGCTGTCGGTGTGGCGGAACTTCTTCCTCGGCGTGGAACCCACGCGCGGGGTGTGGCCGCTGCGCCGGCTCGACATCGCAGGGGCCCGGCAGACGACGGTGCGCGCCCTGGCGCGGGTCGGGATCTCCGGGCTGGACCCGGACCAGCCGGCCAGCTCCCTGCAGGCCGGTGAGCGGCAGAGCCTCGCCGTCGCCCGCGCGCTGCACTTCGGGGCCCGGGCGCTGGTCATCGACGAGCCGGTCACGCCGATGACGGTCGCCCGCCAGACGCTGTTCGGGCAGGCGGTGCTGGCCGCACGGGCACAGGGGCTGGCGGTCGTCGTCGTCACCAACAACCCGCGCTACGCCCACCTCATCGGCGACCGCTTCCTCCTCCTCGCACACGGCCAGGTGGCCGGCAGCCTGACCCGGGACGACGTCGACGCCGACGACCTCACCGCGCTCATGGCGGGCGGCGAGCAGCTGACCACGCTCACCGACGCACTCACCGAGCTCCACCCGGAGCTGGGGGACCGCTGAGCCCCGGGTGCCGCCGCAACGGGGACCCGGGGCGCGGTCAGGCGAAGACGCTCACCCCGCCCGGGCCGACGAGCAGCCCGACCACGATGAGCACGATCCCCCACAGCAGCTGGCCGCGGACGATCGCGACGATCCCTGCGATCACCAGGACCACGGCCAGGATCCACAACAAGGTCACCATGAGTACGTCCCCTTCAGCGGGGCGCCCGACCGGCGCCGTGCACGCTGTGTGATGACCGTCACGTCATGATCTCAAACCATGATCGCGCACGTCGGCGAAAGGGCTGGTGAGGCACGAACGGGCGGCCCGCCGGAGCGGACCGCCCGTTACCGATGGTGAACGTCAGGGAGCGAGCGTCGGGTCGCAGTCGCGCAGCAGCTGGATGCAGCGCTCGTGCTCGCCGGTCTCCCCGATGGCCTCGGCGGCCGCCGCGAGCACCGTGACGCAGCGGAGGAACCCGCGGTTGGGCTCGTGCGACCACGGCACCGGGCCGTAGCCCTTCCACCCGTTGCGGCGCAGCGCGTCCAGCCCGCGGTGGTACCCGGTGCGGGCGTAGGCGTAGGCCTGGATCGTGTCGCCGAGCGCGCGCTCGGTGCGGTGCAGCGCCTCCTCGGCGAGCCCCGCCCAGACCGCGCTCACCGTCGGGTGGTGCGCCGCGACCTCGGCCAGCGTGGCACCCTCGGCGAGCTCGGCGTCGGCCTCGGGGGTGGCCGGCAGGAGGGTGGGCGGCGGCTCGCCGAGGAGGTTGTGGTGGGAGTGCGACATGGTCAGCCGCCCGTCGACTGACCGGCCGACAGCAGGTCCTCGCACGCCTGGACGATGCGGGCGGCCATGCCCGTCTCGGCGGCCTTGAGGTAGCTGCGCGGGTCGTAGGTCTTCTTGTTGCCGACCTCGCCGTCGATCTTCAGCACGCCGTCGTAGTTGCTGAACATGTGGCCGGCGATGGGCCGGGTGAAGGCGTACTGGGTGTCGGTGTCGACGTTCATCTTCACCACGCCGTAGGACAGCGCCTCGCGGATCTCCTCGGGCGCCGAGCCGGAGCCCCCGTGGAAGACCAGGTTGAACGGCTTGGCCCCCTCGCCGAGACCGAACTCCTCGGCAACCAGCGCCTGACCGCGCTGCAGCACGTCGGGCCGGAGCTTGACGTTGCCGGGCTTGTAGACGCCGTGCACGTTGCCGAAGGTGGCGGCCAGCAGGTATACCCCGCGCTCGCCCAGACCCAGCTGCTGCGCGGTGCGCAGGAAGTCGCCGTCGGCGGTGTACAGCTTCTCGTTGATCTCGGCGACGACGCCGTCCTCCTCGCCGCCGACGATGCCTATCTCCAGCTCGAGGACGATCTTGGCCGCCGCCGACTTCTCCATCAGCTCCTCGGCGATGTCGAGGTTCTCGCCGAGCTCGATGGCCGAGCCGTCCCACATGTGCGACTGGAACAGCGGCTCCTGGCCGGCGTCGACGCGGTCCTTCGACAGCGCGATCAGCGGGCGGACGTACCCGTCCAGCTTGTCCTTGGGGCAGTGGTCGGTGTGCAGCGCGACGTTGACCGGGTACTTCTCGGCGACGACGTGCGCGAACTCGGCCAGCGCGACCGCGCCGGTGACCATGTCCTTGACCCGGGTGCCCGAGCCGAACTCCGCACCCCCGGTCGAGAACTGGATGATCCCGTCGCTGCCGGCGTCGGCGAAGCCGCGCAAGGCCGCGTTGATCGTCTCCGAGGAGGTGCAGTTGATCGCCGGGTAGGCGAAGCCGCCCTCCTTGGCCCGGCGGATCATGTCGGCGTAGACCTCAGGGGTCGCGATGGGCATGCGGGCACTCCTCGCATCGGTTGCGGCTGTACGGCGCTGTACGGCTGACGTCGGTGATCAGTATCCCGCCGGGCCGTGACGCCGCGACACCACCTGCCGCGGCGCACCCCGTCCGGGCGACAGCCGCCCCTCCCCCGGCTGCTCACTCGCGTCGTCCCCGACGCGCAGGCCGAGCGCGGTCACCAGCACCACCGCCTGCGCGAGGTCGATCCGGGCGCCGGAGAGCCGGGCCTCCCGGGGATCGAGCGCGGACAGGTCGCTGCCGCGCAGGTCCGCGCCGGTGAGGTCGGCCTCGTGGAGTTCCGCTCCGGAGAGGTCGACGTCGCGCAGGGCTGCCCCGGCGGCGTGCACCCTGGTGAGATCCGCCTCGCGCAGCCGCACGCCCGTGAAGGTCGCCCGGCGGAGATCGGCGCCGGGGAGGGTGGCGAACGACCAGTCCCCGCCGGTGACGGTCAGCTGGTCGAAGGAGCACCGGTCGAACACCGCGCCCACGAGCTTGCAGTCGGCGAGGGTGGCGGCGAAGAACGAGCAGCCGGTGAAGGTGCAGTTCACGAAAGCGGCGTCGGTGAATCCGGCGAGGTTGAACCGGCAGTCGTGGAACGTGCAGTCGGTGAAGACGACGCCGGCGCCGGTCGCCTCCGTGAGGTCGACGCCGCTGAGGGCCACGCCCGTGTGGTCCTGGCCGGAGAGGTCCGCGCCGTACCAGTCGGCGCCGCGGAGGTCGGTCGCGGTGGCCGGGAGCGCGCGCGGGGTCACGCGTCAGCCCTGCTCGATGCGGCTGACCACCCGCGCCGCCACCACCACCGGGTCGTAGGTCGGCGAGAACGGCGGCGCGTAGGAGAGGTCGGAGCCGGCGAGGTCCTCGGCGGTCATGCCCGCCCAGATGGCGGCGGCGAGCACGTCGATCCGCTTGCCCGACCCGGGGCCGCCGACGATCTGGGCGCCGAGCAGCCGCCCCGACCCGGCCTCGCTGAGGAGTTTGATCGCGACCTCCTCCGCGCCGGGGTAGTAGCCGGCTCTCGTCGTCGCCTCGATGGTGTCGGTGCAGTAGTCGAATCCCGCCTGCTCGGCCTCGGTGGTGCACAGCCCGGTACGGCCGATCTCCAGCTCCCCCACCTTGGTCAGCGCGGTCCCCAGCACCCCGGCGAAGCGCGCCGCCCGCCCGCCGACGACCGAGCCGGCCACCCGGCCCTGCTTGTTCGCATGGGTGCCCAGCGCGACGTGGGTGACCTCGCCGGTGACCCGGTGGAACGTCTGCGAGCAGTCGCCGGCGGCGTAGACCTCGGGGTGCGACCGGGTGCGCTGGGTGCGGTCGACGTCGATGGCCCCGGTGGTGCCGAGGCCGATGCCGGCCCGCTCGGCCAGCGCCACCTCCGGCCCCATGCCCAGCCCGAGGACGATCAGGTCGGCGTCGTAGCTGCCGGCATCGGTGCGCACCCCGCGCGCCCGGCCGGACTCGTCCACCAGGACCTCGCGGACCGCCTGGTCGGGGTGCATCTCCATGCCCATGGCGCCCATGCCGGCGCAGACCCGCGCGGCCATGTCCGCGTCGAGCAGCTGCATCGGCAGCGGGTCGGCGAGGACGACGGTGACCTCGAGCCCGCGCCGCTGCAGCGCCTCCGCCATCTCCAGCCCGATGTAGCCGCCACCGAGGACCAGGGCGCGGCGGGGGCCGGCGTCCAGGGCGGCCCGGATGGCGGCGCCGTCGTCGAGCCGGTGCACGCCGAACACCCCCGGGGCGTCCAGTCCCGGGATCGGCGGGCGGCTAGGACGGCCCCCGGTGGCCACGAGCAGGCGGTCGTAGCCGAGCCGCTCGCCGGTGTCCGTGACGACCTTCCCGGCGCCTGCGTCGATCTCGACCGCGCGGGTGCGGGTGTGCACGGTGATGTCCCGGGCGGCGAACTGCGCCGGCGTCCGGGCGATGAGCGCGTCCCGTTCCTCCACCTGCCCGCCGACCCAGTACGGGATGCCGCACGCCGAGTAGGAGACGACGTCACCCTGCTCCAGCACGACGATCTCCAGGTCGTCGGCCGCCCTGAGCCGCCGGGCCTGGGCGGCCGCGGACATCCCCGCGGCGTCCCCTCCGATGACGAGGAACCGTTCCCTGCTCATGGCGCCGGCGGCGCAGTCCGCGGTCCGGCGCGGAACACCGTGCCGGGGTTGAGCAGCCCGGCGGGGTCGAGCGCGGCCTTGATCGAGCGGTGCACGTCCAGTGCGACCGGCCCGATCTCCCGCTCCAGCCAGTCGACCTTGAGCACCCCCACGCCGTGCTCGCCGGTGGTCGTGCCGCCCGGGGCCAACCCCAGCTCCAGGATGTCGTCGAACGCGCCGAACGCGCGCGTGCGCTGGTCGTCGTCGGCCGGGTCGAACACGACCGTGGGGTGCATGTTGCCGTCGCCGGCGTGGCCGACGACGCCCACCACGAGCCCGCGGTCCTCCGCGATGCGGTCGCAGCCGTCGAGGAACTGCCCGATGCGCGAGCGCGGCACCGCGACGACGTCGTCGGTGCGGCGCGGGAACACCACGGCCGCGGGCGTGCCGGCCGGCGCGAGCATCGCCTGGTCGCGGTCGTAGGAGGCGGTGACGTCGACGTCGGTGAGGACGCCGTCGGCACCCACCGCGTCGGTCAGCTCGGCCACCCACGTCGCCGTCGTCGTGGTCACCGTCACACCGTACGGCCTCCCGGGCGGATGATCAGGTGACCTGGTCGTCCGCGGTCCTGGCTCACCACCGGTCCTGAGCCAGGACCCTCGATGACCAGGTCACCTGATCATCGAGCAGTTCACTCGAGGCCGAGGTCGGCGAGGGTGAAGGCGGCGCGGTACTCGAGGCCCGACTCCTCGACCGCCGCGCGGCCGCCGCGGTCGACGATCACCGCGACACCGATCACCTCGGCGCCGGCCTCCTGGAGGGCCTGCGCCGCGGTGAGCGGGCTGCCGCCGGTGGTGGAGACGTCCTCGACCACCAGGACGGCGCGGCCGTCGACGTCCGGGCCCTCGATCCGGCGCTGCAGGCCGTGGGCCTTGCCGGCCTTGCGCACCACGCAGGCGTCGAGGAACCCCTCGCCGGCGGCTGCCGCGTGCAGCATCGCGGCGGCCACCGGATCGGCCCCCAGGGTGAGGCCGCCGACGACGTCGTAGCGCAGATCGCCGGTCAGCTGGCGCATCACCCGGCCGACCAGCGGGGCGCCCTCGTGGTGCAGCGTCAGGCGGCGCATGTCGATGTACCAGTCCGCCTCGCGCCCCGAGGACAGCGTCACCTTCCCGTGCACCACGGCCAGGTCGAGGATCAGCTGGAGGAGCCGGTCGCGGTCGGGCAGGGCAGGCGAAGCCGTCATGGCCGGAACCCTAGACACGACCCTGGACACGCCGCAGGGCCCCCGCCGGACGGGTGTCCGACGGGGGCCCTGCGGCCGCCCCCTCCCGCGTGCAGGAGGGGCGGGGATCACATACCGGCAGGCTTGAGGACCTGGTCGATGATGTAGACGGTGGCGTTGGCGGTCTGGACGTTGCCGCAGATCACCGAGGCCTCCATGCCGACGACGGTGCCGTCCATGGCGATGGTGAACTCCTCACCGGAGCCCTCGATCGTCACCTCGTCGTTGTTCAGCGTGGTGTGCGTGCCGGCCAGCTCGTCGGGGGCCAGGCGACCCGGGATGACGTGGTGGGTCAGCACGGTGGTCAGCGCCGGGGTGTCGGCCAGCAGACCCTGCAGCGCGTCGGCCGGGACCGCCTCGAACGCCGGGTTGGCCGGGGCCAGAACGGTGATGTCCTCGGTGCTGTTGAGGGTGTCACCCAGGTCGGCGGCGGTCACGGCCTGCACCAGGGTGGACAGCAGCGGGTTGTTGCTGGCGGCGGTGGCGACCGGGTCGTCGGCCATGCCGTCGACGCTGCCTTCGCCCTCGGTGGGCACCTGAGAGCAGGCCGGGCCGAAGGGCCCGTCCGCCACCGGCGCCGCGGTGGACTCCTCGGCCGTGGAGCTGCTGCCGCTGCTCGGGCTCGAGGAGGCGGCGCTGTCGGACGGCTCGTCCGCACCACAGGCGCTGAGCGTGATGGCGAGGCTCGAGGCAGCGGTGATCAGCAGGCTGCGGCTCAGGGTGCGCTTCATGGGATGGTGCTCCTCTTCTAGGTCCGTGCGACGGCGGTGTCGCGTTCGGGGTGGCGCTCCGGCCGCGGGAGCGGCCGGTTGGTTCGTCGCCGGCGGTGGCCGGGACGGGTCTCGGGTGTCCGGCAGGCGGCCGGACGAGTGATCAGCGGCTGATCACCTGGATCGAGTGCCAGCCGCTGGCGCCGTCGGGCTTCGGTCTGGCCCGCTCCTCGGTCTGGGTCTCGCCGTCGGCGCTGGTGGCCCGGACGGTCACCTCGTGCCGGCCGGGAGCGAAGTCGTAGGGCAGCACCCACTGACGCCACAGGTCGGCGTCGACCTGGGGCGAGAGGTCGGCCTCGGTCCAGTCCTGGTCGTCGACCCGCACCTCGACGCGCGAGATGCCGCGGGTCTGCGCCCACGCGACGCCGGCGATGGGCCGCCGGCCGGCCGGGAAGGCCCGCAGCGGCGCAGGGGTGTCGATCCGGGAGAACACCTTGATCGGCGCCTGGGCGGCCCAGTCGCGCTCCACCCAATACGGGTCGAAGGCGGCGAACGTCGTCGCCTCGATGCGGGTGAGCCACTTGCAGGCCGAGACGTAGCCGTAGAGGCCGGGGATCAGCATGCGGACCGGGAAGCCGTGCTCGACCGGCAGCGGCTCCCCGTTCATCCCGAAGGCCAGCATCGCGTCGTCGACCTCGAGGGCGGAGCGCGTGGGGGCACCGATGGTCATGCCGTCGGAGGAGGTGCACACCAGCTGGTCGCTGCCGTCGCGGACACCGTTCTCGCGGAGGAAGGCGCCCAGGGGCACACCCAGCCAGCGCGCCGTGCCCGCGAGCCGGCCGCCGACCTCGTTGGAGACGCAGGTGAGCGTGACGTCGCGCTCGATCAGGTCGTCGCGGCCGAACAGGTCGTCGAGCGTGTAGGACCGGGGCGAGTCGAACATGCCGGTCAGCGTCAGCCGGTAGTCCGACGGGCTGATCTGGGGCACCGTGATCGCGGTGTCGACGCGGTAGAACTCGCGGTTGGGCGTGAACAGCGGGGTGAGCCCGTCCACGTCGGCTGCGAGGTCGGCACCGGCCGGCAGGGCCGGCGCCGGGGACGCCGGACGCGGCAGGACCAGGTCGCTGCGCTCACCGGCGACGTCGAAGCGCTGCTGCAGGAGGCGGCCTCCCCCACCGGCGACGGCGGCCACGCCGACGGCGACCCCGCTGCTGAGGAAGAAGCGCCGCCGGTCCATGCCGGCGCCCTTGCGGTCCCCGGCGCCGAGCGCGTCGCGCAGCCGGCCGGCGAGGCCGTCGCGGTCCACCGCGACGGGCGCGGCGTCCGCGTCGCGGGCTGTCGCAGGACCGCTGGTGGCCCCGGCGGGAGCTGGGAGCTGCAGCGGTGCGAGCAGCGCGAGCAGCGCGAACGCACCGGCGACGGCGCCGACGAGCGAGGGCAGGCCGTCCAGGACGCCACCGGCCGGGCGGGTGAGGGCGGCGACGACGCCGACCAGACCGAACAGCGCGATGCCGACGACGCCCAGCCGCCGGTTGCGCAGCCCGACCAGCCCGATGACGAGCGCGTACAGGGCGATGACGACCAGCGTGCCGAGGATCAGCACGATCTTGTCGTTCTCGCCGAAGGTGCGGATGGCGAAGCTCTTGACCGGTTCCGGGGTGAGGGTGATCGCGGCGTCGCCGACGGCCACGACCGGGGAGGATGCCGGTCCCACGAGCGCCGCGACCAGCTCGGCGATCCCGAGCGCGACCGCCGCGGCCAGCAGGCCCGCCAGCGCGGCGAGCAGCCGGCGGCCGCCGCGGCTCGCGGTGCTGCGCCCGTCCCCGGAGGGGGTCGGTCGCGCCTGCTCGGTCATGGTCACGACTGGCATTCGCGCCCTGGGCGGCATCCGGATTCACCCGGGCGCATTTTCTTCCACCGGGCTCCGCGGCCCGCCTGCCCGGCGGCGCCCCGGTCTGCCAGGCTGGGCGGGTGCCGGCCTCCTCCGCTCCCCGTCCCGTGGGCCCCGGGGCGCTGCCCCAGTCGCCCCCGTCGGTCCGGGTCGCCATCGCCCTGCTGTCGACGCTCGCCGTCCTGCTGCTGCTCTACGTGACGGTCACCTGGCTGGGGCGCGACGGGCTGATCGAGGCGCTCACCGACTCGGGGCTCACCCGGGACGAGGCCGAGCGATTCCTGGTCATCAACACCTCCGCCCCGCTGGTCATGGGCCTGCTCTTCGGGGTGTCGGCCTGGGGCGTGGCGAAGCGGCACTCGTGGGGGCGCTGGGTCGGGGTGGTCGCCGCCGTCGTCCTGGCCGGGCTGGTGAGCACCACGATGCTGACCGCCGGCGGGATCACCGTCGTGTCGTTGCTGCTGTTCGTGCTCGCCGTGGCGACGGCCGCCAGCCTGCTGTCCCGGACGACGCGGGAGTGGCTGGCGGCCGGCTGAGCCCGGACCTCAGCCCTGACCGGTGGCGTACTGCCACTTGCGGTAGCGGTACCAGTCGTTGGAGGGCTTGAGCGCCAGCAGCACGACCCCGGCCAGGGTAAGCAGCACCTGGAACCAGGTCAGTGCCGTCACGAACGGCAGCGGTCCGCTGGAGACGGCGTTGAGCGGCGCGCTGAGCAGCACCAGCCCGCCGAGCACCCAGAGCACGATCCGGGCCCAGTTCCGGCCGCGCCAGGCGAACCAGACGAACAACGCCTCGAGCAGCAGCATGAGCACGCCGAAGGCGATGCCGAACTGCAGGGTGAGCTCGGCGAACTGCTCCACCTCTGCCTGGGTGACGCCGATGCCGCCCTCGGTGGTGGCCTCGGCCAGCGTCCAGTCGAGCATCTCCTCCCAGTTGAGGAGCGTCACGACGGCGCCCACGGCACTGAGGACCAGCGAAGCCAGGAACGCGCCCACCCCGGCGCGGACGGTCACCGGGCGCTCCATCGGCTTCGGGGCCTCGGCTCCCCAGCCGGGCGCGCCCGAGGGCGCGCTGGGGAACGCGTAGGGGTTCTGGCCGTGGGGCTGCTGGCCGTAGGGGTTCTGGCCGTGGGGCTGCTGGCCGTAGGGGTTCTGCGCGGGCGGCTGCTGCCCGGGGGGCGCCCAGCCGTACGGCGGCTGCCCCGGCTGCTGGGGACCGGGCTGCTGCTGGCCGGGCTGCTGACCCTGCGGAGCCGGGGGCCAGGCCGGCGGCTGACCGCCCGGCTGCCCGCCGTGCGGCTGCCCCTGCTGCTGCCCGTGCTGGTCGTCCTGACCCGCCGTCATCCCGCCTCCGCTCATCGGTCCGTCGCCGCGATCATGGCGGACCGGACCGACGCGAGCGAGCAGGGCGCGCAACGCCACCTCATCGGGCGGCGCGCCCTGCCGGTCCGTCGCGCGCCGGCAGGGCGCGCCTCCGGCTCACGCCCGGGTGACGGTGAGGCCGTCGGCGTCCCCGCCCGGCCAGTCGACGAGCACCTCGTCGCCGTCGCGGATCTCGCCGGCCAGCAGCGCCCGGGCCAGCTGGTCGCCGATGGCCGACTGCACCAGCCGGCGCAGTGGCCGGGCGCCGTAAACGGGGTCGAACCCGTTGAGCGCCAGCCACTCGCGCGCGGCGTCGGTCACCGTCAGGGTGAGCCGCCGGGCCGCCAGGCGACGGGCGAGGACGCCGACCTGGATGTCCACGATCCCCGCCAGCTCGTCGGTGCCCAGCGCGCGGAACACCACGACGTCGTCCAGCCGGTTGAGGAACTCCGGCTTGAAGTGCGACCGCACGACCTCCAGGACGGCGTCCCGGCGCCGGTCCTCCGGCACCGACTGGTCGGCGATGATCTGCGAGCCCAGGTTCGACGTCAGGATCAGGATGGTGTTGCGGAAGTCCACCGTCCGGCCCTGCCCGTCGGTGAGCCGGCCGTCGTCGAGCACCTGCAGGAGCACGTCGAAGACGTCGGGGTGGGCCTTCTCCACCTCGTCGAGCAGGACGACGGTGTAGGGACGGCGGCGCACCGCCTCGGTGAGCTGACCGCCGGCCTCGTAGCCGACGTAGCCGGGCGGGGCGCCGACGAGCCGGGCCACCGAGTGCTTCTCGGAGTACTCGCTCATGTCGACGCGGACCATCGCCCGCTCGTCGTCGAACAGGAACTCCGCCAGCGCCTTGGCCAGCTCGGTCTTGCCGACGCCGGTCGGACCGAGGAAGAGGAAGGAGCCGGTGGGCCGGTCCGGGTCGGCCACGCCGGAGCGGGCACGGCGCACCGCGTCGGAGACGGTCCGGACGGCGTCGGGCTGACCGACGACCCGTCCGGCGAGACCGTCCTCCATGCGCAGCAGCTTCTGGGTCTCCCCCTCGAGCAGCCGGCCGGCCGGGATGCCGGTCCAGGCCTGCACGACCTCGGCGATGTCGTCCGGGCCGACCTCCTCCTTGAGCATCGACTCACCGGTCTGCACCGACTGCTCCGCCGAGGCCAGGGCCTTCTCCAGCTCGGGCAGCCGGCCGTAGCGGAGCTCCGCGGCCCGGGCGAGCTCGCCATCGCGCTCGGCCCGCTCGGCGTCCAGCCGGGCCCGTTCCAGCTCCTCCTTGATCTGCTGGATGCGGACGATCGCGCTCTTGTCCTGCTGCCAGCGCGCGGTGAGCTCGTCGAGCTGCTGGCGGCGGTCGGCCAGATCGGCCCGCAGCGCCGCCAGCCGCTCGACCGACGACGGGTCGTCCTCCTTGGACAGCGCCATCTCCTCGATCTCCAGCCGGCGCACGGCCCGCTCCACCTCGTCGACCTCGACCGGGCGGCTGTCGATCTCCATGCGCAGCCGGCTCGCCGCCTCGTCGACCAGGTCGATCGCCTTGTCCGGCAGGAAGCGGGACGTGACGTACCGGTCCGACAGCGTCGCAGCCGCCACGATCGCGGTGTCGGTGATCCGGACACCGTGGTGGACCTCGTAGCGCTCCTTGAGCCCGCGCAGGATGCCGATGGTGTCCTCCACCGAGGGCTCGCCGACCAGCACCTGCTGGAAACGCCGCTCCAGGGCCGGGTCCTTCTCGATGTGCTCGCGGTACTCGTCCAGCGTCGTGGCGCCGACCATGCGCAGCTCACCCCGCGCGAGCATCGGCTTGATCATGTTGCCGGCGTCCATGGCGGAGTCGCCGGTGGCACCGGCGCCGACGATCGTGTGCAGCTCGTCGATGAAGGTGATGACCTGGCCCTCGGCCTCGGTGATCTCCTGCAGCACCGCCTTGAGCCGCTCCTCGAACTCGCCGCGGTACTTGGCCCCGGCCACCATGGCGGACAGGTCGAGCGCCATCAGGCGCTTGCCCTTGAGGCTCTCCGGCACGTCGCCGGCGACGATCCGCTGGGCCAGGCCCTCGACGATCGCCGTCTTGCCGACGCCGGGCTCGCCGATCAGCACCGGGTTGTTCTTCGTCCGGCGGGACAGCACCTGCACGACGCGCCGGATCTCGGTGTCCCGGCCGATGACCGGGTCGATCCTCCCCTCGCGGGCACGCTCGGTGAGGTCGACGGCGTACTTCTCCAGCGCCTGGAAAGTGCTCTCCGGGTCCGCGGTGGTGACCTTGCGGTTGCCGCGGACGGTCCGGAAGGCCGCCACGAGGGCGTCGGAGGTGGCGCCGGAGCCGCTGAGCACCGCACCGGCCTCGCCCTCGGAGCCGGCCAGGCCGACGAGCAGGTGCTCGGTGGAGACGTACTCGTCCCCGAGTGCGCTCGCCTGCTCCCCCGCGGCGTTGATCACGCGGAGGAACTCGCGCGAGGGGGAGGGTGCCGACACGGTGGCACCGCTGACGCTGGGCATCCGGCGCAGGGCCGCGTCGGCCTTGCTGCGGACGTCGACCGGGTCGGCCCCGACCGCGGTCAGCAGCGGGCCGGCGATGCCGTCGGTCTGCTCCAGCAGGGCGACGAGCAGGTGCAGCGGCTCCAGTGCCGCCTGACCCCGGCCGACGGCGAGGCGCTGGGCGCCGGCGATGGCCTCCTGCGAACGGGTCGTGAGCTTGTTCTCCATGCTCGGACGCACGTCCTTTCGTCTGTTCCGGTGCGCCGTCCGGCCGTGGTCGGCGCGGTTCGGACGGTCCAACGACGGTCGGGTTGAGTCTGTTCCGCTCAACCCTGCCGGCCCCGCCCGGATCCGCCCAGGGGCGCACCACCCTGCCGCATCCGACCCCACCGGGCGAGAAAGAGGCCCACCTGTCCCGGCGTGGGGCGCAACTCCCCCTAGACTGCGGGTATGACCGCACTGCCGGCGCCGAGCGTGGCGCTCGACGACCAGCTGTGCTTCGCCCTGTACGCCGCCTCCCGCGCCGTGACGGCGCGATACCGGCCGATGCTCGACGCCATCGGGCTCACCTACCCGCAGTACCTGGTCATGCTGCTGCTCTGGGAGTCCGACAACCAGACCGTCGGGCAGCTCGGCAACCGGCTGGCGCTCGACAGCGGCACGCTGTCCCCGCTGCTCAAGCGGCTGACGGCGGCCGGCCTGGTCACGCGTCACCGGCGGGTCGAGGACGAGCGCTCGGTCTCCATCGCCCTCACCGACGCCGGCCGCGCGCTCCAGCGGAAGGCGATCGCCGTCAACGAAGAGATGATCGGCGCCATCGGCTTCGACGCCCGGGAGTTCGACGACCTCAAGAGCCGGCTGCGACTGCTCACCGAGCGCGTGAACGGCACCGCGCAGGCCTGATCGGCGACATCCGCCGATCCGGACGGTAGTGCGCAACCCTTCCGGGTAGGAGCTGCCCACAGGCCCCGCCCGAACAGGGGGGCGGGCCACGGTCCGGAAGAGGCAACATGCCCACTCGCAGCGCCCGCACGGCTTGGAACGGCACCCTCCAGGAGGGTTCCGGACAGGTCGAGCTCTCCAGCTCCAAGGTCGGCACCTACGAGGTGTCCTTCCCCAAGCGCGCCGCCGACGAGGCCGGGGGCACGACCAGCCCCGAGGAACTGATCGCGGCGGCCCACTCGGCCTGCTTCGCGATGGCGCTGTCCAGCGAGATCGGCAAGGCCGGCGGCACCCCGCAGACGCTGGAGGTCTCCGCCGACGTCACGCTCGGCCAGCAGGACGGGGCACCGACGATCACGGGGATCAAGCTGACCGTCCGCGGCGAGGTCGAGGGCCTGGACGCCGACGGCTTCCAGGAGGCGGCCCAGAAGGCGAAGACCGGCTGCCCGGTGAGCAAGGCGCTGACCGGTACCGAGATCACCCTGGACGCGTCGCTGGAACAGTGACACCCGGCCGGTGACACGACGGTGCGGCCCGTCCCCAGGCGGGGACGGGCCGCAACCGGTCCAGAGGTGCCGGATCAGCGGACGCCGCCCCGCCGCCCGCCCCATCACGTCGCCGTCCCGGACGTCGTCACCCACGGCTCCCGGCGCACGTGTGCGCGGTCACGCCTGCTCGGGAACCCCGGCCTCCTTGCCCTCGGTCTCCCTGCGCTCGGTCTCACGGGCCTCGCCGAGCCGGTTGAGCCGGTCCAGCAACCCGGCCAGCGTCGCGACGTCGTCCGTCGGCCAGCCGGAGAGGTCGGACTCCCACCGGGCCCGCCGGGCGTCCCGGATCCGGTTCAGCCGGGCCGCGCCCTCGTGCGACGGCGTCAGCACCTGCGCCCGGCCGTCCTCGGGATCGGCCGCGCGGTCGACCAGCCCGAGCTCCACGAGGCTGGAGACCTGCCTGCTGACCGTGCTCTTGTCCAGGCCGAGCCGGACCACCAGGTCGCTGGCCCGCAACGGACCGGCGTCCTGGAGGAGGGCCAGCAGCCCGTACGCCGCCCCGTCGAGGTCGGGGTGCAGCTCGCGCGCCAGCCGGGTGGAGATGGCGCGGGAGCGACGCAGGAGCAGGCCGATCTCCCGCTCCAGGGCGACGTATGCCTCGTGCGCGTCCATCGGGGGAGCATTCACCGCCCGGCGCCCGGACGCCAGACCACGAGCGCGGAGCTCGGCCGCCGCTGCGGCACCAGGTCGGCGCGGTACGTGGCCGACACCGCGGCCTCCGCGGCGATCCGGCGGCTCTCGGAGTGCTGCAGTTCCTCGAGCAGCTCGTGCACCCGCGCCTGGAGCGCCGCCACCTGCGACTCCAGCTCGATGATCCGCTTGATCCCGGCCAGGTTGACGCCGTCCTCCTGGGAGAGGCGCTGGACCTCCCGCAGCAGCGCGACGTCCCGCGGGCTGTACCGGCGGCCCCCGCCGGCCGTGCGGCCGGGGCTGACCAGCCCGAGCCGGTCGTACTGGCGCAGCGTCTGCGCGTGCATGCCGGCCAGCTCGGCCGCCACCGAGATCACGAACACCGGGGCGTCCTCGGCGACGGCGCGGCCCGCGTCGGCGGCGGGACCCCCGGGGAACGCGGTCATGCCTCACCCCCGGGGCGCACCGCCGCGGTGATCTGCGGACGCGGGTCCTCGTCCATCTCCTCGGCCAGCGTCTCGATGACCTTGCGCTGAGCCGGCGTCAGCCGCACCGGTACGGCGATCTCGACGGTGACGAGGAGGTCACCGGCGCGCCCCTTGCCGGGTACACCCCGCCCGCGCACCCGCAGGGTGCGGCCGCTGGCGGTCCCGGCCGGGACCTTGAGCGACACCGTCCCGTCGAGCGTCGGCACGGTGAGCGTGGTGCCCAGCGCAGCCTCGGCGAAGGTGATGGGCACCGTCAGCGTCAGGTCGTCGCCCTTGCGCCCGAGCAGCGGGTGTTCGGCGACGTGGACGACGACGAACAGGTCGCCCGCCGGCCCGCCGCGCCGTCCGGGAGCCCCCTTGCCGGACAGCCGGATCCGTTGCCCGTCCTTCACCCCGGCGGGGATGCGGACGGTGATCGTGCGGGTCTGGCTGGTGATGCCGCTGCCCGAGCACGTCGGGCACGGGTCGTCCACGACCTGACCGCTGCCGCGGCAGTTGCGGCACGGCTCGGAGAACGCGAACGCCCCCTGGCTGCGGCTGGTGACCCCGGCGCCGGAGCACACCGGGCAGGTGTGCGGGCTGGTGCCGGGCCTCGCACCGCTGCCCGAGCACGTCGGGCAGCTGCCCGGGCTCTGCATGCGCAGCGGCACGGTCACGCCGAGGACGGCCTCCTCGAAGGAGAGCGTCGCCTCGGTCTCGACGTCCTGACCGCGCGCCGGTCCGGACGCCGCCTGGCTGCGGGCCCGCGCACCGCCGGCCGCGCCACCGAACAGCCCGCCGAGGATGTCGCCGAGCCCCCCGGCGCCCGGACCGGCACCTCCCGCACGGGCTCCCCCGGCTCCGCCGAACAGGTCGCCGAAGTCGAAGGTCTGCCCGCCGCCGGGGAACCCTCCCCCGCCCGGGAACCCGGCGCGGGCTCCCGCGCCGCCGGCCCCGAACAACCGCCGCGCCTCGTCGTACTCACCGCGCCGCCTGGGATCGGAGAGCACGTCGTAGGCCTCGGAGACCTCCTTGAAGCGGGCTTCCGCCTCGGCGTTGTTCGGGTTCTTGTCCGGGTGCAGGTCCCGGGCGAGCTGCCGGTAGGCCTTCTTGATGGCGGCCGCGTCGGCGTCCTGAGGGACGCCGAGCGCGCCGTAGTAGTCCTTCTCGATGAAGTCACGGGTGCTCATCGACCCACCTCCAGTGTGGAACCGGAAGCCTCCGGCAGGTTCATCCGGCCCTCTCGCGCTCAGTCGGTGGCCGGGGCGCCGGCCTCGTCGCCGGTCGCCGGTGCGGCCGCGGGATCGACTGCCGGCGGAACCGGGTTCTCCGGCTCGGTCACCGCGACCATCGCCGTCCGAAGCACGCGGTCACCGCGGCGGAAACCCTGCCGCAGCACCGTCGTGGCGGTCGGCACCTGCACCTCGGCCGACGTGTCGTGCATGACGGCCTCGTGCAGCGCCGGGTCGAACTCGTCGCCGGCCTTGCCGAACGCCTCCACCCCGAGGCCGTCGAGCAGCCCGAGGATGCGGTCGGCGACGACCTTGAAGGCGCCGGTGAGGTCGCCGTGGTCCCGGGCCCGCTCCACGTCGTCGACGATCGGGAACAGCTGGGCGGCGAACCGCTCGGCCGCCTGGTCCACGACCAGCGACCGGTCGCGGTCGACCCGCCTCCGGTAGTTGGCGTACTCGGCCGTGACCCGCTGCAGGTCCTCGGTGCGCTCGGCCAGCTGCTGGGTCAGGTCGCCGCCGTCCCCGGCCGCGGCCTGCGGCTGCTCGGCGACCGGCGTCTCGTGCTCGCTCATGTGCTCCCCTGGGAGATCGGTACCGGGCCGGACGCCGGCCGGCTGCTCGCCGGCCGGCGTCCGTACTGCACCAGTGGTGGGGTCGATCCGCCGCTTGTCACGGATGACGACCCGCGGCTGCTCGTCCCCGGGACTCATCGGCGGTCGGTGTCCTCGTCGACGATCTCGGCGTCGACGACGTCGTCGTCACCGCTCGTCTGGGCACCCGGCGCACCGTCGCCGGCCTCGGCACCCGGAGCACTCCCGGCGGCCTCGGCCTGCTGGGCGTAGAGCGCCCCGCCGACCTCCTGGGACACACGGGCGACCTTCTCCTGCGCGGCCTTGATGGCGGCGATGTCGGAGCCGCCCAGGGCGCTGCGCAGCTCGGTCAGCGCCTCGCCGAGCTCGTCCTTCTTCTCGGCCGGGATCTTGTCGCCGTTCTCCGCCAGGAACTTCTCGGTCTGGTACTGCAGCGACTCGGCCAGGTTGCGGGTCTCGGCCTCGTCGCGGCGCTTCTTGTCCTCCTCGGCGTGCGACTCGGCGTCCTTCATCATCCGCTCGATGTCGTCCTTGGGGAGGGCCGAGCCGCCGGTGATGGTCATCGACTGCTCCTTGCCCGTGCCCAGGTCCTTGGCCGACACGTGCACGATGCCGTTGGCGTCGATGTCGAAGGCCACCTCGATCTGCGGGACGCCGCGGGGCGCCGGGGGCAGACCGGTCAGCTCGAACATGCCGAGCTTCTTGTTGTAGGCGGCCATCTCGCGCTCGCCCTGGAAGACCTGGATCTGCACGGACGGCTGGTTGTCGTCGGCCGTCGTGAAGATCTCCGAGCGCTTGGTCGGGATCGTGGTGTTGCGCTCGATGAGCTTGGTCATGATCCCGCCCTTGGTCTCGATGCCCAGGGACAGCGGGGTGACGTCGAGGAGCAGGACGTCCTTGACCTCGCCGCGGAGGACACCGGCCTGCAGCGCGGCACCGATGGCCACGACCTCGTCCGGGTTGACGCCCTTGTTGGGCTCCTTGCCGCCGGTCAGCTCGCGCACCAGGTCGGAGACGGCCGGCATGCGGGTGGAGCCACCGACGAGGACGACGTGGTCGATCTGGCCCACGGAGATGCCGGCGTCGCGGATGGCCTGGTTGAACGGCGCGCGGGCGCGGTCGAGCAGGTCCTGGGTCATCCGCTGGAACTCGGCGCGGGTGATCGTGACGTCGAGGTGCAGCGGGCCCTCGGCGCCGGCGGTGATGTAGGGCAGGTTGATGTTCGTCGACTGCGCGCCGGACAGCTCGATCTTGGCCTTCTCGGCGGCCTCGCGGAGGCGCTGCATGGCCAGCTTGTCCTTGGACAGGTCGATGCCGTTGGAGGCGTTGAAGGTCTTGACCAGGTGGTCCATGACCTTCTCGTCCCAGTCGTCACCGCCGAGGTGGTTGTCACCGGCGGTGGCCTTGACCTCGATGACGCCGTCGCCGATCTCGAGCAGGGACACGTCGAACGTGCCACCGCCGAGGTCGAAGACGAGGATCGTCTGCTCGGTCTCGCCCTTGTCCAGGCCGTAGGCCAGCGCGGCCGCGGTGGGCTCGTTGACGATGCGCAGGACGTTGAGGCCCGCGATCTCACCGGCCTCCTTGGTGGCCTGGCGCTGCGCGTCCTCGAAGTAGGCGGGGACGGTGATGACGGCGTCGGTCACCGGCTCGCCGAGGTAGGTCTCGGCGTCGCGCTTGAGCTTCTGCAGGATGCGCGCGGAGATCTCCTGCGCGGTGTACTGCTTGCCGTCGATCGCGTCGGTCTTCCAGTCGGTGCCCATGTGGCGCTTGACCGACCGGATGGTGCGGTCGACGTTGGTGACCGCCTGGTTCTTCGCCGACTGGCCGACGAGGACCTCGCCGTTCTTGGCGAACGCGACGACCGACGGGGTGGTGCGCGACCCCTCGGAGTTCGCGATGACCGTCGGCTCACCGCCCTCCAGGACGGTGACGACGGAGTTCGTGGTGCCGAGGTCGATACCGACCGCTCGAGCCATGGAGATGGCCTCTCTTCCGTGTGCCATGGTGGTTCTGGTCCGTGTGGGGAGCCGGTGTCCGCCCTTGCGCGGGGGCCACTCAACTTTCCTGCCCACCCTAACGGCAGGGGTGCGCGCCGTGTTCCGGGCCCCGGACATTTCCCCACGGTCCCCCGAGACGTCGTCCCCGAAGCCGCCCGATCGTCGCGAGAGCCACCGCACGGCGCGGCTCCGGCGACCGCCGGGCGGCTCCCGGACCCGCTCGGTCCACAGCCGCCCGGCGGGAGGCGGCCCGTCTCCCGGGAGCGCCCCAGAATGTCGCGGTACACCCTGTCCTACGCGCCGTTGCCGAGCGCCGGTACGGCGTCTTCACCGCGACCGAGGCCCTCGCGGCCGGCTACGGGCACCCGGAGATCCGCCACCTGTGCAATTCGGGCCGATGGGTGCGGCTGCGCCAGGGCGTCTACATCGCCGCGGAGGACCTCCACCGCGCGGACGCCGGTGGTCGCCGGCACGACGTGGACTGCCTGGCCGTCCTCCTGTTCCTCGGTCGGCCGAGGACGACGGTCAGCCACGGCTCGGCCGCACGACTGTGGGACCTGCCCATCCCATCCGGCCCGACCAGCCCGCACCGGTTGACCGATCCCGACCGCTGGCGGCGCGGCAAGGACTTCCTCATGTCCCGTGCCCCCCTGGCGGTCGGCGACGTCTGGAAGGCGGGCCCGGTTCGTGTCACCTCCGCAGTGCGCACCCTGGTCGACTGCGCCCGCGGGAGTGGCCGCTGGAGGACGCCGTCGTGGCGATGGACGCCGCCTTGCTGGCGGGGCGGCTGACGGCGGACGAGCTGACCGCCGCCGCGGCCGCGGTCCAGCGCTGGCCCGGGGCGCCGCGGGCCGTCCGCGCCGCCGGCCTCGCGGACGGTCGGGCGGAGTCCCCGCTCGAGACCCGGGGGCGTCTGCGCATGGTCGGGTCCGGGTTCGCGCCGACCGACCTGCAGGTGGAGATCCGGGCCGGCGGGCGGCTGGTCGCCGTCGTGGACGCCTGGTTCGACGACTCGGCCGTCGCGGTGGAGTTCGACGGGCGGGTGAAGTACAGCCAGCCGTGGCGGGACCGCACGCCCGAGCGGGTGCTCTGGGAGGAGAAGCGGCGCGAGGACGAACTGCGCTCCCTCGACATCCGTGTGGTCCGGGTCGCCGACGCGGACCTGGGGGCGCGCTGGCCGGCTCTCGAGCGCCGACTGGACGGCCTGCTGGCCACGCCCGGCCCGTCCCGGCCGCGGTTCACCGCGACGCGGCGAGCAGCCGGCGTCCAGCGCACGGGCTGACCGGAGCCATCGCATCGCCGCGAGAGCCGGCGCCGGCGCCGGCTTCGGCGACGACCGGGTGGCTCTCGTGCCGGATGTCGACGGCGGAAGGGCGACTCGGGTTACCCGGCAGTAGCACCAGGCCGGGGCAGCTATCGTGCGACGCAGTGCGGGCAGCGGTACGCGCCTGCGGGGAAGAGGGAGATCCATGACCGGCCCGCTGCAGATCGTCCTGGGGACGATCAGCGTCCTGTTCCTGATCGTGTCGTCCGTGATGGCCTATCGGGCCGTCCGGGCGATGGTGCGGATCATCCGCACCGGCCAGCCCGACGGCACCCGTTTCGGTCCGGTCAAGACGCGCCTGAAGACGCTCGCCATCGAGTCGCTCGGCCACACGCGGATGCTCAAGTGGTCCTCGATCGGCATCGCGCACTGGTTCGTCTTCGTCGGCTTCTACGGTCTGTTCCTGACGCTGGTCGAGGCCTTCGGCGAGGTGTGGGACCCCGCGTTCCACCTGCCGCTCATCGGCAACTGGGGCCTGTGGAACCTGTTCGCCGACATCATCGGCACCGGCACGATCCTCGGGATCCTCTACCTGATCTACCGGCGGCAGAAGGACCACCCGCGCCGCCAGGGCCGCAAGAGCCGCTTCGCCGGCACCAACGAGGGGCGCGGCTACTTCGTCGAGGCCATCGTGCTCACGGTCGGCATCGCGATCCTGCTGATCCGCGCCCTCAAGGTCTCCTCCGACCTGACCGACGCCCCCGCCTGGTCGCACCCGGTCTCCGGCGCGCTGGCCACGATCCTGCCGGACAGCCCCGACCTGCTGACGGTCGTCGCGTTCATCAAGATCGTGGTGAGCCTGACCTGGCTGGTCGTCATCAGCCGGATCCTGAACATGGGTGTCGCCTGGCACCGGTTCAGCGCCTTCTTCAACATCTACTTCAAGCGCAATGCCGACGGCGCCCCCTCGCTCGGCCCCCTGCTGCCCATGACCTCCGGGGGCAAGCCGATCGACTTCGAGGACCCGGGCGAGGACGACGTCTTCGGTCGCAGCAAGATCGAGGACTTCACCTGGAAGGGGATGCTGGACTTCACCACCTGCACCGAGTGCGGGCGGTGCCAGAGCCAGTGCCCGGCGTGGAACACGGGCAAGCCGCTCAGCCCGAAGATGGTGATCATGGATCTTCGCGATCACCTCTACGCGAAGGCCCCCTACCTGCTCGGCGAGAAGACCGCGAGCGAGACGGCGCCGGACTACGACGTCCTCAAGCCCAGCGACGAGCAGGTCTGGGCCAGCGGCTACGCCCGCATCGAGGGCACCAACGACGCCCAGGCCCATCGCCCGCTGGTCGGCACGCTGGAGGAGGGCGGGGTCATCGACCCCGACGTCCTGTGGAGCTGCACGAGCTGCGGCGCCTGCGTCGAGCAGTGCCCGGTCGACATCGAGCACGTCGACCACATCATGGACATGCGCCGCTACCAGGTCTTGATCGAGTCCAATTTCCCCTCCGAGGCCGGCGTGATGCTGCGCAACCTCGAGAACCGCGGCAACCCGTGGGGCATGGGCGGCAACGTCCGCGAGGACTGGATCAAGGAGCTCGACTTCGACGTCCGCATGGCCGACGGCCCGCTGCCGGCCGAGGTCGAGTACTTGTTCTGGGTCGGCTGCGCCGGTGCCATCGACGACCGCGCCAAGAAGGTGACCAAGGCCGTCGCCGAGCTGCTGCACACCGCGGGCGTCGAGTTCGCCGTCCTGGGCAACGGCGAGACCTGCTCGGGCGACCCGGCCCGCCGCATGGGCAACGAGTTCGTCTTCCAGCAGCTGGCCATGGAGAACGTCGAGACACTCAACGGCGTCTTCGAGGGCCGCGTCCCGGGCACCCGCAAGATCGTGGCCACCTGCCCGCACTGCTTCAACTCGCTCGGCAGGGAGTACCCGCAGGTCGGCGGAGAGTACGAGGTGGTGCACCACACCCAGCTGCTCGGCAAGCTGGTGGAGGAGGGCCGGCTGACCCCGGTCACGCCGGTCGACCGCAAGGTCACCTACCACGACCCGTGCTTCCTCGGCCGGCACAACAAGGTCTACACGCCCCCGCGGGAGATCCTCGACTCCGTCCAGGGTCTGTCCACGCAGGAGATGCACCGCTGCAAGGACCGCGGCTTCTGCTGCGGCGCCGGCGGTGCCCGCATGTGGATGGAGGAGAAGATCGGCAAGCGGATCAACATGGAGCGCACCGAAGAGGCGCTCGAGCTCGATCCCGACGTCATCTCCACCGCGTGCCCGTTCTGCATCACGATGCTCAGCGACGCGCTGACCAGCAAGAAGCAGAACGGCGAAGCCGCCGAGCACGTCGAGGTCCTCGACGTCAGCCAGATCCTGCTGCGCTCGATGCAGCCGGTGGCGGTCTCCGCCCAGGGCGCCGCCTCCGGTCCCGACGTCGGCACCTCCGCCGAGGCCGACCCGGCCGGTGAGGGGTCCGCGGCCACGGAGCACGGCCCGCAGGCCTGACCCACCCGCACCGCACCACGACGGCGCGCGTTCCCGCGAGGGGGCGCGCGCCGTCGTCCCGGGGGACGGCGGATCGTTGCGCAGGCAAACGACCCGGCCGGGGCGGCGCACCCGTGATGGAGGACGATCCTCCGGTGACCAGCACCGCCCCCTCGCGCCGGCGCGGCCTCGCGCTCATCGCGGTCGCGATCGTCCTGACGGCACTGAACCTGCGGACCGCGGTCACCAGCGTGGGCCCGGTCCTGGAGGAGATCGAGCGGGGCCTGGGCATCTCCAGCGGGCTGGCCGGCGTCATCACCACGATGCCGGTCCTGTGCTTCGCGCTCATCGGCTTCACGGGGCCTGCGCTGTCGGCCCGCTACCGCGACGCGCACGTGCTGGCCGGAGCACTGGTGGCGATGGGCGGCGGCCTCGCGCTGCGCAGCGCGGCCGGCGGCTTCCCGCTCTTCCTGACCGGCACCGCGCTGGCGATGGTCGGCGGCGCGCTGGGGAACGTGCTGCTGCCGGGCCTGGTGAAGCGCTACTTCCCCACGCGCACCGGCACACTCGTCGGCGCCTACAGCACCGCGATGGGGCTCGGCGCGACCCTCGCCGCCGTCGCCGCGCAGCCGGTCGCGGACGCCTCGGGGCCGGCCGGGTGGCGCTGGGCGCTCGTCGTCTGGGCCCTCCCCGCGCTCGTGGCCGCCGGCGTCTGGCTGGCCCTCCCCGCCTCCCCCGGCGTCTCGCGCGACAGCCACACCGCCGTCCGCATGGGGGCGCTCGTGCACAGCCCGACGGCGCTGGCGCTCACCGCCTTCTTCGGGGTCCAGGCGCTGCAGGCCTACGTCGTCATCGGCTGGTCGGCCCAGTACCTGCGCGACTCCGGCATGTCGGCCGCCACGGCGGGGCTCCTGCTCGGGCTCAACTCGCTGGTGGGGCTGCCGCTGAGCGCGGTCATCCCCTCCCTCACCGTGCGACCGCGGCTGCAGCGGCCGCTGCTGCTCGTCTTCGTCGCCTGCTACGTCGCCGGCTGGGTGGGCCTCTGGACCACGCCGACGACGGCGCCCTGGCTCTGGATGACCCTCATCGCCGTCGGCATGGGCTCCTTCTCGATGGTGCTGACGCTCATCGGCCTCCGGGCCCGGACCCCGGAGACGGTCGCCGCGCTGTCCACGGTCACCCAGGGGTGGGGTTACGTGGTCGCGGGGTCGGGCCCGCTCCTCGTCGGCGTGCTGCGCGGCGTGACCGGCAGCTACACCGGCATGTTCGTGATCGCCCTGGCCGGCGTCGCGGTGCTCGCCGTCGCCGGCTGGGTGTCCACCCGCCAGGTGTTCGTCGACGACGAGGTCGAGCGGTCGGTGCCGGGCTGGTCACGGGCCGGGCGATGCACCGACGTGCTGGAGACCGCGGGGGCCGAGCCCCCGGCCACCGCGTCCGTCACGGAGGCCGCTCCCGGCGGCCGGGCGGCCGGTCCGCGCGGCGGCTAGGGGCGCCGCGTCTCCGCGCGGGTGAAGTTGCGGAAGGACCGCGACGGCGTGGGACCGCGCTGGTCCTGGTAGCGGGACCCGTAGACCGCCGAGCCGTAGGGGTGCTCGGCCGCGCTGGTGAGCCGGAACATGCACAGCTGGCCGATCTTCATCCCCGGCCAGAGCGTGATCGGCAGGTTCGCCACGTTGGAGAGCTCCAGCGTGATGTGCCCGGAGAAGCCGGGGTCGACGAACCCGGCCGTCGAGTGGGTGAGCAGACCGAGCCGGCCGAGGGAGGACTTGCCCTCCAGTCGCGCCGCCAGGTCGTCGGGCAGGCTGATGACCTCGAGCGTGGAGCCCAGCACGAACTCGCCGGGGTGCAGCACGAAGGGCTCGTCACCCTCCGGCTCGACCAGCGTCGTCAGGTCGTCCTGCTGCTCGGCCGGGTCGATGTGGGTGTACCGCGAGTTGTTGAAGACGCGGAAGAACCGGTCCAGCCGGACGTCGATGCTCGAGGGCTGCACCAGGCCCTTGTCGTAGGGATCGATGCCGAGGCGACCCTCGGCGATCGCGGCCGTGATGTCGCGGTCGCTCAGCAGCATGGCGCGGAGTCTAGGGAACGGCTCTCCCCTCCCACCGGGTGAATCCCGGCTGCGGGCTCTCAACCTCCGGACGCCGCAGGCCGAAGCGAGCCTGAAGAGCGCCTGCCGGCATCCGGTCCGCCCGGACGTCGGCCCTCCCGGACCGACCGGGCTGGCCGCGCCGGAGGACTGGAGCGCATGACGAGCAAGAAGGTGCTGGGCGTCGTAATGACCTCGGCGGTCGTCGCCGGTTATGCCGGTGCCGCGGTCTGGTCGGCCTGGGCCACGCCGCCCGTCGAGGTCGCCACCGACTTCGGCGCGGGCGACGGGCTCTCCCGGTACGTGCTGACCGCCGACACCGCCTCCGGCGAGCTGCTCACCGCGCTCGAGGACGTCCCCGGCGTGGCCAGCGCACAGTGGGTGGACGGCGCCCGCGCCCTGGTGGCGACGGAGGGCGTGACCGAGGAGCGGCTGGCCGCCGTGCCGGGCGTCACCGGGGTCGAGCCGTCGACGTCCGCGCCGCTGCTCGGCACCGTCACCGACCCCCTCTTCCCCCAGTACGGCTGGAACCTGGAGAACACCGGGAGCAACGCCTACGGGCAGGCCGCCGTGGCCGACGCCGACATCGACGCCACCACCGGCTGGGACACCGGCACCGGCATCGGCCGCGTCGTCGCCGTCGTGGACTCCGGCTTCGACACCGACCACCCGGACCTGGCCGGCTCGCTGTGGACCAACCCCGACGAGGACTGCGGCTCGGTCGACACCGACGGCAACGGCCTGGCCGGCGACTGCCACGGCTGGAACTTCTACGCCGACAACGCCGACATCGACAACGGGAGCCTCGGCAGCCACGGCACCAGCGTCTCGGGCGTCGTCGGCGCCCGTGCGGGCAACGGGCAGGGCCTGGCCGGCGTCGCTCCCGGTGTGTCGATCATGCCGCTGGTCGCGGGCGGCGGCAGCACCGTCGACATCTACCTGTGCGCCCTGGCCATCCGGTACGCCGTCGACCACGGGGCCGACGTCATCAACGCCTCCTGGGGTGGCGCGTTCGGCGGTCCCGCCCTGGACGCGCTCCGCTCGGCCATCGCCTACGCCGACGCCCACGGCGTCCTGGTCGTCGCGGCCGCCGGCAACGACGGCGGCAACCGGGACACCAGCATCGTCTACCCGGCCAGCCTGACCGACCCGAACGTCGTGACCGTCGGCAGCTCGACCGCCGCCGACACCGTCGCCGGTCACTCCGGCTACGGCGCGGCATCGGTGGACCTCTTCGCCCCGGGCGTCCGCGTGGCTGCGCCGTGGAACGACGGTGGCATGCGGCTGGTCGACGGCACGTCGTTCGCCGCGCCGCACGTCGCGGCGGCGATCGCCCTGTACCGCGCCGTCCGGCCGACGGCGACGGCTGCCGAGCTCAAGGCCGCCCTGCTGGCCGACGTGGACCCCGCCCCCGCCTTCGACGGCAAGTCGGTCACCGGCGGCCGGCTCACGCTGAGCCGCCTGGCCGACGAGGGCCGCGACGCGGTGCAGTACGCCTTCACGTCGATGACCGCGCGCCCCGGCACGGTGAGCCCGGGCATCGGGATCAGCGCGCCGGCCAGCAGCGGGCAGTTCTCGGTCGACGTCGGCCTGGGCATGGAGTCCGGCGGCGAGATCTGGGCGCTGGCGGACGAGGCCGTGACCCTGGACGGCGTCACCGTGCCGACCGACGACGAGGGTGACGCCCGCTTCGAGCTCGGCTCCCTGAGCGACTTCCAGGGCATCGGCCTGGCCCCGTCCATGGACCTGGGCGACGGCCGGTACGTGCTCACCGTGCAGCTGTACCGCGACGGCCAGCCCATGGGCCGCATGCACGCGGCTCCGCTGCTGGTCACCTCGGCACCTCCGGCCACCACCAGCCCGTCGCCGGCCGCGCCCACGCCCGGCGCGCCCGGCGGCCCCACCCCGACCGCTCCCACGCCACGCCCCGGGACGAGCACGCCCACCGTCCCCGGTGGCACCACGCCCGACGGCACCGGCCCCGGGGGCAGCACGCCGGCCCCGACCAGCCCGGCACCGGGCGGGACGACGCCCGGCGGCGGGTCCGCGCCGAGCACCCCGGCGCCCACGACGCCGGGCACCCCGGGCACGCCGGCGCCCACCGGCCCGACGCCGAGCACGCCGGCGCCAGGCACCCCGACGCCGACCACCCCGGCGCCAGCCACTCCGGCACCGAGCACCCCGGCACCGAGCATCCCGGCACCGGGGACCCCGGCGCCCGACGGCTCCGCATCCGCGAGCCCGGCTCCGGGCACCGGCCCGGGCACGACCGATCCCGGCACGACCGCACCCGCCACCCCGCCGGCCAGCACCACCTACCCCGAGGTCGGGCCCTTCCGCATCACGTCGCTGAGCCCCAACCGGGTCGACACCGCCGGCGGGACGCTGGTGACCATCACCGGCCGCGCCCTCCCCTCCGTCCCGACCGTGCGCATCGGCGCCAGCGCCACGGCCACCGTGGTGCGCAGCACCGTGGACACGCTCGTCGTCCGGGTCCCGGCGCGCACGGCGGGCAGCTACGACGTCACCATCACGGCACGGGACGGCCGGGCCTCGGTGCTGAGCAACGCGCTCACGTACGCCGACGCCGTCGGCTCCGGCCCGGAGCCGACCACGCCCCCCGGCGGCTCCACCCCCGGTGGCAGCTCACCCGACGGGTCGCCCCCCGGTGGGACCTCCCCCGGTGGGACCTCTCCCGGGGGGAGCACGCCGCCGGCCGCCGCGCCCGTGGTGCGCACCGGGCCCGGTGGCGAGCGTCTGGTCCGGTCCGACCGGTTCTCCCGGCTCGGTTCCATCTGGTCCTTGAACTGCTCGGCCAGCTGCACCGGCGTCGCGATCTGACGCCGCACCGCGCGCCCGCCCGGCGCGTCCCCTGAACCACCGCGCCCCGTCCGGCTTCCCCGTACGGACGGGGCGCGGTGTCGTCCGTCCCGGGGGTTCCGGCACGGCACGGGACTGCCGATGTATCGGGCGCGACCTTTCACCCCAGGGTTACCTTCGTGCTCGACACCCGGCCGGCCCCGCCGGCGCCTCGCGGCACCCGCGCCGCCCCACGTCCGACCGGGCGGGAGCGGAGCTTCTCCGCCGACGAGCTCATCGTCTCCAAGACCGACGTCCGCGGGATCATCACGTACGCCAACGACGTCTTCCTGCGGGTCAGCGGCTACGACCTGGACGAGGTGCTCGGCCAGCCGCACAACATGATCCGCCACCCGGAGATGCCGCGGGCGGTGTTCAAGCTGCTCTGGGACACCCTGGGCGCCGGGCAGGAGCTCTTCGCCTACATCAACAACCTGGCCAGCGACGGCGGGCACTACTGGGTGCTGGCCCACGTGACACCGTCCCAGGGGCCGGACGGCCGGGTCGTCGGCTACCACTCCAACCGCCGCAAGCCGTCGGCCGCCGCCGTCCGGCGGGTCCAGCCGCTCTACACCCGGCTGCTCGCCGAGGAGCGCCGGCACCCCAGCGCCCGGGCCGCCGTCGAGGCGTCGTCCCGCCTGCTCGCCGACGTCCTGGCCGAGCAGCAGCAGGGCTACGACGAGTTCATCTGGTCGATCATCAACCGCGAGGAGAGCTGAGATGGGCAGGCGGTCCGTGCGCGGTGACGCCGGGCGGCACACCGACGCCGAGGAGCTGGCGGTCTACCGCGAGTTCGTCGGCCAGCTGACCTCGGCCTGCGACGCGGTCTCCCGGGGCGACCTCGAGGTGCGCAGCCGGCTGGCGCCGGCGGCCGAGGGCGTCCCCGAGCTCACCGCGCTGCACCACGCCCTCAACCGGGTCCTGGACGTCTCCGACGCATTCGTCCGCGAGTCCTCGGCCGCCCTGTCCTCGGCCGCCGTGGGCCGGTTCCACCGGAAGCTGCTCACCACGGAACTGCTCGGCGCCTTCCGGCGCAGCGCCGTCGACATCAACGGCGCCCGCCGGGCCATGCAGGAGACCGACGGGCGGGTGACCGAGGCCCAGACCAGCCGGCTGCGGCTGGCCGACGAGTTCGAGTCCGTCGTGCTCTCCATGTCCGAGCAGGTGGCGACGGCGGCCACCGAGCTCAGCGCGTCCGCTTCCGGTCTCACCGCCGCCGCGTCCGCCGCCAGCACCGAGGTGGGCACCGCGCGGGAGACGATCACCTCGCTCACCCGGTCCTCGACCGAGATCAAGGAGATCAAGGAGATCATCGCGCTGATCGACTCGGTCGCGGCCCAGACGCGGCTGCTGGCGCTCAACGCGACCATCGAGGCGGCGCGCGCCGGGAGGCGGGCAAGGGCTTCGCCGTCGTCGCCTCCGAGGTCAAGGACCTGGCCGACCAGACGGGCCGGGCGACCGAGCGGGTCACCGCCCAGGTGGAGCAGATCCGGCAGGCGTCGGAAGACGTCGCGGAGGTCATGAGCAGCGTCGGGGGCACGGTCGGCGAGATGAACGGGTTGGTCGACGGGATCGCCGCGGCCGTCGACGGCTCGGCCTCGCTCAACACCGGGTACGACGACGTCATGGGGCTGTCGCAGATGGCGGAGAAGCTGCGGTCGGAGGCCACCGGCTTCCTCGCCGAGATGCGCCGCTGAACAGGGGCGGCTGCCGCGGGGGCGGGACCACGAGGTAGTCTCGTCGCCGTTCGCGGGTGTAGTTCAATGGTAGAACATCAGCTTCCCAAGCTGACAGTGCGAGTTCGATTCTCGTCACCCGCTCCACGGAAAAGCGCAGGTCAAAGTGCCTGGTACCATCTGTCGGCGTGGCTGGAAAGTCGTCTGAACGACCCCCCTCGGCCCTCTATGACCCCCTGTTTTCCGCTCCGCAGGTCATGGATAGGTCACGCCAGGATTGGTACGGGCAGGTGAAGCCCTCTCCGCAGGCGCATGACGAGCGCGTGACCAAAATCGGTCACGCCGCCCCTGTCGGCAGATCTTGATGGGCGTCAACCTTCCTCGGCCGGTCGAGGCGATAGCGACGGAGCATGGCGACGGTCCAACGGCTGACCTCGATCGGCAGCTGCAGTGGCAGCGCGATGGAGAACCACGGCTCGCGCCCTCCGAGAGGTTGAGCGTTCGTGGCGGGCGGCAAGGTCTACGTCGTCGACAACGCCACTGACAAGGCTAATCTCGGTCCAGATGGGCAATCAGGCGTGAAGTAGCCCCGGCGGCGACGTCGAACCGTCCTACCGATCCGCCCAGGGGTGCGTCCATATGTCGGGGGCCACCAGCAGCCTTGACAGCTGTGACCAACCACGCCGACCGCTCGACAGGCCCGCGTCGTTTCACGTGCGCCTAATGATCGCGACACGCCGGGGCGCGACACGCCGAGCCGCGCCGGATATGAACTACACCGACGAGATTTTCTTCCGTCCACACGCTATTCGCGCTCGCCCACAGGTGGCATCCACACCGAAGTCCGCGCCACTCCACATGTCGACACGCCTCCATCCACGGACTTGTCCACAAGTTGTGCAGAGCGACGTGCACACCGGTGTTGGACGGCTGACACACATCGGTGCAGCGTCATCGGTGCAGGCGGAGGACCGGACCAGGCGCCAACCAACCCCGGTCCTCCGCAGCCCCGAGCCGCCAACGACGAGCACCACGGAGCCACGAGTCATGCTGCCAGCACCGCCATGCCCGGAAGACGCCAACCGCCCATCCCCTGTCCGACGGCGGGCAGCGTGATGTCCACCGAGCGGGAGATCCGTGTCGCCGCCCAGAATCAGGTCGCCGTTGCGTCGGTCTCCTATGCCTTGGACCCGAGCGAGCGAGAGCGCCTCGCCCTGCGCACCGTCCTCGCCTGCGCCCGTCTCCACGGCCTGACGGTCGCGGAGCTCCGCGACGCATCGGGTCTGGACGAGCCGTTCATCACCTGCTTGCTCGAGGCGGCGGGCGCTGCCTGACGAGCTGACGTGTGCGAGCCCCGATCAGTCGCTCGCCCGGGAGAGGGGTTCTCCTTGCTCCAGCCGTGTGAGCTGCGGTAGATGACCCAGAACTGACCCGGGATGCACGGCTGCGTGTGGCAACTGATGGAACCTCGTGTTCACCTCGGGCTTCATGGTCGAGCGTTGTTAGTCGACGACGACCGATACTGGGTGAGTTTCGGACTTTCTGCGGACTCTGCGGACTGTGTGCGGACTGAGACGGCGTGATGGGCTGGCTCACCGAGCCGCCTGAGGAGCCGGGCGACCGCTCCACAGCCCGGCCGAGGGTTCTGGCTGCAGCGGGGTCGCCGGATAGGGCGCTGCGCGTCCCTTCGGGATGGGCCTACGGCCCACCCTTCCCCCGGCCCGCCGCAGCCAGATCGAAGCCGGTTGTGGGAAGCGGTCAGGAGTGTGTGGATGTGCGGTTCAGTCACCAGAATCAAGCTGTCGACGGCGCTCGAATCTGAGGCCGATGCGACGGCCGAAGATGAGGCCACCGGTTGGTGTGCTTAGTCTGCCTGGTTCTGCGTTCTGATGCTGGGGAGACTGTCGATGCCGCGGCCGCGGAGCCGATAGCTGGCGCCCTTGAGGGTGAGCACGTCGGCGTGGTGGACGATGCGGTCGATCATGGCGGCGGCGACGACTTGGTCGCCGAACACGCCGGCCCAGCCGGAGAACGGCAGGTTGCTGGTCAGCACGAGCGAGGCGTGCTCGTAGCGGGATGAGACGAGTTGGAAGAACAGGTTCGCGGCGTCTTGTTCGAAGGGCAGGTATCCGACCTCGTCGACGATGATCAGCCCGTAGCGGCGCAGCTTGGTCAGCTCTTGCGCGAGCCGGCCGGCGCGGTGGGCGTCGGTCAGCCGGGTGACCCAGTCGGTCGCGGTGGCGAACAGAACGCGATGTCCGTGCCGTGCGGCGGTGACGCCGAGCGCGATCGCCAGGTGGGTCTTTCCGGTGCCCGGCGGACCCAGCAGCACGATGTTGCGGGCCTCGGTCAGAAACGCCCCGGAGGCCAGCGAGCCGACCTGGGTCCGGACGGCGGGCTGGGCATCCCAGTCGAAGTCCTCGAGGGTCTTGCGGGCCGGGAACCCGGCCGCGCGGATGCGCAGCTCCGCGCCGGAGGCGTTGCGCGCCGAGACCTCACGATCGAGCACGGCGGCGAGGTAGTCCTCGTGAGTCCACCCGGCATCACGCGCCTGCTCGGCAAGCCGCTGTGCGGTCTCGGTGATCCGCGGAGCCTTCAGCGCGGCCGCCAGGTAGTGGATCTGCTTGATCGACTCCGTCGTGGTCGTGGTGGCCATCACGCGACCTCGCCGTCGATCAGGCCGAACGCCCGGTCGTAGTCGGCCAGGTCCCGCATCAGTTCGTCGCCGGCAGCTTCGCGTGGCTGCCGTGCCTGATGGCGCAGGACGGCTGCGGTCTGGACGTGAGCCGGATCGGTGACAGTGGTCCCGCGGGCCCAGGCCCGGGCATGGTCGCCGACCATGCGGCCGTCGAGGCGGACCCGGACGCGGTCCAGGTCGGCGCTGACGTCGACCATCCTGCCGATCGCGATCGGGTCGACGGAGTAGTCACTGGCGGCCAGGCGGACGTAGTAGTCACGGCCGAGCCGCACCCGTTCCCGCCAGCCCAGCAGCAGCGGAACCGGTGGCAGCGGCAGCATCTTTGCGCGATCGGCCTCGATCAGGTCGACCGGGCGGGCCTTGATCGTGCGGACCGGCCGCTGGTTGGCTCGTTGCAGCCAGTCGCCGAACTGGGCGTTGAAGTCCGCCGGTGAGGCGAACGTGCGGCCGGGCATGAACGAGGTCTCGAAGAACCCGTTGCGCCGCTCGACCACGCCCTTCGATTCCGGGTCATTGGGCCGCAGCTGCACCAGCTTCACCGCCAGGGCCCCGACGAACGAGGCAACCCCGGCCGCGAGGCGACCGCCGCGACCGATGCCCGACTCGTTGTCCCAGATCAACCGGCGCGGCACCCGCCCCAACTCCTGGATCAGCTCCCAGGACCCGAGCAGCAGATCCTCCGTCCGCCGGGTCGGCAGCATCCGCCCGGTGATGAACCGCGAGTGCGCGGCCACCATCACCAGCACCGGCAGCAGCGCGGTCGAGCCGTTCTCCAACGGGATCCGCTTGGGCGGGAACCACAGGTCGCACTGCGCCGCGTCACCGGGCTCCCAGACCAGCCGGTCAGCGGGGTCAGGCCGGCGATAGTCAGGCCGCAGCAACCGGACGTTGTCCCGGAACCAGGTGATCGATCCGGTCCAGTCGACCCGCTCGGCGATCACCGTCGCCGGCATCTCCGGATGCTCGGACAAGATCGCCCGCACCCTCGCCTCGAACGGCGTGAAGGCCGTCCGCGCAGCCTTGCGCTCGTACTTGGGCGGCCGGTCCGACGCCAGAGCCCGGTCGACCGTCGCTCGCCCGATGCCCAACTGCCGCGCGACCTGCCGCCGCGGAACCCCGTCGGCGACAAGCCGCCGGATCAACGCCCAGTCCTCCACCGAGATCACCCATCCAATCTGTCTGGGTGGCCTCGTTTTCGACCGTCGCTATGGCCTCGTTTTCAAGCGTCGCCGACACAAGCGGTTCTTTGTGCTGCGAGCACCTACCCTGCGATTTGATCTTGAGGCGCTAACTGCGGCGGCCCGCGACGGCTGGTCGCGGGAGTATTGGGTGCTTAAAGAGTCCCTGTCGCCGGCCCGGCGGTAACGACGATCTCCGCCACCTGCTTCCGAGCGGAGGTTTCACGCCCGCCCGGAAGCCCCGGCTGATCCGCTGGTCGGAGGTCGCGTGGGATGCCAGGAGCGACCGCGACCACCCGGAGGCCGCGCTCCGGCCGCCGTCCAGGGTGGAAGTGCGGCGCCAACTCCAGCGAGACGCCTGGTCGGCGGCGGACCGCCTGCGGCGAACTCGGCTCGGTGCTGATCTGCTGAGGGCGCCGGCGGGCCGCACCCGCGTGGTCAAACCAGATCTTCGACGCCGTCGTGTGGTGGTGCATGCGGGGACCGGCGCGATGCCTGTGAAGACCCGGTGGGCGCCGCGACTCCACGGTGCTGGAGGACGCGGCACGTCGGATACGGCACGGTTCATGGCCTGCCGCACAATCGCGTCGCCTGCGGACGGCGTGCTGGCGCCACGTCACGACCAGCGCTCAATCCCGGGCTTGGGGCACGAAACAGTGACCACCTTAGTGCAGCGCCGCCCTCATGTCGGCGACCACGGCCCCTCGATTGAGAGTGGACGAAGTTTGACTGTTAGACAGGGTTGGCTGTATTCAGCTTCCACTGTACCGTCCTCGCCGTGATGCCGGCCCTGCACGCTGATGTCCTCGCCCGCTTCGGCCACGCCCTGTCGGACCCCACTCGGACGCGGTTGCTGCTGTCGCTCCGCGAGGGGCCGGGTTACCCGTCCGAGCTGGCGGAGATGCTGGGCGTGACTCGGCAGAACCTTTCCAACCATCTGACGTGCCTACGCGGCTGCGGTCTGGTCGTCGCGGTCCCGGAGGGCCGACGGGCCCGCTACGAGTTGTCCGATCCCCGTCTCGCGCACGCGCTGGGCGACCTGCTGGGCGTCGTACTGGCCGTCGATCCGGATGCCTGTCCGACCGCAGTGACGGAGGAGTGCTGCTGATGAGCGCCCAGTTCGTGCCATTGCAGTCGGCTACGGCGCGCCCGCGCCCATCGGCGGCCCGCCGCGCGCTCCTGGCCCGGCGCGTCCAGCTATTCGTGGCCGCGACGATCACGTACAACGTCATCGAAGCGGCTGTCGCGCTCACCGCCGGAGTCCGGGCGTCGTCCTCGGCGCTGATCGGGTTCGGTCTCGATTCGGTGATCGAGGTGTCCTCCGCGCTGGCGGTGGCCTGGCAGTTCGCCGGCCGCGATCCCGAGGCCCGGGAACGGGTAGCTCTGAAGGTCATCGCGGTGTCCTTCTTCGCTCTCGGCGCCTTCGTCACCGTCGACGCCGTGCGCTCGCTGGTCGGCACCCGCGAGGCGGAGCACTCGTCCGTCGGTCTGGTCCTGGCCGCGGCGAGTCTGGCGATCATGCCGGTGCTGTCCTACGCGCAGCGTCGTGCCGGCCGCGAACTCGGGTCCGCCTCCGCAGTGGCGGACTCGAAGCAGACGCTGCTGTGCACCTACCTCTCCGCAGTGCTGCTCGTGGGCCTGGCTCTGAACAGCCTCTTCGGGTGGGCCTGGGCCGACCCGATCGCAGCCATGGTCATCGCTGCCGTGGCGGTCAAAGAGGGTCGAGAGGCCTGGCGAGGCGACGCCTGCTGCTCCCCCGCCGCAATCCTCCCGCCCGGCCTCGCCGCTGGCGGCGGGGACGACTGCTGTTGCTCACCCGGACGCGACTGCTCCAGCCCTGGTAAGCCGGCGCACTGAGCACAGTCGCCCTCGCCCTCTACCTCCTGGGGCTCGTCATGACGGTCCGGGTGAAGGGAAAGGTACCGATGGCTCCGGCGCAGGGTACTGGCGCCGCGTCAGCGCGACGCCAGTGATTGCCGCGGTGTAGCGCTCGGCCGCCATGCGCGCCCCGGCCAGCCCTCGGGCGGCGGGACCGAGCTCCAGCGCGGCGAGTCCCCCGCTCAGGTGCACTGAGGTCCCAGCCCAGGAGAGATCGGGACCGAGCACGGGTAGTCCGTCGACCACCTCCACTGGCGCCTCAGCGGCCAGCCCGGCGGTGAGCGGCTCGGTACCTACGTCGTAGGCGTATCCGGTGCCGAGCCAGATGTGGTCGGCGGCGATCTCGCGGCCACCGTCGAGCTGGACGCAGCAAGGTGACGTCCCGGCGACCGTTCCTACGTGCACCCGGATCCGCGGATGGTCGACCAGTGCGTCCCGGACCGCAGCAGGTACGGTCCCCGGCCGAGCCCCACGCACCTCCTCCGCGCGGGCCGCCGGAGGAAGAGCGGCGAAGCGCGGCAGCTCTGCGCCCAGCCAGCCGGCGTCGACGTCCATCAGCCGGGCGCGGAGCGGGGCGCGGACGACGAGCAGCACCCGGGCGCCGCGCTCGGCGGCGCACAGGGCCAGCTGCGCGGCGGTGAGTCCTCCACCCAGCACGACGACGACCTGGCCGGCGCGGACGGCGGACAGGTCGACGTCCGCGCTGTGCACGGCGGCGGCCACCGGTGCGTGCCGGCGCGCGAACCCGCCGGCGAGCACGACCGAGCGGACGCGCAGGCGGTCGCCGGACAGCTCGACGTCCACACCACCGTCGGTACGCGGATGCAGCCCGGTCACGGCGTGCGGTATCCGGGCGGGCCCCAGCTCGTACCGGCCCACGAGGGAGCGGCAGAAGTCGGCGAACAGCGAGGCAGTCGGCGCACCCGCCGGCCCGCTGAACTCGGCTGTCCGACCGGCCGTCTCCGCCCAGTCCAGCAGGGCGTAGGGCTCGGGGTGCGGGTGGTGCACGCAGGCCGAGCGCAGGGCGAGCAGCTCGAGCGCCGCGGATCGTGCATCCCAGGCGGCTAGCCACGGCCGGGGATCGGCCACGGCCAGCCGGCCGGTCAAGGTGGGGTCGGCCGCCAGCAGGTAGCAAGCGGCGGTGAGCCCGTGCGGCCCGGCGCCGACGACGAGTACCTCCGGCGGGGTCACCGACGTATACCCGTTGTCGGCGGCGGCCGGGTCATGCGGCTACCGCCAGCACAGAGCCGTCCACCGTGCCCGTGAGGATCCGCGTGCCGTCCGGGTTCCAGGCCAGGGTGGTCGCGCGCGCACCGGCATCGATCCGCAGGCGGGGCCCGGCCTGGCGTCGGGCGGCGTTCGGGGACCACAGCGCCATGCCGCCGTCACGCCCGGCGGAGGCCAGCAGGTTCCCGGTCGGCTGCCAGGCCAGCGCGCTGACCTGGGCGTCGTGTCCGGCCAGCGTGCGGGGGCTGCGCCCCATGGGGCCCTTCCCCGAGAAGTCCCACAGGTGCACCTCGGTGGTGCCTCCGTTGGCCATCCAGCGGCTGGTCCGGTCGAAGGCCAGCGCGTCGACCTTCTCGGGATACCCGGTCATCTCGGCGTCCTCGCCGGACCAGAGGCGCCAGATGTGGACGCTGGCGTCCTGGTTGCCCGAGGCGACCCAGCGGCCGTCGGGGCTGACCCGGGCCAGCAGCAGGGAGCCGCGCCAGTCGAAGGTCCGCACGGGGTCGGGTGACGGCGAGGCGACAGAGAACCAGCGCAGGCCGCCGTAGGCCGCCGCACCCACCCGGCTGCCATCGCGGCTCCAGACCACGTCGGTGACCGTGCTCGGCTGGCCGTCCCAGCGGGCGAGGACCGCACCGGCCGGGTCGAGCAGCACCAGGCTGCGGCCGGTGGCCACCGCCAGGTGGCTGCCCGAGCGGGACCACGCCAGAGCGTGCACCCAGCCGCCGACCTCGACGTAGGCCGGTTGTGAGGAGTCGGTGCCGAGCAGTCCCACCCGCCCGTCGGCGCCACCGGTGGCGAGGACCGATCCGCCCGGCTGCCAGGCCAGGGCCAGCGCACCGCCGTCGTGCCGCGGGCCGGGGCCCAGTGCGACGCCGTCCCGGCCGTCGAGCAGCGTGACCCCACCGGCGAGGTCGGCGACCGCGATCCGGTCGTCGGCCGACCAGCGGGCGACCGCCACCGACTCGGGCACCGCCGTGCGCCAGGCGGTGGCTTCCTGCGTTGCGGCTGTCATGCCGCCGGCACCGGTGCGGCCAGGCAGCCGCGCAGGCCGGCCTCCAGGGCGGCGCGATCCAGATGGCGCCCGATGAACACCACGCGGTTGACGCGCTCCGCTTCGCCCCAGGGCTCGCCCTGGGTGCCGTCGAAGAGCATGTGCACGCCCTGGAAGACGTAGCGCTCGGGCATGCCGCGGACGGCGAGGATGCCCTTGCTGCGGAAGATGTCCACGCCCTTGGCCGAGAGCAGCTCGCCGAGCCACTCGTTGAGCCGCTCTATGTCCAGCTCCCCGGCGAACTCGATGCCCACGCTGGTGACTGTGAGGTCGTGCTGGTGCTCGGTGTCCTCCAGGAAGGCTGGATCCAGGTCGAGGGCACGGGAGAGGTCGAACCCGCCGACGTCGAGGACGGCGCCGAGGTCGACCTTCGCCTGGACGGTCTCGTGCACGTCGGCCAGCCGGTTGATCTCGCTGATCCGGCGGCGCACCTCGGCCAGCTGCTCGGTGTCGACGAGGTCGGTCTTGTTGAGCACGATGCGGTCAGCGAAGGCGATCTGCTCGAGCGCCTCGTTCTCCACGCCCTCGGACTTCTCCTCGTCCAGGTGCTGCAGCAGATGCGCGGCGTCGACGAGGGTGATGATGCCGTCCAGCCGCAACTGGCTGCCGATCTCGTCGTCCATGAAGAAGGTCTGCGCGACCGGTGCCGGGTCGGCCAGGCCGGTGGTCTCGATGAGGATGTGGTCGAACTTGTCCTTGCGTCGCATCAGGGTGCCGAGGATGCGGATGAGGTCGCCGCGAACGGTGCAGCAGATGCAGCCGTTGTTCATCTCGAACACCTCCTCCTCGGCGTCGATGACCAGCGCATCGTCGATGCCGATCTCGCCGAACTCGTTCTCGATGACGGCGATGCGCAGGCCGTGCTGCTCGGTGAGGATGCGGTTGAGCAGGGTGGTCTTGCCCGATCCGAGGAAGCCGGTCAGGACGGTGACGGGGACCTTTTCGGCAATGGAAGTGGTCACGGAGCGCTCCTCAGTGCCTCGACGGGCGTGGCGGTGGCGAAGGCGCTGCGGACGTCGGCCAGGGACACCTCGTCGGCCGGACGGTGGATCGTGCGATGCACCGGCGCACCGGGTGTCAACACAGCGAGCACCGTCTCGACCGGGGCGCAGCCGGCCTCCCGGCAGGTCAGCTGGGTGACGGTCACGGTGTCCTCCTCGCCGAGTCCGAGGCAGGTGCGCACCCATCGGCGAAGGCGGTCGACGAGGTCGGGGGGCAGGGGTTCGGGACGCTGCCCGATCAGGGGTCCGAGAGCCATGTCACCCACCATAATGGGAATCGTTCCCATAACGCACGGTGGGTGGACAGCCGCACGCCCGCGCAATGCTCACGGGGGGTCTGCGATGCATCCACGGTGCGGATGTCAGCGCCGGAGGCCAATGTGCGAGAATGATTCCCATGACCTTTCGCACCACACGCTGGACCACGCTCGCTGCCGGGTCCGCCACCACGTTGCTGATTGCCGGTTGCGGCGCTGGGAGCGCCGACGAGACCGACACCGCCGCTGAGGGCAATGGCTTGACCGTCCTCGCCGGCTTCTACCCGCTGGAGTGGGCCGCCAGCCGCGTGGGCGGTGACCTGGCCTCGGTCTCCTCGTTGACCCCGCCCGGCGCCGAGGCACACGATCTCGAACTGACCCCGCAAGACGTCGCGGCCGTGTCCGAGGCGGATCTGCTCGTCTACATCGAGGGCTTCCAACCGGCGATCGACCAGGCCGCGGAATCGGAGGCCGGCGACTCGGCCTGGGAGGCCGGCCAGGCTGCGAACCTGACGCTGACGGCCGAGGATGAGGGACATAGCGAGGAAGAGGAAGGACACTCCGACGACGAGGCCGACTCCGGGGAGGAAGCCCACGCCGACGAGGAGATTGTCGACCCGCACTTCTGGCTCGACCCCACGCGACTGGCCGACGTCGGCGATGCCCTGGCCGAGCGGATGGCCGAACTGGACCCGGACAACGCGGCCACCTTCGAGGAGAACGCGGCAGCCATGCGCGCCGACCTCGAGGAGCTCGACGGCGAGATGCAGGAGGCGCTGGCCGACTGCTCGGTGGACACCCTGGTTACCTCGCACGATGCCTTCGGGTACCTCGGCGACCGCTACGGGTTCGAGGTCGTCGGCATCAGCGGGCTGGAGCCGTCAGAGGAGCCCAGCCCCGCAGGTCTCGCCGAGATCGCCGAACTGGTCGGGGAGCGAGGCGTGACGACGGTCTACACCGAGACGCTCGTGGACCCGGCCGTGGCGGAGACGGTGGCCAGCGAGGCCGGGGTCGAGACCGCGGTGCTCGACCCGATCGAGGGAATCACGGACGAGTCAGCTGGTGACGACTACCTCCAGGTGATGCGCGCCAACCTCGAGACGCTGCAGCAGGGCCAGTCCTGCGCATGAGTCCAGGCGTTGCCCCGGAGCCGGATCGCCAGATGGCGATCCGGCTCCGGGGCGCGAGCATCGGCTACGGCGACGTGCCGATCTTGCGGGATGCCGATCTGACGGTGCAGCGCGGCGAGGCGGTCGCCGTGCTGGGCTCCAACGGATCAGGCAAGACGACCCTGGTCCGGGGTGTGCTGGGACTGGCGAGCGTGCTGAGCGGCGTCGTCGAGGTGCTCGGTCACCCGGTCGGACACCGCGGGGAGCGGGGGCGGGTCGGCTACGTGCCGCAACGGCACACCGTGAGCGGCGCGGTCCCGGCGACCGTGCGCGAGGTCGTCGGCGTGGGCCGACTCGCGCGGCTGGGACTGTTCGGCAGACCCCGGGCCGCCGACCGCGCCGCAGTGATTGACGCCGTGGCCGCCGTCGGCTTGACCGACCGGCTCAAGGATCCGGTGGCTGCCCTCTCCGGGGGCCAGCAGCGCAGGGTGCTGGTGGCACGGGCCCTGGCTGCCGAGCCCGATCTGCTGATCATGGACGAGCCCATGGCCGGCGTCGACACCGCGAGCCAGGAGACCCTCGCCCGCGTGCTCGCCGCCGTCTCCGCCGGAGGCACGACACTGGTTGTCGTGACCCACGAGATCGGCGCACTATCCGGCGTCCTAACACGGGCAGTCGTGGCAGACCACGGCAGCATCGCCTACGACGGCCCCCTCGCCGGAGCCCTGCCCTTCTCCACCGACGGCCACCACCACCGTGACGATCAGCCGATGCCCGGCGGACCCGGTCCCGGACTCGACCAGGTCCACCTGGCCCGCTCGCCCCATCGCGCGGCGGGAGGTCGCTGACGTGGAGATCCTGGACTACGGCTTCATGCAGCGGGCGCTGCTCGCCTCCCTGATGGTCGGCCTGGTCGCCCCGGCGGTGGGGATCTTCCTGGTGCAGCGACGGCTGTCCCTCTTGGGTGACGGCCTGGGCCACGTGGCGCTAACCGGTGTGGCGGTCGGTGTCCTGACCTCGACCGCGCCGGTCGGCACGGCGCTCATCGCGGCCGTACTCGGTGCAGTGCTGATCGAGCTGGTCCGGGCGCGCGGCCGGACCAGCGGGGACGTCGCTCTTGCCGTCCTCTTCTACGGGGGCATCGCGGGCGGCGTCGTCCTGCTCAGCCTCGCACCGCGCGGGCAGGCGACCAACCTCGACGCCTACCTGTTCGGCGCCATCACGACCACGAGCACGGACGACGTCGCAACCTTCGCCGTGATCACGGCGATCGTCGTGACGGTCGTCTGGCTGCTCGGTCAGCGGCTCTACGCGGTCAGCGACGATGAGGAGTACGCGCGCGCGGTGGGCCTGCCCGTGCTCGCTCTCAACACGGTGCTCGCTGCGCTCGTCGCGGCCACCGTGGTGCTGTCCATGCGCGTGGTCGGCCTGCTGCTCATCAGCGCGCTCATGATCGTCCCGAGCGCGATCGCGCAGCTGCTGGCGCGGAGCTTCCGCCAGGCGCTCGTGCTGGCCTGCGGTCTCGGCCTGGTGGTGAGCGTCTCGGGCACGGCGGTGTCCTACTACACCAGCACCCCGTCAGGGGGCACCATCGTGCTGCTGGCCATCGCACTGTTCCTGCTGGTGACGGCAGCGGTGACCCTGCGGGACGTGACGGGTCACCGCCGGCATCGCCGGCGGGCCGTCATCCATGCCGCCCACCCGCACGACCACGGAGACGACTGCGGCCATCCGGCCGTCCTCCACGGCGACCACGTCGACTACGACCACGACGGCCACCTGCACGCGCCACACCCCACCGACGCGGGCGTGCACTATGACGAGCACGGCCGGCACGACATCACGGAGTCCCCGGCAGGAAGGAGCGGCACATGACGCAGACCCGGCCGGAGAACCCGCCCCGTCGGATCACCCGGCAGCGGAGCGCTCTGGAGGCACTGCTGGCCGAACTCGAAGACTTCCGCAGCGCCCAGGACCTGCACGCACTGCTGCGCGACCGAGGAGACGGCGTGGGGCTGGCGACGGTGTACCGCACCCTGCAGGCCCTCGTCGAGGAGGGGCAGGTCGACGTGCTCCGCGGCGACGACGGGGAGGCCTCCTACCGGAGCTGCTCCCCCGTGCACCACCATCACCTGGTGTGCCGGTCCTGCCGCCGCACGGTCGAGGTGGCCGATCCACCGCTGGAGCGCTGGGCCCAGCGCATCGCGGCCGAACACGGCTTCGCCGACGTCCATCACCAGCTCGAGGTGTACGGCACCTGCGGCGCCTGCGCGCCGTAGCGTCCCTCACGCTCCGCGGCGCGCGACCCTCGGTGGCCGGCCCAGGCCGGCGACCGCCTCCACGAGCGCCACAGGCAGGCCGACGTCCGGCTCGGCGGCCGGTTCCGGGCCTCCGGATCTGATCCAGTCGGCCAGCGCGTCGGCGCGGCCCTCCTCGTGCACGCCGGTGAGCCAGACGGTCAGGCCCGCCTGTCCGGTGGCGCCGTCCCGGTGGGCCACCCCGGCAACGGCTGCCAGGGCGCAGCTGCCGAGGCAGTCAGCGGTGACGAGGACGGCTCCTCGGGTGCTGCCGACGGCGCGTTGCAATTCCGCGACCCGGCCCTGCGTCCCGGCCAGGGCACGCAACGCCGAGCAACGCCGACCGAGGCAGACCATGACGAGCGGCCCGCCCGGATCGGCCCCGCCGGCCCTCGCACCTTCTTCTGCGCCCTTGCGGCCGCGGCGAGGATTCATCGGAGCATGCCCCGCTCGGCCGCCTTCTTCAGCCGCAGCGGGACGAGCACCGGCTTCCCGTCGATGATGACGCGGGTCAGCGGCACCGGCTTCGCCTTCCACTGCGCCCGGCGCGACCGGGTGTTGGCGCGGGAGGTCTTCCGCTTGGGGACGGCCATGGGTCAGCCCTTCCTCGGTCGCGGGGTCCGGGTGCCGTACCGCTGGTTGAACCGCTCGACCCGGCCGGCCGTGTCGAGGACCCGCTGGTTGCCGGTCCAGAACGGGTGCGAGGCGGCGGAGATGTCGACCACGACCAGCGGCAGCATCTCGCCGTCGAGCTCGATGGTCTGGTTCGTGACGACGGTGGAGCGGGTGCGGTACAGGGCGCCGCTGGCCGCGTCGCGGAAGACGACGGTGCGGTACTCGGGGTGGATGCCTTTGCGCATCAGCTGCGGTCCTCTCGAATGGTGGCGTGCGTGCTGTCCTCGTCGGCCGGGGAGCCCGCCTCGCACGGCTCCTCGTGCCAGGAGCCGAAGGGGTCGGGCAGCTCGGCCCAGGCGCTGGGTCCGAGGGCGTACTCCTCGTCGGTGAGCAACGCTGCGTCGAGCGCCGCAATGACCGCGCCGGGGGGCTGCCGGTGGACCAGGACGACGATCTCGACGTCCCGGTCGCCGTGCTCGGCGTCCCACCGGAGCGACGCGGCGACCTGCCGCTCGGGGTCCACGTCCGCCCAGCGCTGCGGATCGTCGCCGAAAGTGGCCAACCACGGGCCGGCATCGCCGAGGCGCAACCCGCCACCGGCCGATTCCAGCCAGAGGGCGGAGTCGTGCCGGCTGGCGAGCCAGAACCGCCCCCGGCTGCACACGACGCCCTCGAGCAGGACGTCGAGGGCGTCGTGCAGCCGCTCCGGGTGGAACGGCCGACGCGCACCGAAGCGGACCAGGCAGACCCCCGCGTCCTGACCCAGGGGCGGGGCACCGCGCAGCAGCGGCTCGTGGGCGGTGAAGCACCGGCTCCAGCCCGGCGCGGAACCGAGTCCCGCCAGCACCTCGGCCGGGCGCCAGGTGCCGAGGTCGGCACGCACGGCGTCGGGCACGAGGCGGTCCAGGACGGCGTCGAGACGAGCGGCCGACCACGCGTCGTCGGGGCGCCCGACGAGGAGCACGACGTCGGCCATCGCAACCTGACCGATGGCGACCTGGGCCAGGGTGCGTTCGTCGTCGGCGGTCGCCGCGAGCCTCCGGTCGGCCAGGACCGCGGCCCCGGTGGCGTCGTCCAGCCAGGCACGCGCGTCGACGGTCGCGATCACCGCCTCGACCTCGACGGAGGCGCCGACCGGCTCCTCCTGACCCGAGGCGCGCGCCCGCGGGGTGTCGTCGAGGAGGAGGTTGTCGATGGCCCAGCACAGGTGCTCGGGCTCCAGGGTCGGATCCAGCTGGAGCACGATCCGCGGGACGTCGTCGCGCTCGGCCAGGTCGGTCAGGAGCGGTAGCAGGTCGAGGCGCAGGGTGCAGCTGAGGCAGCCGTGCGCCAGCTCGACGGCGGCGCGTTCGGTCCGGACGCCGTCGTCGCCATGGAAGCGAACGGTTCGGACCGCGACGCCCTGGCTGAGCTCGCTGACGTCGTGATGCACCAGCACCGCACCGGGGAAGTCGCCGAGGACCGCGGTGGCGGCCCGCGCCACTGCCGCGCGGTCGACTCCGGCCACGAGGACGAGCGGTGTGCGGGGGAAGGAGTCGGTCATGACTGCCACCGTAACTCATAGTGGGAACCGTTCCCATGTAAGGTCGTCGGCGATACGACCCCGAGGAGGCAGACAGCGATGGCGACCTACTGCGAGGTCACCGGCCGCAGGTGGCCGGGCTTCGGCAAGGCGGTGAGCCATTCCCATCGGCGCACCAACCGGCGCTTCGATCCGAACCTGCAGCGCAAGAGGTACTTCCTGCCCGGGGAGAACCGCTGGATCCGGCTCACGGTCTCGGCCAAGGGCATCAAGACCATCGACGCCCGGGGCATCGAGGCCGTCGTCGCCCGGCTGCGCGCCACGGATCCCGACGTCCGTCGGCGGCTCAGCCCGGGAAGGAAGAACTGATGGCCCGCGGTACCGACATCCGGCCCATCGTGCGACTGAAGTCCACGGCCGGGACCGGCTACACCTACGTCACCCGCAAGAACCGGCGCAACGACCCCGACAGGCTCGTGCTGAAGAAGTACGACCCGGTGATCCGCCGACACGTCGAGTTCCGGGAGGAGCGCTGAAATGGCCAAGACCTCGAAGATCGTCCGTGACCAGCAGCGCCGCGAGGTGGTCGCGCGCTATGCCGACCGCCGTGCACAGCTGAAAGAGGCCGTGCGCACCGCGGCTACTCCGGAGGAGAGAACCGCGGCGCAGGCCGCGCTGCAGAGGCTGCCGCGCGACGCCAGCCCGACCCGGCTGCGCAACCGCGACGTTGCCGACGGCCGCCCGCGCGGCCACTTGCGGAAGCTCGGCCTCTCCCGCGTGCGATTCCGGCAGATGGCGCACAACGGCGAGCTGCCCGGCATCCGGAAGTCCAGCTGGTGAGCGCTCCCCGTCCGCCTCGCCCGCGGCGGAAACGCCGGCTGGACGGGCCGTTCAGCTACCACGACCTGGCGACGCTGCGGAGCTTCGTCTCCGACCGCGGCAAGATCCGGTCGCGTCGGGTCACCGGCCTCGACCCGAAACAGCACCGCCAGGTGGCGCGGGCCATCAAGAACGCCCGCGAGATGGCGCTGCTCCCCTACCCCACCGCGGGCCGCTGACGGCGCGGGACGATGCCGCGACCGCGCTGATGCCCCGGCTCCCGATCGGGGCCTGGGGCATCAGCGCCCTTCCTCGTGACTCAGCGCTCCGTGCGGACCAGACTGGCGATCACGCCCAGCAGGATCAGCCCGAGCGCGGGTGCGGCGACCACCCACGGAGCCCGTTCCAGGTACACAGCCGTGTCGGCGAGCGTGCGACCCCACTCCGGCGACTCGGGTCCGGCACCGATACCGAGGAAGCTCAGCCCGGCCAGCGCCAGCGCGACCGCGGGGAGGCGGGTCAGCGCGTGCCGGAGCACCGGCGGGCCGACCACCGGCAGCAGGTGCGCGCGCACCAGGTACCAGCGCCCGGCACCGGAGGTCTGTGCCGCGGCGTAGAAGCCGGAGGCGCGGGCCTCGGCGGCCAGGGACCGGGCATGCACCGCCAGCGGGATCCAGGCGACCAGGCAGACCGCCACGAGGGCGCTCCCCAGTCCCGGTCCGGCCACCGCCGCCACCACGATTCCCACGACCACGGCAGGCAGCGCGTTGAGGACGTCCGCCAGACCGGCTCGCGCACTGTGGGCGCGCAATCCCACCAGCAATCCGACCGCCAGCACCACGGCGCTCACCGCCAGGGCCGGTCCCACCGACAGCAGCGCGCCGTGCCCGAAGCGGGCGAGCACGTCGCGCCCCAGCGGATCGGCGCCCAGCGGATGGGCCCAGGAGGGCGGGGCCAGCCGCTTTCCTGGATCCTGCGCCGTCGGGTCGCGCAGCAGGCCGGCCAGGATGACGGCTCCCAGCACGGCGGCCACCCCCGCGGCCCAGCGGCCCGCCTGGGGCGCGGGCGGGGACGCCTCCGGTGTCAGGCCGGCGCCGGCCAGGGCGGGACCGACCAGCAGGCGGTGCAGTCCGATGCCGCCGCCGCCGATCAGCAGGCCGAGCCCCACCAGGAGCGCCACGGCCGCCTGTACGACCGGGACGTCCTGCGCCAGCGCCGCCTTCAGCGAGATGCCGCCGAGCCCGGGGATGTCGAAGACCGCCTCGATGACGACCGCCGCGCCCAGGTTGCCGACGAGCAACAGCAGGAGCAGCGGCACCATGGCGGTCACCGCACGCCGCCCGACCTCGGCCATGACCACGCCTCGGCGCACCCCCGCCGCTCGCCAGGTGCGTACCCAGGCCTCGGCAGCGGTCGATTGCACCGCATCGCCCAGCACCCGGCCGAGCAGCCCGGCCGCCGGCAGTGCGAGGGCCAGCACCGGCAGCACCAGGTGCTCCGGACCAGCGAAGCCCGAGGTGGGCGCCAGCCGCAGGCCGATCGCGATGACCACGACGAGCAGCACGGCGAGCACGAACTCCGGCAGCGCGGCGAGGGCACCGGCTGCGACGCTGGCCAACCGACCACCATCAGTACGGCCGTCGGCCGCCCGCCGGAGCGCGGGCACGGCCAGCAGCACCGCCATGACGAGCGCGGCCAGAGCCGCCGTGCCCGCGAGTGTCAGCGAGATGCCGAAGGCGGGCAGCAGGGTCTCGGCCACGGGCCGGCCGCTGACCCAGGAGCGCCCCAGGTCGCCCCGGGCCAGCCCGCCGACCCACTGCAGCGTTCCGGTCACCGGGTCGGCGGGCAGGTCCAGCTGCGCACGGATCGCCGCCAGGGTGGCGGGGTCGGGGTTGCGATCGGTCTCCCGGGCGCGCAGCACCGAGAGGGCTATGTCCCGCCCGGACAGCCACGGCAGCGCCCCGACCAGCAGGGCCGTTCCGGTCACCGCTGCCACACCGGTCAGCAGCCCGCGCACCCCGGGCAGGCGCCCGATCCGCCGAGGTCGGCGCCGCGAGCGGCGCGGGCCGGGCTCGACGGGCACGGCCGAAGCGTGCCCGTCGAGCTCGGTACCCAGCAGAGCCGGTGAGCTCCACGCCCTCATGGCGAGCGGTGCACCGCCGACCGCGCGACCACGCGACCCGAACGGGCGCTCACCGCTGCACCGCGGTCTCGATCGTGACCAGCTGCCGTTCGAACGGGTCGCTGCCCAGACCGCTCACGCCGGGGAGCACGCCGATCCGGCTGCGCTCGTGCAGCAGCGGAACGAACGCGCCGGTGCCCAGCACCTGGGCCTCGATCTCGACGGCGGCGACGCGCCGCTCCACGGGGTCGACGAGCTGGGCGGCCGCCGCGACGGCCGCGTCGATCGCCGGGTCGCAGAGCCGGGCCAGGTTGTAGCTTCCCTCGCAGGTGAGGTCGGACTCGAAGTACCCGACCGGGTCACCGGTGTCGCCCAGGTAGAGCCGGCTGGCCAGCACCGCGTCGAAGGCGCCGGCCAGCAGGTCCGGCTCCAGGGTGGCGTACTCCTGGACGACGAGCTCCACGGTGAACCCGGCCGAGCGCAGCTGGTCCACGACCACCGCCGCCGCCTCCGGCAGCTCGGGCCGGTCGTTCCAGGTGGCCAGCCGGATGGTCGCGCCGGCCGGGTCGCCAACGGGGGCCCGCGTCACCTCGGGCCGCTCGTCGCCACCGAGCACCCCCTCGGACAGGAAGCCCTCGGCGAGGTCGACCTGCCCCTCGTAGATCTGCTCGACGACCGGACGCGGGTCCACGGCCTCGATGGCGGCAGACCGGAGCGCGGCGTCGACGAACGGACCCTCGGCGGTGTTGAGGAACAAGCCGGTCAGCCGCGGCAGCGGCACCGAGATCACCTGGTCCTCATCGAGCGCGGAGAGCTGGGCGATCGGGATGTTCTGCGCGACGTCGACCTCCTCGGCCCGCAGTGCGTTGGTCCGGGTCTCGGCGTCGGAGACGAAGCGGACGTCGACGCCGGACAGGGCCGGCTTCCCGGCCCAGTGCTCGGCGAACGCGTCGAGCGTGGCGCCGGACTCGCCGTTGACCTCGGTGATCTCGAACGGCCCTGTGCCGGTGCCGACGGGGTCGGGAGCGGCCGGGTCCGCGTAGGCCGCCGGGGAGAGGATGACGAGCGCGGACGAGCCCAGCCGCTGCACCAGGAGCGGATCGGGCTCGGCGGCCTGCAGCTCCACGGTGTCCTCGTCGACAGCGCGCGCGGTCAGCCCGATGCCGCTGACCGACCGGGGCGCGGGGTCGATGTCGGCCGCGGCGGTGAGCGCGCCGGCCACGGCCTCGGCGTCCATCGGGCTGCCGTCGTGGAAGGTGACGCCCTCGCGCAGCTCGAGGGCGACGGTGCGGTCGTCGGTGAACTCCCACGACTCGGCCAGGTTCGGCTGCGCCGCCCCCGACTCGTCGAAGACCACCAGGGTCTCGGCGACCCCCATCCGGCTGATCAGCACGCTGTCGTCGGAGAACGGGGAGAGCGCTGCGACGGGCGGGAAGGCCAGGGCCAACCGCAGCCGGTCGCCGTCGGCCGCACCTGTGGGTCCGCCGGAGGAGCCTCCGGAGAAGCAGCCGGTCAGCAGGACCGTGGCGGAGGCCAACCCGAGGGCAGCGGTGCTGCGGCGGGTGGGGAGCGGGGACATCGGAAGTACCTCGTTTCCATTCGAACCGGCCCGCGGACAGCGGGCCGGAGGTCATCGGTCGGGCGACGTGCCGTCGACGTCGGCGGTCACGGCCGCCGGCACCGGGTCGGCCGGCCGAGTGGGGGCGGACCCGTCGGCGCGGGGCAGCCGCCGGGTGAGCAGCCACAGCGCCCCGGCTGACAGCGCGGGGAGCGCACCGAGTGCGAGCCATGGCACGGCCGCTCCCGGCGACGGAACGTAGGCGGCGTCGAGCAGCGCCCCGGCCGCGGTGCTGCCGACCAGCACGGCCAGTCCTCCGACTGAGGCGAGGACGCCGAAGTGCGCGCCGAGCCGCCGTTCGCCGGCCAACCGGGGCACCAGGTCCTGCGCTACCGGAACGGCAAGCATCTGCCCGGTGTAGAGCAGCACGACCATGCCGACCGCCGGGGCCAGCGCCCACGGCCCCGGCAGCGGCGGCAGGGGCGCGACGGCGGCGACCAGCAGGAAGGCGGCAGACATGAGGGCGAAGCCGGCCGGCAGTGCGCGGCGGGGGCCGGCTCGCCGGGCGAGGGCGGTGACCGGCAGCTGACAGACCAGCACCAGGACGGCGGCGAGCACGAACAGCCACCCCAGCGCGCCCTGACCGCCGGTGGCACGGGTCAGCTCGACCGGTAGTGCCAGGTAGAGCTGGTTGTAGCTGACCAGGTAGGTGCAGTAGCAGGCGGCGAAGGCCAGGAAGACCCGATTGCGCAGTACCTGGCGCCAGCCGGCCAGCACCGACTCCTCCCCGCTGCCCTCGGTGCGCAACCCCGACGGTAGCCAGCGCAGGTGGGCCAGCAGAACGGCGAGGAAGACCGCCGCCCCGATGGCGCACGTGACGGCGAACGGAGCGGGAAGCAGCAGCGCGCCTAGGGCCGGGCCGGCAAGGGCACCAATCATGCTCGCCACCGCGTCGAGGCCGAAGACCTCGACCCGTGAGGCGATGCCGTCCCGCTCCAGGCCCCGGCCGACGTCGGCGATCGCCGACTCGACCGCCGGAGAGAACAGCGCGGCCGCGAAGCCGGTCATGACGGCGCCCGCGAGGACCCCGGCCACCGACGTGGCCAGGCCGAGGACCAGGAAGCCCGCGATCCGGATGACGCAGCCGAGCACGATCATCGGCTTGATGCCGAAGCGGTCCGCCAGCCCGCCGCCGAGGACGAACAGTCCCTGCTGGCTGAACGTCCGGGCGCCGAGGACGAGCCCCACCAGGGCCCCGGTGAAGGCGAGGTCCTCCGTCAGCCGCACCACGAGGAACGGCACGACGAGGTAGAACCCGAGGTGGAAGGCCAGCTGCGAGAGCAGCAGCAGCCGCGGGACCACGGGCAGCCGCAGGAACAGAGCCAGGGGCGGCCACCGCCGGAGGAGTGCGCTCACGGCAGCGCCAGCCGAGGCACGGCGCCGACCAGCGTGGCGGCGGCCGGGCTCGCCGGTGCAGTGAGCACCTGCTCGACGCTGCCCTGCTCGACGCAGGCGCCACCGGCGAGTACCAGAACTCGCTGGCACAGGTGCGCGACGACGCCCAGGTCGTGGGTGACGAACACCATCGCCAGGCCCTCGTCGGCCGACAGCCGCTGCAGCAGCCGCAGCACCTGCAGCCGAACGACGACGTCCAGGGCACTGACCGGCTCGTCGGCGATGACCACCTCGGGACGCGCGGCGAGGGCGCGGGCGATCGCGATCCGCTGCCGCTGTCCGCCGGAGAACTGGTGCGGGAGGCGGTCGGCCGCGTCGGGCTCGAGTCCGACGGCGACCAGCAGGTGCGCCACCCGTTCGGCGTGGTTTTCGGTGATCCCCAGACAGCGCAGCGGCTCTGCGACAGCGCGCCCCACGCGCATGCGCGGGTTGAGGGATCGAGACGGGTCCTGCGGGATCATCTGCACGCGTCGGCGGAACCAGTGCAGGCTTTGGGCCGGCCCGGGCGTCACCGTGCGCCCCCGGTAGCTGACCCGGCCGCCGTCGGCGCGCTCGAGCCCGAGCAGCAGCCGGGTGAGCGTCGTCTTGCCGGAGCCAGACTCCCCGACCACGCCCAGGCACTCCCCCGCCGCCAGCGTGAGGTCGACGCCCGTGAGGGCCGGGGGGCGGTGACGTCCGTACGAACGGCTGAGGCCGTGCGCGGCCAGGAGCGTCGTCTCTCCGGACGGATCGGGGCTCACGCGGCCACCAGCGAGGTCGCCCGGGCCGCCTCCACCAGGGCCCGCACGTAGGGCTCGGCCGCGGCGGTGAACACCTCGGCCGGCCGGCCGTCGGCCAGCAGCCGCCCGGCGCGCAGCACCAGGACGCGATCGCAGATCTGGGTCGCGACCGCCAGGTCGTGGGTGACCAGCAGCAGCGCGGTCCGGCGCTCGACGGTCGACCGGCTCAGGACATCGAGGACACCGGCCTGCACGGTGACGTCGAGGGCGGACGTCGGCTCGTCGGCAACCAGCAATCGCGGTCCGGCGCCCAGGGCCATCGCAATCGCCACCCGCTGCCGCTGACCGCCGGACAGCCGTGCGGGGTGACGGCGGGCGAGCTCCGCCGGATCGGGTAGGCGCACCTCCGCGAGCAGTTCGAGCGCACGGGCGCGGGCCGCCCGGCGGGAGAGTCCCTGGGCGCGGAGCGGCTCAGCGACCTGGCGGCCGACGCGGGACAGCGGGCTCAGTGAGGTGCCCGGGTCCTGCGCCACCAGAGCCATGCCCCGGCCGCGCAGCCGGTGCAGCCGGGACTCCGGGGTTCCCACCACCTCCGTCCCGTCGAACACGGCGCTGCCGGTGACCTGCACACCGCTGGGGGCCAGGCCCAGCAGCGCCGAGACGGTCAGCGTCTTGCCGGAGCCGGACTCACCGACGACCGCCACCCGCTCGCCGGGGCAAAGGCCGAAGGAGATCCCCTGCACGAGCGGACGCCCCGAGGCCGACACGGAGAGATCTCGGACCTCCAGCAGTCGATGGCCAATCGGGGCAGCCAGGGGGTCGAGAAGCACATCCTCACTCTAGTCGGAATGATTCTCGTTCTCCTCGGCGGGGCGGCCGGGCGCCCGCCACGCCGACTCGCGCAGCAGGCGCAGGCCGTTGAGGGCGACGAGGATCGTCGATCCCTCGTGTCCGGCCACACCCAGCGGCAGGGGCAGCGTGCCGACCAGGCCCCAGAGGACCAGTACGCCGATCAGCGTTCCGGCGATCGCGAGGTTCTGCACCACCACCCGACGTGCGCGGCGGGACAGCGCGACGACCGCCGGCACGGCGGACAGGTCGTCGCGGACGACGATCACGTCGGCACTGTCGAGGGCCAGGTCCGACCCGATGCCGCCCATCGCCACCCCGACGTCGGCGCCGGCGAGGGCGGGGGCGTCGTTCACGCCGTCACCGACCAGCAGCACTCGGTGGCCGTCGGCCTGCAGCCGACGGACCGCGTCGACCTTGTCCTGGGGCAGCAGGCCGGCGCGGACCTTCCGCACGCCCACCTGCTCGGCCAGCGCCCACGCTGCCTGGCGGTTGTCACCGGTCAGCAGTACCGGCTCGCCCGGCAGAAGCCGACGCAGGGCATCGACGGCGTCGCGGGCCTCCGGCCGGACCCGGTCGGCCAGACCCAGCACTCCGGCGGGTTCGCCGGCGACGGTCACCACCACCGCTGTCCGACCCTGCGCACGCACCGCATCGACCAGGGCGTCGGACTCGGCGCCGCCTGTCGGCGCGCCCACGCGGACCGCCCGCCCGCCGACCGTGGCGACGACGCCGGAGCCGATCTCGGCCCGGAACGCTGTCGCCGTCGACAGTGACAGGCCCCGCTCACCGGCCGCGCGGACGATCGCCCGGCCGATCGGGTGCTCGCTGGCCGCCTCGGCGGACGCGGCCAGCCGCAGCACCTCCTCGACTGACGTGCCGCCGAGGGATCGCACCTCGACCACCGCAGGGTCGCCGTCGGTCAAGGTGCCGGTCTTGTCGAAGGCGGCGAGGTCGGCGCTGCCCAGCTGTTCCATGGCCACTGCTGAGCGGACCAGCACACCGTGCCGGCCGGCGTTGGCGATCGCCGACAGCAGCGGCGGCATGGTGGCGAGGACGATGGCGCACGGAGAGGCGACGATCATGAAGGTCATCGCCCGCAGCAGCGCGTCGTCGACCGCGGACCCGAACAGCAGTGGCACGGTGAAGACGAGGAGCGTGGCGACGACCACGCCCACGGAGTACCGCTGCTCGACGCGCTCGATGAAGAGCTGGGTCTTGGCCTTGGTCGCGCTCGCCTCCTCCACCAGGACACCGATGCGGGCGACCACCGACTCCCTCGGATCGCGCCCGACGCGCACCACCAGCACGCCGGTGCCGTTGGCCGTACTGGCGAAGACCTCGTCCCCATGCCTCTTGTCCACCGGCAGCGGCTCGCCGGTGATCGAGGCCTGGTCGACGTCGGAGGCCCCGTCCACCACGACGCCGTCGGCCGGAAGCCGCTCCCCTGGGCGGACGATCACCAGATCACCCACCGAGAGACCGGTCACCGGCACCAGGCGCTCGTCGCCGGCCGGTCCCACCAGCGTCGCCTGCTCGGGCGCGAGCCGGCTCAGGACGCGGACTGCGTCGGCCGTGCGCCGGGTCGCGAACGCCTCGAGGGCACCGGAGCTGGCGAAGATGACGATCAGCAGTGCGCCGTCGAAGATCTGGCCGATCGCTGCTGCACCGATGGCGGCCACCACCATCAGCAGGTCGACGTCGAGGGTCCTCTCCCGCAGCGCCTGCAGGCCGGCCAGCGCCGGTCCCCATCCGCCGGCGGCGTAGCAGGCCAGGTACAGCGCCCAGTACAGCGGCGCCGGCGCCCCGACGAGGTGCGCGAGGCCGCCCGCGGCGAACAGCGCCGACGCCAGCGCCGCCCAGCGCACCTCCGGCAGCGACCCCGCCGCCGCCAGCGCTGCCCAGCGCCGTTCCGTGCGCCCGGACCACCGCGGCTGCACGATCCCTGGCCGCCCCGGCCCGGTCTCCTGCCGTGACAACGGGGAGGGTGGGGAGACGAGGTGAACGGGCGGGACGGGAGCGGACCGTGATGAAGACACGGCGAGGACCATACCTGCGCAGATGCGCAGATGTTCAGTTGACGTCAGCCGGTACGATTCGGCCGTGGTGCACCGCGGAATCGAGCACTTCGACATGCCGGAACCGGCCGCCGTCCGGCGGGCTGCCGAGGCGCTGCGCATGCTCGGCGACCCCACCCGCGTGAACATCCTCTGGGCCCTGATGCAGGGCGAGACGTCGGTCGCCTGCCTGGCCGAGCTCGCCGGCACCTCCGCCACGGCGGTCAGTCAGCACCTGTCCAAGCTGCGGCTCGCCGGCCTAGTCACCAACCGCCGCGAGGGCGCCTTCGTGATCTACGCCCTCGCCGACGAGCACGTGCGGACCCTGCTCCGCCAGGCCCTGACGCACGCGGACTGCCCGGGCGGGCACCGGACCCCCGCCGCCGCGGAAGCGGCGCCCGCCACCGGCTGACCGCGCACTGGACTAATAATTTTCGTTCGACCGTAACTTTCGAGAACGGTTCTCGTTCTCTCGGTTGATGCCGCCTTCCCGCGTCATCGACATCGGCCCGGACCGTTGAGCCCGGGCCACGACCGAGAGGAATGCCATGAAGCACACCCTTGCCCGCACCGCTGTGCTCGTCGCGAGCGCCGCCACCGCGCTGACCGTCTCCGCCGGCACCGCTGCGGCCTCCGCCTGCGAAGACCAGGTCGCCGAGACGCTGCACACGTTGCACGAGACCACCGGCGACCCGGCTGGTGTGCTGCACGAGGTCGAGGAGACCTACTGCTCGGTCGGCTGACGAGACGGGACCGAGGGCCACCGGAGGGGTCGCCCTCGGTCTTGTCCCCAGTGATCATCGCCCGCACCGCAGCAGAGGAGCTCCGTGAGCATGTCCGCCGTCCGTTCCGCCGCCTTGCTCGGCATCGTGGCGCTGTTGTCGGCGGCGACCGTGACGCTCGCCGGTCCCCTCGGCGCCGCGCCCGGCTGCGCCCAGGTGATCCAGGGGACGGCGGGCACATGGACCGTCCGGTCGGCGCCGGCCTTCCCCGCCGGTGACCCGGTGTTGGTCGGGCACGCTGTCGACTCCCGCCAGCCGCTGCGGCAGTACGCGACCAACGGCGTCTCGGTCCTGGCCACCGACGACGGCTGCGCCTGGGCGGAGACGTTCCGCCTGCCCGAGGCCCCGTCCCCCGAGCTGCCGGCCTCATCGGTGACCGACCGCATCCTCGAGGTCGTGGTGCACCCGCGGGCACAGGGCCGCATCTGGCTCGTCGTCGCCGTCGGCCAGACCGTCGCCGAGCGGCTCCGGTTCAACCGGATCGGCCCCAGCTTCCCGCTGAGCCCGGCGGCCGACGAGAACCGGGACGGCACCCAGACGCTAGTGCTCTCCAGCACCGACGCCGGAGCCTCCTGGACGGCGATGAGCGGTCCGCCGCTGCCCGGGGCGCCCGGTCGGCTGGCTCCCGCGCCTACCTCCCCGGGGGTGCTCTACCTGCCCACGTTCTCCGGGCTGTGGGGCAGCTTCGACGGCGGCCGCACCTGGACACCTCGCCCGCCGGCGGCGACCGCACCCGGGCAGGGGCAGCGGCCGTTGGACGCCGTCACCGCGCCGACCACCAACCGGGTGACCGTGGACCCGACGGCGGCGTCCACCCTCTACGGGCACAACAACACCAGTGTCCGCACCTCCGACGACGGCGGGGTGACCTGGTCGGCCTATCCGACACCGCCCGGCGGGTTCACCAGCGGGCCGTTCGTCGACCGCGGCCTCTCGGCCGAGCGCCGCATGGTGTTCGCGCGGCACCCGGACTCCACCTCACCCATCGAGTCGCTCTGGTTCTTCCGGTCGGCCACCGGCGCCTTCGAGGCCGTCCCGGTGGAGCCCGACACCATCGCCGGCGTGCCGTGGCGGGCCGTCTGGCACCCGGCCCGCGACGAGCTGGTCATGGCCACCTGGGACCGCAACTCCGCCGCGGGCTTCCCGGAGGTGTCGCTCTACCGGCTGGACTCCCGCGGCACGGTGGAGGAGATCAACGAGCTCGATCTGCCCCCGGTGTGGGGCCTCGACGTCGATGACTACGGCACCTACCACCTGCACACCAGCAGCGAGATCGTCTCCCTTCAGACATCCGCGGTGGCGGGTGCGGCCGGGCTGGACCAGGGCCAGCCGCAGATCGAGATGGACCCGTTCTCCTACCAGCCACCGCCCCCGCCCCTTCCGGCCACGCTCTCCGGTCCGGCGGCCGTCGAGCTGGACCCCGGAGAGACCACCACGCTGACCTGGACCCTCGACCTGCCCCGGCGACCCACGCCGCTGGACACCTACTTCCTCATCGACACCTCCAACAGCTTCGAGCCCGACATCCAGGCGCTGGCCGACGGCATGGCCGACGTCGTGCGCAGCCTGACCGACGCCGGCATCGACGCCCACGTCGGCATCGGCGAGCTGGGCACCCGCGAGGCCCGCCGCTACACCCGGTTCGCCGACATCGCCCCGCCCGGCACCGAGCTGCAACGCGGCTTCGAACGGCTGCGCACCGGCGGCGGCTACGAGTCCCACCTCATCGCGCTGCACCAGACCGCCACCGGCTCGGGCGTCGAGGGCACCAGCGGCCCCGCCGTGGCTCCGGGCCAGGACCCCACCTGGCGCACCGATTCGCTGCGCACCCTCGTCGTCATCACCGATGTCCAGTACATCGACGAGGACGACCCCGAGGCACCGTCCCGCCGGGAGGTCTACGACGCCCTTGCCGCCCGCGACGTCCGGGCCATCGGGCTCGAGGTCGTCCGGGAGGGCGGCGACGACGGCGTGCCCGGCAGCTACGCGGCGGTCGAGGCCGCCGACGCCGCCTCGACGACCGCACCTACCCCGGCACGCGCCGATCTGGAGGAGCTCGCCGGGGCCACCGGTTCCTTCGCCCCGCCCGGCGGCGTCGACTGCCGGAACAACGGGACCACCGAGATCGGCGCCGGCGACCCCATGGTCTGCACCACCACAGCAGTGCAGGCCGCCCGCATCTCCACCCTCGCCGACGTCCTCACCCGCGTCCTGCTCGCCCAGGTCGACGAGCGACCGGTCGCCCTCAGCGCCCGAGGCGACGTCACGGTCACGCCGGTCTCCCCCGACGGGTGGCGGCACCAGTCCGTGGACGTGAAACGGAACCAGACCCTCACGTTCACTGCCGAGGTCAGCTGCGACGACAGCCAAGCCGGACGGGCACTCCCCCTCGGGGTCGACGCCCTCGTCGGGGAGGAGGGGATCGCCTCGGCCACCACGCAGGTCCAGTGCGGCCCGGCGGTGCCCGCATCCGCTGTCGCCGCCGGCGGCGAACCCGCGGCGGCCGAACCGGCACCCGCTCCGGTCGCCGCCGACCCCGCCACCGCCCCGCCTCCCACGGGCCCCCAGGCTGCCCTCGCCCCACCGGTCGTCCCGCCCGTCGTCCCGGTTCCGGTCGGCGGAACCGCGACAGCACCCGGATCCGCGCCAGGGACGGCGCCCGGCAACGCTCCCGGGACGGCCCCGGGGACTACCCCCGGCACTGCGGGGGCACCGGCGGCCGGTGCCGCCACCGCGCTGTCCCCGGGGGGCGCCGCGCAAGCGGCCCCGGCCGGGGCCGTCGCGGGACAGCACCAGGAGGACAGCCCCGCCCTCGCGCACGCGTCCCTGCAGATGACCGGCCGGCACCGCGAACCGGCCACGACGCCGCCCTGGACGCTGCTCGCCGCCGGGGTGCTGAGCGCTGCCGCCGCGGGCCGGCTCCGGGCCCTGCGCACACGACCCATCCCCCGCACGGCGAGGAGCCGGAACAGATGACCGACACCCTGACCCAGACCGCCCCGGACACGGACGGCCGGGCGGCGGCACACCGATCCGGACGGCGTGCCGCCCGCGGCGGACGTCGGACAGCACGGCAGTCCCCGGCCCGCCCCCGCGCGAGCCTGCCGCGTCCCTCACCCCGCGGCTGGCTGGTGGCGGCCGTGGCGCTCCTGTTGCTGGCCTTCGCGGGAGCTCTCGCCCATCTGAGCGCCGACACCCCCGGCCGGGAGGTGACGCTGGACGGGCTCGCTGAACTCACCGCCGACGACGACGTCGCCCGCGCGACGTTCCTCGACGAGGACGCCCGCATCGTCGGGACGACGTCCGGCGGCGAGCGCTTCTGGGTGGCCTACCCCGCCAGCGACTCGGCCACCTCGATGCTGCTGCAGGAGCTGACCGGGTCGGGCGCCGAGGTGTCCGTCGACGGGCAGTCGAGCAAGGCCGTGGTCCGCATCGTCGCCACCGGGTTGCTGCCACTGATGATCCTGGCGGCGCTCTTCGGGCTGTTCTTCGTCGGCGGCCGGGACGGCGCCTCTGACATCCGCGGCTTCGGCACGATGGGCCGGCGCGGCGGCGGGCGGGCGACACCTCCCCAGGTGACCTTCGCCGACGTCGCCGGTGCCGACGAGGCGGTGACCGAGCTGCGCGAAGTCGTGGAGTACCTCAACCACCCGGAGCGCTACGCCGCACTCGGCGCCAGCCCGCCCAAGGGTGTACTGCTGTTCGGCCCGCCGGGCACCGGGAAGACGCTGATTGCCCGCGCGACGGCGGGCGAGGCGGGGGTGCCCTTCTTCTCGGTCGCCGGGGCCGAGTTCGTGGAATCGCTGGTCGGGGTGGGGGCCGCTCGCATCCGCGACCTGTTCGCCACGGTGCGGGCCGTGGCACCGGCCATCGTGTTCATCGACGAACTCGACGCCGCGGGGCGGCGACGCGGTGGGGCGGAGACCGGCGGTTCGGAGGAGCGGGAGCAGACGCTCAACCAGCTGCTGGTGGAGCTGGACGGCTTCGCCGCCTCGTCGGGCATCGTGGTCATGGGGGCCACCAACCGGCCCGACATCCTCGACCCCGCCCTGCTGCGGCCGGGCCGGTTCGACCGACACGTGACCGTGGACCACCCCGACCGGGCCAGCCGGGAGAAGATCCTCCAGGTGCACAGCCGGGGCAAGCCCCTGGGCCCCGACGTCGACCTGCCGACCCTCGCCCGCCGCACGCCCGGCTTCACCGGCGCCGACCTGGCCAACGTGGTCAACGAGGCGGCACTGCTGACCATCCGCGCGGGCCGGACGCTGATCGGCATGCCGGAGCTGGTAGAGGCCATCGAGCGGGTGCTCGGCGGCCCGCAGCGGCGAGGCCGCATCCTCGGCGAGGAGGTGCGCCGCCGGATAGCCGTGCACGAGGCCGGGCACGCCGTCGTGGCCACCGCGATGGGCGAGGAGGTGCACCGGGTGTCGGTGGTCGCCCGCGGCAGCGGGCTGGGCGCCGTTAGCCTCACCGGCGGTGACGAGGCCGTGCTGCTGACCGCGCCGGAGATCGCCGACCGCCTCACCGTGGCCATGTCGGGCCGTGCCGCCGAGGAGCTGGTCCTCGGCTCGGCTTCGACCGGCAGCGAGGGCGACCTCGAGCGGGCCACTGGCGTGGCCCGCGACATGGTGACCCGCTACGGCATGAGCCCCACCGTCGGGCGGGTGCGGCTCACCGGCACCGCCGCCGACGTATTCCTCGGCGGCGGTGCCGCCACCACGGAGATGTCCGAGGCGCTGCGCCGGCGGGTCGAGGAAGAGACCGCCCGGCTGGTCGACCTCGGGTTCGAACGGGCCGGCGACGTGCTGGCCACCCACCGCGCCGCGGTCGACGCACTGGTCGGGGCGCTGCTGGCCGACGAGTCCCTGGAGGGGCCCGCCCTGGAGCGTCATCTGCACGCGGTCGCGACTCCGCGCTGACGGCGACCGGTCGCGCTCAGGGCAGCAGCCCCACCCGGGAGTGGACGACGGGCCGGGGCCTGTCGGCGCGCCGCGCCGCTGCCCGGCAGCCGGCGGAAGCCAGGACGCGTCGCGCGGCGCGCCGAACGCCGGGCCCTGCGGCGGACACCGTGAAGACGGCGACGGCCAGTAGCACGATCGTGCCGCCCGCCGGCACGCCGAGGTAGTAGGCCGCGGTGGTCCCGGCGCTCGCGACGACAGCGCCGATGCCGACGGCTACGAGCAGCGTGCCGCGGAAACTCCGGGCCAACAGCATCGCGGCGGCTGCCGGGAGCACCATCAGCGCGCCGATCAGGAGCAGGCCCACGATGCGCATGGACGCCACCACGGTGGCCGCCGTGGTGGCGGCCAGCAGCATGTTCAGCACGGTGACTGGTAGACCGGCGGCGCAGGCGCACTCCTCGTCGATGGAGACCGCGAAGAGCGCACGACACAGCCCGACCGTGAATGCGAGGACGACGGCTGCCGTTCCGGCGAGGACGACGAGATCGGATCGGGTGGTCGTGATGATCGCGCCGAAGAGGTAGGCGTCCAGATTTGCCGGCCTGCCGGGCGGCATCGCCGAGATCAGCACCACGCCTCCGGCAATGCCGCCGGCGAAGAGTATGGCCATGAGGACGTCGACCTCATTGCGACGCAGCCCGCGGAGAGCCTCCACCGCGATGGCCCCCACCACGGCGGTGGCCATCGCGGTACCCAGTGGCGCCCAGCCGGTCACGAGACCGAGGGCAACGCCGAACAGCGCGACGTGGCCGACTCCGTCGCCGATGATCGACAGGCGGCGCTGCACCAGGTGCACGCCGACCGTCGGGGCCGTGGCGCCAACCAGCAGCGCCGCGATAAGGGCTGACTGCATGAACCCATGACTCAGCACGTCAACACGCCGGGTCGCCGTCTACGCCAGGGTGCCCGCCCGGCTTATCGAGAGTCATTCTCGATAAGCTAGCAGGAACGCCACCCCGACTGCCGACGCGGACTCTCCACCTCGCCGGCAGGGGCCGAGGGGCAGGCCAAGAACCGTTCTCATTACCATCGGGCCATGAGCCACGCGAGATGCGAACGGCACCGCCCCGCGAAGGTCGGCGGCGCTGGCCTCGTGTCCCGCGAGCCACGGCCATGACGTCCTCCGCGCTGGCGGCCTCGGTCTCGGAGATCGACGGGGCCGACGAGGAGTGGTCCTGGCAGGCGGCGCGGCCGGTGGAGGACGACGAGTGGACGGTGTGTGCCACGGTCGGGCGGGCCTTCGTCGCGGACTGGGAGCGGATGGCCGCCGGCTACCAGCGGGCTGAGCACGGACGCAGCGATGCCATGGCGTCAGCCGCGTTCGTCCTGGACTGGTACGGCTCACTGCCCGGGATCGTGGGCGGACGACTGTTCACCAGGGCACGAAGGGTGCCCCGGTTGGGGCCGGAGGCGCTGGCGTTCCGCCGTCATCCTGCCGAGGGCCGGCCCGACGGCGTCGCGCTGCTCGACGAGCGTTTCTGGTGTCTCCCCGACGATCCCGCCGCGACCGACGGCGCGGCGACGGTGGTGGACGACGAGCAGGCGCTGGCCCGGGTGCTGCGGGCGGAGGTCCGCGCGCACGCCGACTGGTTCCTCTCCTGCTACCGGCCCGGCGTCAAGCTGGCCCGGCGGAACCTGCTCGGCGCCTTCTTCGACGGTCTCGACGTCGGCGTGTGGAGCGGCGGTGAGCGGGGGCCGGCGGGCCGGGCCGCCGTCCTGACCGACGCCGCCCTCGTGCTGCCCGGCGGGACGCCAGAGTTCCCCTCCCGCTCCACGCTCTACGTTCTCACCGACAGCTGCGGCCGCACGCACCTGACCCGCTGCCGCATCTCCTGCTGCCACGACTACCGCCTCGATGACGCCGAGCAGGGCTGCTTCACCTGCCCGCGCACCGCGCCGCTCGCGCGGCCGCACCGCGCGGCCACGTGGGAGGAGGCCGAGTGACCCCGACTGCGAGATGCGAGGGTCCGGCGAGCTGGCCGGCGGATGCCGCAGCCGCCGAGTCCTGGGCCGCCCGCTGGGACGCGATCATGAAGTGCTACCAGCCGGCCCGGGAGCCCATGCTCGCCACGACCCTCGATGCCCTGGAGCACCTCGGGCTGACCGGCTCCGTGCTGGACCTCGGCTGCGGCGTCGGCAGCATCGCGGACCGCGTTCTCGACCGCTGGCCCCAGGCGCGCGTCACCGCCCTGGACTGGGACCCGGTGATGCTCGCCATCTGCCGCGCCCGGCTGGGTGATCGGGTGGCGGTCGTGGAGGCCGACCTCGCCGCACCCGGCTGGAGCGCCGCCGTGCCGGGGCCGGTCGACGCGGTGATCACCTGCGCCGTCCTGCACATGCTCGACGCCGACCGGCATGCGGAGCTGCTCGGCGACGTGGCCGGCCTGCTGCGGCCCGGCGGGGTGCACGTCGACGTCGACGAGATGCCACTGCTCCCCAGCAGCCCGCGACTTGCTGCGACCGGCTCCGAACTAAGCGCCGCGGGGGTGCGGGCCCGGTTCGCCGAGGGCCGGGAGGACGTGCCCGACTGGTACTCCGCAGTGACCGCCGATCCCGCGACCGCGCCGCTCCTGGACCTGCGGGCCCGACGCTTCGACGGGCGGCAGGACGGTCGGTCCGCGGGGGCCGGCGAGCGCATCGTCGCCCTGCGCGCGGCCGGGTTCTTCGAGGCGGGGGTGCTGGCCCGCGCCCTCGATCAGGCGGTGGTGGTCGCGCTCCGCTGTCCAGGACGGCAAGTCGGGACAACGCGAAGCCAGGTGGTCCGTCATGTCCGTGCGGAGATCCCCGCCGGCGTGGCACGCGCACGATGAACGGGCTCACCCCGGACGCCGGCCGATGCCGACGAGCGTGGTGGCGTCGACCGGCGGCCCACCGACGAGCTGGTCGAGGTAGTCGCGGCGGATCCGGGGCACGGCGTCATCAGCGAATCCGGTGAGCATGCCGCGGAAACCAGAACCAAGGACGAGCAACCACAGCGCTTCCTCGGTGGGCGGCACGGTGGAGGGCAGGGTTCGTACGTCGACGTCGACCAGTCCGCGATCGGCCAGCCACTTCCCGAAGGCGGTGGGCTCCCCCAGCTCCTGCAGGCGGCTCGGCGGCGGCCCGCTCGGGCCGGGCTCGCCGCGCTCGCGGGCCACCGCCCGGCTCAACGCCATGCCGGGGGCCACCATCGCCCCAGCGCGCCAGAAGGTGATCGCCACCGTGCCGCCGGGGTGGGCCCGGCGCACCAGGTGCTCGGTTCCAGCGTCCATGTCGGGGAAGGAGAAGGCGCCGAGCACGCATATGACGGCGTCATACCCCTCACCCGGCCAGGTGGCGGCGTCGGCGGCATGGCCGGTCAGTTGAGGCAGGCCGTCGGCGCGGCGGCGGGTGAGTTCCACCATCGCCGGGGACAGGTCCACGGCGTCGACCGCGCCGGAGCGCCCCACGGCGCGGGCCGCCGGCACCGCAGACGCCCCGTCCCCGCAGCAGCCGTCGAGCACCCGCTCTCCGGGCCGCGGGCCGAGCGCGGCGACCGCGGCCCGGCCGATCGGGTCCCACAGCAGGGGACTCAGCCCGGAGAAGTCGATCGCGGCCTGGTCGAACGCCCCGGCCCAGCGCGCCGGCGAGTCGGGCTCGGGCGCGCTCGACGGGGTCACGACCGGGTGCCGTCCGGTTCAATTCCGGGGTCATCACGCGGGACGCCGCGGTAGCGCACCAGCCGCGATGAGTTGACCGCCACCGCCACCGAGGAGGCGTTGTGCAGGACGGCGGCGAGCACCGGGGACAGCGCGCCCCCGGCACCAGCCAGCAGCCCGGCGCCGTTGACGGCGATCGACATGCCGTAGTTCTGCCGGACGACGTCGAGCGTGCGACTCCCGAGCTGCCGCAGGTCGAGCAGGTGCCGCAGGTCGTCGCCGACCAGAGCGACGTCGGCGGTCTCGACAGCCACGTCGGTTCCCGAGACACCCATGGCGATCCCGATGTCCGCGGCCGCCAGGGCGGGTGCGTCGTTGGTGCCGTCGCCCACCATGGCCACCGTGTAGCCCTCGGCCCGGAGTGCGGCGATCACGTCCTGCTTGTGCTCGGGCAGGGTCTCGGCCCGCCACTCGTCGATATCCAGCACCTTGGCGACCGCCGCCGCCGCGGTGGCGTGATCGCCGGTCAGCATGACCACCCGTCGGACGCCGTCGGCACGCAGCGCGTCGATCACGGCACGTGCCTCGGGTCTCACCTCGTCGCGCAGGCTGACCAGGCCGATCAGTTCGCCGTCGACCGCCAGCAGCAACGGCGTCTCGGTCGCCTCGCGCAGGCGACGCAACCAGCCGAGGGCCTCGTCAGCGACCGCCACTCCCTCCCTGGCCATGAGCGCCTCGCTGCCCAGCAGGAGCACGCGGCCGTCGGCCTGGGTGCGCATGCCCAGTCCGAGCAACACCTCGCACTTTTCGTGCGGCGGGATGTGGACGTGCCGCTCCTCGGTCGAGCGGATCACCGCCTGTCCCAGCGGGTGCCGGGAGTGCACCTCGGAGCTGGCCGCGTAACCGAGCACCTGCTCGGGCGTCCACCCGTCGGAGAACGAGACGATGTTCGTGACCACGTGCGTACCGACCGTCAGGGTGCCGGTCTTGTCGAAGACGACGGCGTCCACCCGCCCGGCCGCTTCGAGGTGCGCACCGCCCTTGATGAGCACTCCCCGGGAGGCGCCGTTGCCGATGGCGGCACTCACCGCGGTGGGCGTGGAGAGTCCCACTGCGCACGGGCAGGCGATCAGCAGCATCGTCATCGCCCGCCGAACGTCGCCGGTGACCAACCAGGTCAGCGCGGCCAGGGTGAAGGAGGCAGGCACGAACCGCCGGGAGAAGTTCTCCCCCACCGTTTGGATCGGCGCCTGGTCGTCCTGGGCCCGCTCGACCCGGGCGATGATCCGCCCGATCGCGGTGTTCTCGCCGATGGCCGCCGCGCGCACGACCATGCGGCCCCGGAGGTTGACCGACCCGGCGTGCACACGGTCACCCGGGCCCACCGTCACCGGCAGGGACTCCCCGGTGAGCGCGGCCTGGTCGACGACGCCGGTCCCCTCGATCACCTCGCCGTCCACCGGCACGGTGACCTGGTCGTGCAGCACCACCAGGTCGCCCACGCCGAGCCGGGCGATGTCGACCTGCACCTCGGTGCCGTCGGGCAGCTGCACCCAGACGGTCGTCTCGGTGCCGGCCAGCAGCGCGGAGATCGCCCGCCGGGTGCGCCGCAGGGTGAGCGTCTGCAGCCACTCGCCGATGTTTAGCAACCACAGCACGGTCAGCGCGACCACGTTCTCCCGCAGGAGCAGGCTGGCCACCGTGGCTGCGGTGACGAGTGCGTCGGTGCCGGCGGTGCGCCGGCCGGCCAGCGTGCCCAGCGCGCCCTTCACGAAGGGGAAGCCGGTGAAGACGGTCACCCCCGACACCACCAGGCGGCTGCGCGGCGACAGTGTCGCCGGGCGGCCGAGCCCGTAGCGCCGCAGGCCGAGCAGCACCAGGGCGGCACCTCCGACGGCGATGCGCAGAAGCTCGCGGTTGGCGACGTCGGCCGAGCGGGGCGCGCGGGTCACCGGCGCGTCAGCCGGCGCGTGGGCGACCTCCGCGACGACGTGCAGCAGCTCCGCCCGGTCGGCCTCGTCATCTACCCAGACGACGACAGAACCAGTGATGGGGAAGGCCTGCACGGCGATCACCCCGGGGACGGCGTCGAGCCGGTCCTCCACCAGCACCGCCCGGGCCGGGGAGCCGGCGAGCCAGGGCGCGGCCAGCCGCAGGCGTCCGCCCGCGTCGGCGACGACCGACGGCTGCATCAGTGCGGGTGGTCGTGGCCGCCGGCGCCCCGACTCGCGGGAGGCGGGGCCTGCTCCCCCAGATCGGCGTAGGCCGCCGCGCGGACGTCGCCGGCCGCGAGCCGGGCGCGCTCGATGACCGCCTCGGCCCGCCGGGAGCCCACGATCCCCCACCGCGTCACCCGGACGGCGACCTTCCGGGGCAGGCTGCCCGGCTCGCGCCCCTCAGCGAGGCGGACGACGAGGACGCCGGCAACCCCCGTGGCGACGGTCCCCGCCGCCTTGCGCAGCATTCGGGCGGCGGCCGGCCGCCGCTCCTTCTCGCCGTGCTCCGACATGTCGGACTCCTCCACTGAGATTCGACTGACTGCCACTACGCTACTGGGAACCATCCTCACCTTTCGACCGGCCACTGCGCGACCTCCAGACGTCCACAGCCGTGGACATTCGCTGCGTACCGCCGGTGCTGTGAGAGCCTGGCCGCGCTCCAGAGGAGCAGCCGACATCACCGGGAGACCACGTGCACTCTGCGCCGGAGCCGGTGCTGCGCGACGACGTCGACGCGACCGCTGGTATCGACCTGCCAGACCGGCGGATCACGTCCGGGGACCTCCTGTTCGTCCTCATCCTGATCCCGATCGGGCTCTACTTCCTGCGTCCCGACTGGTTCCAGGGTGCGGCGCTACAGGCGTGGTCGACTGTGTTCGTGGCGGTGTGCCTGCAGGCCCTGCCGTTCCTGGTGATCGGGGTGCTGCTGTCGGCGGCGATCACGGCCTTCGTGCCGGCGTCGTTCTTCGAACGCGCCCTCCCGGCCCGTCCTGGTCTGGCGGTGCCCGTGGCCGGTGCCGCCGGCGCGGTCCTGCCCGGGTGCGAGTGCGCCTCGGTGCCCGTCGCGGGCAGCCTGATTCGAAGAGGTGTGGCTCCCGCCGCCGCACTGGCCTTTCTGCTCAGCGCGCCGGCGATCAACCCCATCGTGGTGGTCGCCACGGTGGTCGCGTTCCCGGACGAGCCGATGATGGCCGTCGGTCGGTTCATCGCATCGCTGCTCGTGGCCCTCGTCATGGGTTGGCTCTGGGCTGCCTTCGGTCAACCGTCGTGGCTTCGCCTTCCCCAGCGGGTGGCGGGCTCTTCCGGCGCCGGCCGCGGCACGATCTTCGTGACGACGGCACAGCACGATTTCGCGCATGCCGGCGGATTCCTCGTCGTCGGAGGATTGACCGCGGCCACCCTCAACGTCGTCGTGCCACGCGCCTGGCTGGACACCGTTGCCGAGTCAGCCGTCCTCTCCGTCCTGGTGATGGCCCTGCTCGCGGTCATCCTGGCCATCTGCTCGGAAGCGGACGCGTTCGTGGCGGCCAGTCTTACGTCGTTCAGCCTGACCTCGCGGCTGGTCTTTCTGGTCGTCGGACCGGTCGTCGACGTCAAGCTGATCGCCCTGCAGTCGGGCACCTTCGGGCCCCGTTTCGCGGTGCGGTTCGCCCCGGCAACCCTGGTCGTCGCCGTCTGCTGCGCTCTGGCCGTCGGCTGGGTGCTGCTGTGAGGGGCACGTCATGGAGCGCCTGACCCAGAACCTGCTGCTGGTGCTGCTGGGCGGCATCACCCTCCGAGTGGCGCTCACCGACGCGCACCTGGCCTACGTCCAGGCCGGTTTCCGTCCGTTCCTGATCTTCGCCGGTGCGGTTCTGCTCGTCCTGGGATCGATCGGCACTGTTCGCGACTGGCCGCTCCGGCAGTCCGACCACGAGGCCGAGCCCGACGACCCTGCTCCGGGCGCGAGCGGACACGTCGATCACGGCCACGGTCCGCCCCGGATCGGCCTGTTCCTCGTTCTTCCTGTCGCCGTCCTGCTGCTCATCGCGCCTCCCGCGCTGGGCGCCTACACCGCCGACCGGCAGGCACAGGCCATCGCGATTCCCGAGTCGCTGCAGAACTCCGCACTGCGGCTCGGGCCGGACGACGACGGTGCCGACTACCGATCGATGCCCCTGCTCGAGTACGCGATGTACGCCTTGGCCGACGACACCTTCACGCTGGAGGACCGGTCCGTGCGCCTGCAGGGCTTCGTCCTCCCCCGTCCGGACGGCGGCTGGTCGGTCGCCCGCATCCGGATCAGCTGCTGCGCAGCGGACGCCGTACCCGTCACCGTCGTCGTCGACGGCGACCGCGGACCGCTCCAAGCCGACCAGTGGGTGGAGATCATCGGCACATGGGCTCCCCCGGTCGCCCATCCGGACGGCGACTATCCCGAGCCGGTGATTGTTCCCCGTTCCGTCACGCCGATCCCGCCGCCGGCCAGCCCCTACGAGGGCTGAACGCGGACCGGGGCGCGATGTTCAGCTGATTCTTGGGAACCCTCGTACCAACATCGCCGGTCGAGTGGGCCGCCATCAGCTGACGGGAGCCGTCCATTTGCTTCGCAGCGCCAGATGTGACCTACAACGGCGGGGCCGGGGGCAGGGCACGCGGATGACCGAGAAGCGGCGAGACCACTTCCGCTGGGGTCCACTCCGCTCGCCTGTTGCAAAACCAGCCCGTGACCGGATTTGGGCAGCACACCCCCGGGAACACGACGAGAGGTGGCAGCCGGTCCCGACGAGGCGGAGACGAGCGACACGGCCAGACGCTTCGGGCCCGCCGACGAGGTCAGAAAGTGCACCGCGAGGAATCGATGCTGGAAGCTCGGGTAGCGCGAAGTCGAGCTCGCATTGGGCGGACTACTGAGTCTGCGCCCGCTCAGGGCCGCGCACCGTGAAGGCCGTCTCCTCTCCGGTGGACTGGCCCGCGCCCGCACCGGCCAGATGAGCCAGGCACTGCGTCAGCCCCGTGACGAGCTCGACAACCTCGGCCGGCGCCAACTGCACGGATCCGACGCACAAGTCGTCCTTCCAGACGCTGAGGGTCAACAGACTCTCGTCAGCATGGGCGGACGCTCGGACCGCTCGGCCTTCACCCCGAAGATCGGCGGCCCAACGCCCGTACACCGGGAGCGGGACAACGTTCATCGGGCGATGATGACACCGGCACCCCGCCGTCGATGACGCGCCGCTTGCGCCGGCTTGAGAGCCGGTCAAGGTTTCCTTGGCACATGTTGCCGCGCCAGACGCGAACAACGTGCTAAGGCTTGGAGCGGTGTACTCCATCGCGCTAGCTTCTTCGCCTATCGCCACGGCGAGTCACCTCAGCAGCCCTGCGTCACTCGGTCCGTTCCGGCTGCGACCGTCAGGAAGTCGGCGTCCCGACCGGCTTCGCGGCAGCGGGCGATGGCAGGTCGGCCGCCTTCGTCAGCCGCCGGACCTCAGCGATGTCCAGCTCCAGTAGCGCGGCCGCCCTCTCGGCCGGCACGTCCTCGGCGAGCAACGTGCGCAGCGTCTCGCCGAGCGCCGCCGTTGCCACCGCCAAGGTCTGCTCGGCCTCACTTCGCGCCTCCAGGGCCACCAGTGCCTCGGCCGTCGCCTGCTCGACCCGACGGTCGTGTTCATCGCGGGCGGCGTCCAGCGCCCGTCGTCGCTCCCGCGCCTTCGTCAGCGCCGCCGCCTGCCGACTCACTGTTCTGGCCACCGCTTCCTCCGCTCGCTCAGCTGACCGACCGCCGGATCGTCACACGGCCTCATGACACGGCTCTCGACCCGAGCGTCACCCCCGGGCAGCCCGGCATCGCAGCAGGCGTCACCCCACCCCTCTGACCTGACACACCTCCTGCATGCCGGCTGCAACTACCGCTATTGCCAAAGCCGTTCAGTGACACGACCGAGACTCGTCAAATAGCCAACGATAATCGACTTAATGCCCGTCAAAGGTCGAGTCTCTACTAAAGGACGTGAGGCCTCACGCCAAACGGCACGAATGCTACCTTTGGAGGTAGTTCGGACCCCGCCTCGCGGGGCCCATTGGCGTTTCTAGGGGTGACGTGTTGGCCATTGTTGGATGGGGTTGAAAATGCACGGGGGAATGAAGGTGTACGTCGGCGACCCGGCCGCCGCCCGCGCCTATGTGGAGGCCGACCGCGGTCGGGCCGATGACTACTACCTGGCCGAGGGCTCCGGGTTCGCCCGCCGCTTCACCGCCACCGACGGCCGCGTGGCCGAGCGGGCCCCGCTGACCGGCGACGGCTACGAGACCTGGGTCGCCGGCCACGACCCGGCGACCGGGGAACCACGCGGGCAACTGCGCACCGACGATCACGCCGTGCGGTTCGTCGAGGTGGTGGTCAACGGCCCGAAGACCTGGTCGCTGGCCGCCGCGTTGCATCCGGACATCGCCGCCGCGTATGAGGCGGCGCAGGACCGGGCGACCGGGCAGATCATCGGCTGGCTCTCGCAGCACGCCACCACCAGGGTCGGCCCGCGCGGCGGGCAGGTGCAGGTGCCGCTGGAGGTGCTGGAGGCGGCCACCGTGCGGCACTACACCTCCCGCGCCGGCGACCCGCACTGGCATCTGCACCTGCAGATCCTGTCCCGCGTGTTCGCCGCCGGCAAATGGCGAGGCCTGCACACCGTCGGGGTCCGCGACTCGCTCGCGGCGATCAACGGCATCGGGCACGCGGCGATGGCGTGTGACCCGGAATTGAACGCCGCGTTCGCCGCGCACGGCTACACGAAGGACGCTACCGGAGAAATACAGGAGCTCGCCGACTATGCCGGCCCATTCAGCGCGCGAAACGCGCAGATCGCCCGGAACGTGGACCGCTACGAACGGGAATGGGCGGCCGCGCACCCCGGTGAACGGCCCGGCCCGGCGCTGCGGCGGGCGTGGGACGCCCGCGCCTGGGCCGACGGCCGCCCGGACAAGGTCACCCCACAGCCCGGGGCGAACTTGGAGGAGCGGTGGCGGGGGCAGCTGTCGGGGCTCGGCTACCGCGACCCGGCCGGTCCCGTTGACCTGACCCCCACCCCGGTCGGCGCCCTCGACCGCGGGGCGCTGGTGCAGCGCGCGCTGGTCCGGCTCGCGGCGGGCCGGTCGGCGTGGAATGCCGCCGACGTCCGGGGCGAGGTCGAGCGGCTGGTCGCCGCCGCGGGCGTCGTGGCCGGGGCGGCGGTGCGCATCGAGCTGGCCGAGGACGTCACCGCCCGCGCGATGGACCGCTGCCTGCCGCTGCTGGATCGCGACGGCGTACCGGAGCACATCCGGGCCTGGACGTCGCAGCGGGTGCTGGAGGTCGAGGCCGGCCTGGCCGCCCGGCTCGCCGCCCGCGCCACGACCGGCGGATCGGACCTCGACCTGGCACCCCCGGTCGACCTGCCGGTGGGCGGCGCGAGGCTGGATGCCGGCCAGTCGGCGGCGGTCGCCGCGCTGGCCGGCGACCGGCCGCTGGTCGTGGTGGAGGGTGCGGCCGGCGCCGGCAAGACCACCACCCTGGCCGCCACCCGGACCCTGCTCGAAGACCGGGGCCGCCGGCTGGTGGTCGTGACGCCGACGCTGAAGGCCGCCAAGGCCGCCGCCGCGGAGGTGGGCGCGGCGGCGGCCGGGTCGGCGGCGTGGCTGGCCCACCAGCACGGCTGGCGCTGGAACGACGACGGCGCCTGGACCCGGCTCGCCCCCGGGCAGACCGACCGGGCCACAGGCCGGATCTACACCGGCCCGACGGAGGGGGCGCGACTACGGCCGGGGGATCTGCTGGTCGTCGACGAGGCCGGCATGCTCGACCAGGACACCGCCCGCGCCCTGCTCACCGTCGCCGACGAATGCCGAGTGCGGCTGGCGCTGCTCGGCGACCGGCACCAGCTGGCCGCGGTCGGCCGCGGCGGCGTCCTCGACCTCGCCGCCGACGCAGTCGACCCGGCGGCGCACCTGACCCTGGACGGGGTGCACCGCTTCACCCGCAGCTACGCCACCGGCGCGACGGTGCCCGACACCGAGTACGCGGACCTGACCCTGGCGATGCGGACCGGCGCCGACCCTGCCGTGGTCTTCGACGCGCTGCTGGCGCGCGGGCAGATCCGGCTGCACCCCGACGCGACCACGCTGCAGGAAGCGATCGCAGCGGCCGCCGCCGAGCACCACCGCCGCGGCGAACACCTGGCGGTGGTGGTGGACACCCGCGAGCAGGCCGCCGACCTCAACGCCGCCATCCGGGAACGACTGGTCGACGACCGTCGCGTCGACGACCGAACGGTGGTCGTCACCGGCGCCGGGCAGCGGATCGGTGCCGGGGACCGGATCGCCACCCGCCGCAACGACCGCGACCTGGGCGTGGCCAACCGCGACACCTGGACCGTCACCGCCGTCGGTCGCGACGGCGGGCTGCTCGTCACCCCCGCTGTCACCCCCGCGGGACCTGCCACCGGTGACGTTCCCGACGCTGTCACCCCCGACCTACGAGATTCGCGGGTGCTGCCCGCCGCCTACGTCACCGCGCACGTCGAGCTCGCCTACGCCACCACCGTCCACGGGGTACAGGGCGAGACCGTCACCGCCGCGCACGTGGTGGTCGGCGAGCACACCGGCGCGGCGTCGGCCTACGTCGGCATGACCCGCGGCCGGGAAGCCAACACCGCCCACCTCGTCGCCGCCGACGCCGACGAGGCGCGGGAGCGATGGCTGACCGTGTTCGCCCGCGACCGGGCCGACCTGGGCCCCGCCCATGCCGCCCAGCTCGCCGCCGCCGAGGCCGCCCGCTACGCCCCATCCCGCCCGCTGGAGGCGGTGCTGGCCGAGCTGCGCGCGGCGTGGACCACAGAACAGCGCTGCCTCAACCGACTCGCCTACTGGGAGCCGGAGCGCAACACGCTGCGCCAGGTCATCGCGCTCGAAGCGCCGCACGCCGGCGAACTCACCAACCTCGAGGCCGTCCTTGAGCAGACGGCGATCACCGCCGAACAGGCCGAGAAGCAGGCCGTAGCCAGCGGCGCGGCCGTCGCCGCCCACGCCGACCGGGTCCGCGACGCCCTCCTCGCGCGCTGGGACGGCGAACGCCCCGCCACACGCGCGGCGGCAAGGACCGTGCTCGACGGCCCAGGCTGGCTCGGACTCCGGCGAGGCGGGGTGGCCCGCGCCGGCGAGCAGCTCACCGACTGGGCCGACCGCTGGCGGCCACACGTGCCCTCCCTGCCCACCGACCTGACCGACCTCGCACAGGTGGCCGGCTGGTTCGACGACCGCCCCGCCCTGTGGAGAGCGCTCGACGCCTCCGCCCACCGGGCCGCCGCACAGGCTCGCCCCGAACAGCCCGCCCTGCGCGCGGCCACCGAGGCCGCCAGGAACGCGCACGACCAGGCCCGGCACGCCCTGGCCGAGGCCAGCCGGCAGCGCGAGGAACGGCTCGACCCGTTCGGGCCCGCCGCCTGGACCCCCGACCCGGCCGGCCGGCTCACCGACCTCCAGCGCGACATCGCCACCACCCGCCAGGAGCTCACCCACGCCCGGACGCGCATCGCGACCCTCACCGCCGAACCGGCCCTCCTACGCGAGCCGCCCGACCGGCTCGATCGCGAACGCGAGGCCTGGCACAGACGGCGCTCGGCGGGCCCCGAGCAGCGCGGATCGGCGCGGCTGCGGCCGACCACCTCCGTCCCCGGCATCCCCCGACCCGAGGAGGAGCGCCTCGGCCCGCCCCTTCCCCGGCGGAACACCGCCCCAGGCATCGGCCGATGAGTGGGCGGCCTCCGCCGACGCCCGCCGCGGGCTCGGCAGGAGAGGTACAGGAGGAGAACTGGAGCCGTCGGAAGAAGCTCGTTGTGAGCTGTCACCAAACGGCTCGAAATGGCGCCTTCTACAGGCATCAAGCCCACACCAGCCGATCGGATCCGGAGTCCGCCGCCATGCCCGACCGCCCCGCCGGCCATGAGCCCGAATTGCTCACCATCGTCGACGCCGCCGAGCTCCTCCGCGCCCCCGTCGCTACCCTGCGCTACTGGCGCCACCTCGGCACCGGCCCCCGCAGCTTCCGCCTCGGCCGCCGCGTCCTCTACCGCGCCGACGACCTCCGCAACTGGGTCGACGCCCAGCACGGCCAGGTCGCCAACGACCCGGGGAGCCTGCGGTGAACCTGCGCCACCACCGGCGCACTCACCGGGACGCAGGAGGCGCTGTTCGCCGGGGCGAATGCACCCCCCTGCAATCCGCGGGGCCCGGCTGGAGAACCTCGGAAGGTCACCGGACCACCCCCTCAACAGGCGACCACTGACCGTGCCCCGGACGACTCACGGAGGAGCAATGCCACAGGCACCCGCCCGCGCGCACGTGGCCCTCGGCGACTCCGGTCAGCTGCTCACCATCGATCAGGCCGCCGAGTACCTGGGCACCGGGCGACGCTTCGTCCGCCGCCTCATCAGCGAACGGCGGATCCCCTACGTAAAGCTCGGCAAGCACGTGCGCATCGAGCGCTCGGCTCTGGATGGCTTCATCAACGACGGGCGCGTGCCACGGCAATAGGAAGGCTGGTCGCTGTGCGACCCCGCGCTGTCCACAGGCAACATTGGCAGCCTTCCCAGGTCATGCCATGGTGATCAGATGCCAAAGAGAGCCGCATTCGGGACCGTCGACCGTCTGCCCAGCGGCCGGTACCGAGCCCGCTACGTCGGCCCGGATGGACGCCGCCGGTCGAAAGTCTTCGGGACAGCGAAGGCTGACGCCTGGGCATGGCTAGCAACGGCACAGACTGACCTCGTCCGGAAGGCCTGGCGGGCTCCCGAAGCCGGCCAGCGCACCGTCGGTGCCTTCGCGGCGGACTACATGTCCCGCAACGACCTACGGGAGAGCACCAAAAGCCTTTATACCGGCCTGTGGCGGCTCCACCTGGCGCCCCAATGGGAGGACGTGCCGGTCAGCGACGTCACCCCCGCCAAGGTCCGCACCTGGCACACCGGGGCGGCAAAGCGCACCGGCCCGACGGCGCTGGCCCAGGCCTATCGACTCCTCCGCAGCATCCTGGGCGTCGCCGTGGCCGACGAGGTCATTGCGGCCAACCCGTGCCGGCTCCGTGGCGCCAGCACGCCGAGGGCCTCTCGACCCTCTCGAGCGCTGACCGTGGCTGAGGCGCAAGCCTTGGCCGACCACTTCGGCCGAGACCGGCGCACGGAGCGCTATCGGGCGCTGGTGCTTGTACTTGCCTTCGGTGGGCTCCGATTCGGCGAGGCCACCGCCCTCCGCAGGTCAGACGTCGTCAACGGCGGCAAGCTGCACGTGCATCGCTCGGTTCGCTACGTGGGTGGACGCTGGCTGGTCGGTGCCCCGAAGACCGAGGCCGGGCGCCGCACGGTGTCCCTGCCGGCCAGCGTGGCCAGTGCCCTCGCGACCCATCTGGAGCGCTTCGTGTCCGACTCCCCGGATGCACTGGTCTTCGGCACCGGCGCGGGAACCTTCTTGCACTCGGCCAACTTCGGCCAGACCTTCCGCCGAGCCGTCGAGGCGGTCGGCCTGCCACCGGTCCGACCGCACGAGCTACGGCACACCGGAGCCACCCTGGCCGCGGCGACCGGCGCCACGACCAAGGAGCTCATGCGGCGTCTGGGGCACTCCTCCTCGGCCGCAGCGTTGATGTACCAGCACGCGGCCGATGAACGCGACAGCGAGATCGCCCGGGCACTCGACGCGATGATCGGTGCCGCTTCGGTGGTCCCCTCGTCCGAGTGAGCGCGACGCACCGCCGCAGCGGCAGGGATGACGTCGACAACATCCTGAGTTAGAGTCGATGCAACACGGCCAGCCCCTCTGATCCCTCGTGATCACGGGCTGGTTTTCTTTTGCTCGGGACGCCAGGAGAGGACGTTCTTGCCCGCGCCGTACACCAAGCCCCACCTGGACCTACCGGCCCAGGTGAGGCTGCTGGTCTCGCGCGGACTCCTCATTCCCGACCCACAGCACGCGGAACGCGTCCTGCAAGCCGTCGGCTACTACCGGCTCAGCGGTTACTGGTATCCCTACCGCCAGCGCAGTCCGACCGGCGTCGGACGAGCCGACCAATTCGTTTCGGGCACCAGCCTCGACCAGATCATCGGCCTGTACGACTTCGACCGGCGCCTGAAGCTGCACCTGCTCGATGCCTTGGAGCGCATCGAGATCGCGGCCCGCGTACAGGTCGGCCACGTCCTCGGCCGTCGCGGCGCCTACGCCCACCTGGATCCGGTGAACCTGGACGCTCGCTTCGACCAACTGCTCGCCTTGGGGAAGTCCAGCCGTTACCAGGAGTGGCTCCGCCGCATGCATGACGCGCAACAGCGCTCCCGTGAAGACTTCGTCGAGCACTTCCGCTCCAAGTACGACGGCCGGCTGCCGGCCTGGGTGGTGACCGAGATCCTGGACTTCGGCGGAGTCTCCACGCTTTACAGCGGCCTTAAGAGCCGCGACCGCGATGAGATCGCCGCCGACTTCGGCGCGCTCGACGGAAGGGGGCGAGGTAATGGCGCAGTCCTTACCAACTGGCTGCGAGTGATCAACTACCTGCGCAACACTTGCGCCCACCACTCGCGGCTGTGGAACCGGAACATGGACGTCCAGCTCGCCACGTCTCACCTGCGCTCGATCGGCCCCCTGGCGCACCTGCGCACCGGGCCGACGGCTCAGGTCTCCCGGGCCTTCGGTCCCCTGTGTCTCATGCTCTTCCTGCTCGCGGAGGTCGTTGACGACGACGCGTGGGAGCGGTGGCGCGACGATCTCGTGGCCCTGCTGACGACAGCTCTGCCGCCCACCGGACGGACCCTGGCCGAGATGGGCTTCCCCCACGGGTGGCGGACCTCGTCCCTGTGGCACTGATCGCGGCCGTCGACCTCCCGCGCCCGACCGACGCCCGAGGTGGCGACCAGAGCCGGTAGGTCACATGGAGGTCATGGAACACGGCCTAGGCGGTCGAACAAGCCGCTGAACAGCACTGTGGCACGCAAAGGGATCAGCTTCCCAAGCTGACAGTGCGAGTTCGATTCTCGTCACCCGCTCCACCGGCCGCCGCGCACCGGCGCCACGCGAGGCCCGACGCGATCAGCGGGGGCTGACCACCGTTCCGCCGTCGTCGTGGATCGTGCCGACGCGCCCGAGGATCTCGTCCAGCGCCTCGGCGGGCATGGGCCGGGCGAAGTGGTACCCCTGCGCGATGTCGCAGCCCAGCGCCCGCAGGGCGGCCACGTGCTCCGGCTCCTCGACGCCCTCGGCGACGACGGTGAGCCCCAGGTTGTACCCGAGGTCGACGGCGGTGCGCACCAGGACCGCGTCCTGGGCACTCGTGGTCATGCCCATGACGAACGAGCGGTCGATCTTGAGCTCGTCCACCGGCAGCCGGCGCAGGTGCGCCATGGAGCTGTAGCCGGTGCCGAAGTCGTCGATCGACAACCGCAGCCCCAGGTCGTGCAGGCGCTGGAGCACGTCGGTGCAGCGCGTGGCGTCGGCCATCACCGCGCTCTCGGTGACCTCCATGCGGAGCAGGTGCGCGGGGACCTCGTGCCGGGCCAGCAGACGCCGGACCATGTCGGGCAGCCCGGCGTCGAGCAGGCAGCGGGTGGACAGGTTGACCGCGACCGGCATGGGATGCCCGGCGTCGAGCCACCGCCGCGCCTGGGTCATCGCCAGGTCCAGCACCCGCTCGGTCAGCCGCAGGATGATGCCGGTGCCCTCGGCGACCGGGACGAACTCGGCCGGCGGGACGAGGCCGCGGGTGGGGTGCTGCCAGCGGAGCAGCGCCTCGACACCCTCGATCCGCTCGCCGTCCAGGGTGAACTTGGGCTGGTAGTGGAGGAACAGCTCGTCGTCCTCGAGCGCCCGGCGCAGGTCGCCGAGCACGGTGAGCCGGGACGGCGCCGCCACGTGGTCCTCCGGCGCGAACACGACCGCGCCGGCCTTGCGCTCCTTGGCCACGTACATGGCGATGTCGGCCGACCGCAGCAGCGCGTCGCTGTCGGTGCCGTGCCACGGGGAGACGGCGATGCCCACGCTCACCTCGACGTCCAGGGTGACGCCGTCGACGTCGAACGAGCGGTGCAGCGCCTCGCGCAGCCGCTCGGCGACCGCCTCGGCCTCGCCGACGCCGTCGACCGCGGGCAGCAGGACGGCGAACTCGTCGCCACCGAGCCGCGCGACCGTGTCGCCGTCCCGCAGGACCGCGGACAGCCGCGGGGCGACCTGGCGCAGCACCGCGTCACCGTAGGAGTGGCCCAGGCTGTCGTTGATCTCCTTGAAGCGGTCGAGGTCGACCAGCAGCACGGCGACCTCGGCGGAGGACCGGGCCGCGGCGGCGAGGGCCTGGTCGAGCCGGTCGCGGAGCAGGGTGCGGTTGGGCAGCCCGGTCAGCACGTCGTGCGTGGCCGTGTGCCGGTCCCGCTCGGCCGACGTGCGCAGCTCCTCGGTCTGCTGGTGCAGGCGGCGGGAGGCGCGGGCGACGACGCGGTAGAGCACGGCCTGGAAGATCGCCAGGCTGGCAGCCAGCACCAGGACCAGCCGGCCGAGGTCCTCCCGCACCGCCGCATCGACCGGCGCGTAGGGCAGGTAGAGCTCCATCACGCCGTCGGGCCGGTCGGAGCCTGCGTACTGGACCGGCACGTAGACCTCGAGCAGCCGCGAGACGCCGTCGTCGGCGTCGTCGCGCGAGGAGCCGGCGAACCCGGAGACCACCTCACCGGCGAGGGCCTGCTCGAGCTCCTCGGAGCTCGACTGCTCGCCGATGAGCTCCGGGTCGTCGGCGTAGACGATCGTGCCCTCGCGGTCGAAGATCTTGAGCGCGACCGGGTCCAGGTCGTCCAGCTGACGGCCACCCGCCTGGAGCTTGTCCTCCGCGCTGCGGATCGCCTGGGTCACGCGCGCCAGCCGGTCGGGGTCGAACCCCTCGGCGATGTCGTCGGCGTCCAGCTGCGGCTGCAGCCCCAGCCGGACGGTCACGATGGCCGTCCACTCGGCCTGCTCCAGGGCATTCGCGGAGATGGCCTCGGCCCGCGACCAGCCCAGCACGACGCCCAGCCCGAGGGTGAGCACCAGGCTGAGCACCGCGAAGCGCGCCAGCAGGCTGACACGTCGCAGGCGACCGAGGAGGGTCATGTCGCATCCATCGGGCCGGCGGTTGCTGATCTTGAGCCCCACGTCCGGACCCCCTCCATCGGGGGGTGTCCGCCCGCCGCCGCCGGCGCTGTCACGGGCCTTTCGTCCCTGGGCCACGACGGCCGCGCGCAGCACCATGGGCACATCGCCTCCCGCACCTGCACAGACGCCCCGACGGTCGGGCCGTGACCCCGCCCGACCCGGGCTCCCCGGCGAGCGACGACGCCGCGTCCCTGACGGCGGCGGTCCTGGCGGCGGTGTCCGGCAGCAAGCTGGAGGCGACCCTGCGCGCCATCGTCGAAGCGGCGGTGGCGCAGGTCGGTGCCGGCTACGGGGCCCTCGGCGTGCTCACCCCGGACGGTCGCGGGCTGGACCGGTTCGTCACGGTCGGCATGGACGCCGCGGACCACGAGCGGATCGGCCGCCCTCCGGCCGGGGCCGGTCTGCTGGGGGTCCTCGTCGAGCAGCCGGAACCGCTGCGCCTGGACGATCTGCGGGACCACCCCGCATCGGTGGGCGTCCCGCCCGGGCATCCGCCGATGCGGTCGTTCCTGGGCGTCCCGGTCCGGCTGCGCGACTCGGTGTTCGGCAACCTCTACCTCACCGAGAAGCGGACCGGGGGGCCGTTCAGCGCCGGCGACCTCGAGGCCGCGCGGGCGCTGGCCGCCGTCGCGGGGCTGGCCATCGAGAACGCCCGGCTCCTGGAGCACGCGGAGCAGCAGCGGGCCTGGTCGCAGGCGGGCACCGACATCGCGACCGCACTGCTGTCGGGAACCCCGGCCGACGAGGTGCTGCGCGGCGCCGCAGCACGGGTGGCGAAGCTCTCCGGTGCCGACGCCGTCGGCGTGCTCTCACCCGTGCCGGGCGACGAGGGAGCGCTGGCGATCACGGCGGCCGTCGGACCGTTGGCCGCCGACTGGGAGGGCGTCCACGTGCCACTGGGCGACACCCGGCTGGGCCGTGCCCACCGCTCCGGCGTCCCGACGCTGCTGCAGGACGCCGCCACTCCGGCCGCTGGGACCGACCACTCGGACGTGGTCGGCGAGCTGGTCGTGCCGTACGGCCCGGCGCTCTACGTGCCGCTCGGCAGCCCGTCGCGGCGCAGCACGCTCGTCGCCCTGCGCGTGCACGGCCGCCCGGCGTTCCACGACGACGTCCTCGAGCTGGCGGCGGCGTTCGCCACCCACGCGACCGTCGCGATGGAGCTGGTGCGCAGCCAGGAGCGGGAGCGCCGGCTGCAGGTGCACGCCGATCGGGATCGCATCGCCCGCGACCTGCACGACCACGTGGTGCAGCGGATCTTCGCCACCGCCCTGGCGCTGGACCGCATCGGCCGCTCGCTGGAGGAGACCTCCCCGTCCGAGGCGGCCCGCATCGCCGAACGGGTGGACGAGCTGGACGGGACCATCGCCCGCATCCGGGCGTCGATCTTCGAGCTGCACCTGGCCGATGACGCCTCCCCCGCCGCCGTCCGCCGCCGGCTCGCCGAGGTGGTGCGGTCGGTGACGGAGGGGCACGGGCTGCGGGTGGCCCTGAGGGTGCACAGCGAGGTGGAGGAGCTGCCCGCGGACCTGGTGGCCGACGTGGTGGCCGTGGTCCGGGAACTCGTCACGAACGTCGTGCGGCACGCCGGAGGAACGCGGATGACGGCCACGGTCACCACGGACGGCGAGGTGAAGGTCGTCGTCACCGACGACGGCCGGGGCATGCCGTCCGTCGCCGCCCGCAGCGGCCTGGCGAACCTGGCCGACCGTGCGGAGCGGCGCGGCGGTCGCCTGACGGTGCAGGCGGCCGCCTCCGGGACGGAGATCGACTGGTCGGTGCCGCACCCGACCTGAGCGCCCCTCAGCGTCCGGGCTGCCGCGTCTCGCGCAGCTCGGTGGCCAGGATGGCCGCCTGGGTGCGCCGCTCCAGCCCCAGCTTGGCCAGCAGGTGGCTGGTGTAGTTCTTCACCGTCTTCTCCGCCAGACCCATCCGCTCCCCGATCTGGCGGTTGGTGAGCCCCTCGCCGATCAGCCGCAGGACGATCCGCTCCTGGTCGGTGAGGACGGCCAGCCGGTCGGCACCCCGGGACGCGGTCCGGCGCGCCTCACCCCCGGGGCCTCCGCCGTCCACGGTGCCGCCACCGGCCACGGTGCGCACGGCCGTCACCAGGGCAGGCCCGCGCACCTGCTTGAGCAGGAAACCGGCGGCACCGGCCCGCAGAGCCGCGTCCCGGGCCTCCTGGTCGCCATAGCTGGTCAGCACCAGGCAGGGCAGTCCCGGGACCCGGGCCCGAAGCTCCCGGCAGAGGGCGTCACCGGTGCCGTCGGGCAGCCGCATGTCCACGACGACGACGTCGGGCCGGACGGCCGGCACCCGCGCCAGGGCGTCGGCGACCGTCCCCGCCTCCCCCACGACGGCGATGCCGGGATCGTCCTCGAGGACGTCGGCCACCCCGCGGCGGACCACCTCGTGGTCGTCGACCAGGAACACCCGCACCTGCGGAACCGGGGTGCCCATGGGCCACCTCCTGACGCTGCGTGACGCTCGTCACTCAGCGTAGGGCCTGTGGCGGCCGGCCGACAGTCAGACCGGGAGCAGCAGTGCGGCGTACAGCGTCAGACCCGGCCCGAACGCCATGGCCACGATCGGGCCGTCGACGTCGGCGAGCTCCTGCAACACGAGCAGCACGGTGGCCGAGGAGCAGTTGCCGTGCTCGGCCAGCACCCGTCGGGAGGCGGCGACCTGCTCCTCGCGCAGGCCGAGCTCGTCCCGCACGACGTCGATGATCCGGGGGCCGCCGGGGTGCACGGCCCAGCCGGCGACGTCCTCGCTGCGCAGGCCGGCTGCGGAGAGCAGCTCGTCGACGACGTCGCCGACGTGCCGGGAGAGCACGTCGGGCACCTTCGGCGAGAGCCCCATGCGGAAGCCCAGGTCGGTGACGTCCCAGGTCATGTGGTCGGCGGTCGAGGCGTCGGTGCGCGCGACGATGCCCGCCAGCCGGTGCCCGCGACCGGCCCCGGGCTCGACGACGACGGCGGCCGCGGCGTCGGAGAACAGCGCGTGCGCCACCACCTGCTCGAGGTCCCGCTGCGCCGGCTGCACGTGCAGGCTGGTCAGTTCGCAGCAGAGCAGCACCGCCGGGCGGGACCGTGCGGTGACGAAGTCGCCCACCGCGGCCAGCCCGGGGATGGCGGCGTAGCAGCCCATGTGCCCGACCAGCAGCCGTTGCAGCCCGGCGGGCATGCCGAGATCGCTGGCCAGCCGGATGTCGAGGCCGGGGGTCGCGTACCCGGTGCAGGTCGCGACGGCGAAGAGCCCGACGTCCCCCGGCGCGAGACCGGCGGCGTCCAGCGCGCCGGCCACCGCCTGCTTGCCCAGCGGCAGCGCCTCCTGGATGAAGCGGGCCATGCGGGCCCCCGTGCCCCAGCCGCTGAGGTCCTCGTCGATCGGGTTGGCGACCGCGTGCCGGCGGCGCACACCGGCACCCATGAAGATCCGCTCGGCGGCGCGCACACCCTCGTAGTGCCGGGCGAAGAACCCGTCCCAGGCGGCCTCCTGGTCCAGTGCGGCGGGCAGCGCGGACCCTGCGCCGGTGACGACGGCGGCGGTCACCTGCGCCGCTCCGCGGACGGCCTGCTCGGGATCATGCTCTCGAAGGTACGTCCGGCGGGACGTCGTTGCTCACTCACCTTTTCCGCCCGTACCCGGCGAAGACGACCGCGGTGGAGCGGACCGGCTTCATGGCCACGTCCCGGCGCCTGCCCAGCGCCCAGGCCACCGCCTGCCGCATCGAGGGCCGCAGGCCCACCAGCCGCAGATCCAGGCCCAGCCGCTCCGCGGCGGCCAGCAACCGCTCCCGGTCGACGAACAGCGCTGGGTCGTGGATCCCCGGGGGCGGTCCGCCCGGCAGCCGCTCGGCCACCGTGACCATGAGGAAGCGGCCGATCCGGGTGGCGGCGAGCGCGTCGACCACCACCGTCCCGCCCGGCCGCAGCAGCCGGGCGCACTCGGCGAGCACGCCGACATCGTCCTCCACGTGCTCCAGGATCTCGCCGGCGACCACCACGTCGGCGCAGCCGTCGGCCAGCGGGACGGCCAGGACCGATCCGCGGACCGGCAGCACGCCGTGCCCGCGGGCCACGCGCAGGCCCTCCACGCCCAGGTCGACGCCGACGTGCCGGTAGCCGAGCCGGGCGACGTGCGGCGCCATGAGGCCACCACCGCAGGCGAGGTCGACCAGCAGGGCCCCGGCGCCGGCCGCGGGCGGGATGTGCTCGGCGCGGGAGGCGGCCAGCCAGTGCAGCGCCGCGAATCCCCCGGAGGCCTCCCACCACTGGTCGGCCAGCTGGTCGTACTGGGCAGGGTCGTTGCGCGGCAGGGCCGTCGCTCGCACGGGCTACCCCGACTTCCGCGGATCGTGGCCCCAGTTCATCAGGGAGTACCGCCACTTCGAGGTCTCGACGTCCTCCTGCTTCGGCTCCTGCGCGAGGTGCCGCTGCACGTAGCCGTGCACCTTGCGCATGTGCGCCAGGTCGTCGTCGGTCAGGTCGTCCTTCCTCGTGCGCAGCAGCTCGACGATCCGCCGTCCCGAGGCGTGCCCGGTGGACTCCCCGTCGCCGTCCTTCTGCCCGACGGACTTCGACTCGTCGGTGTCCAGCCACTTCTCCAGCTCACCGGCGGTCATGTTGACCGCCTCGCCGAACTCGCGCCGGATCGTTCCTGGGTCCTCGCCCGCCATGGGTCCTCCGCTCGCCTCGTCGTCCCCTCCTACCGCGCCACCGACCGGCGGAAACCGGCGGTCTGGTACTGCTGGTGGCCCGCCAGCCCCCGGAGGTCCGCGTGTCCGTCACCGTCGTCGGCAGTCTCAACGAGGACGTGCTCGTGGCCGTCGACCGGCTGCCCGGGCGCGGGGAGACCGTCGTGGCCCGGTCCTCCTCGCTCGCGCCGGGTGGCAAGGGTGCCAACCAGGCGGCCGCCGCCGGCCTGCTGGGTCCGGGCGTGCACATGGTCGGGCGCGTGGGCGAGGACCCGGCCGGTGACCGGCAGCTGGCCGCCCTCGCCGGCTCGCGGGTGAACGTCCGCCGCGTGCTGCGCACCGCGGGGACGCCGACGGGCAGCGCCACGATCCCGGTGGAGGAGGGCAGCGGCGAGAACCTGATCGTCGTCGTCCCCGGGGCGAACGCCGCGCTGACGGCCCAGGACGTCGACGTCCCGTCGGTGCGGGACGCGCGCGTGGTGCTGCTGCAGCTGGAGGTCCCGATGGCGGCGGTCACCGCGGCGGCGCGGACCGCCCGTGGCACCGTCGTCCTCACCCCCGCTCCCCCGCAGCCGCTGCCGACGGAGCTGCTGGCGCGCGTGGACGTGCTGGTGCCCAACGAGCACGAGCTGGTGCACCTGGCCGGCGCCGCTCCCGCGGACCGCTCGCCGGAGGAACTGGCGGCCCTCGCCCGGTCGGTGAGCAACGGCGACGTCGTGGTGACCCTGGGGGCGCGGGGCGCGCTGGTGGTCCCGGGCAACGGCGGGCCGGTGCTGCTCCAGGCGCCGCCGCCGGTTCCCGTCGTCGACACGACCGGCGCGGGCGACTGCTTCTCCGGCGCGCTGGGCCAGGCCCTCGCCCGCGGGACGGACCTGCCCGAGGCGGTGCGGCACGCGGTGGCCGCCGCCGCGCTGTCCACCACCGGCCCGGGGGCACGCGGCGCGCTCCCCGACGAGGAGGCCGTCGAGCTGCTGCTCCCCCGCGTCCCTCCGGCGACACCGGTGGACCGACCCGCGGTTCGGCCACCGGAGGACCGGGCACAGGCCTCCCGAGACGAAGCACGAGGAGGAGCCGACATGACCGAGTCCCACCGCACGCCCCACAGCGCCGAGCGCGCCGAAGGGGACCCGGCCGGCGAGGAGGCCGGGGGCAGCGGCCGCACCCCCCACCCGGAGGAGCCCGCCGAGGGCGCCCGGGACACCGCCGACGGCGACGCGGACACGCCGGACGTCTGACCGTCCCCCGGCCGGGGGGTGCCCGCGGTGCGGCGGTTTCGGCCGGTCACCCGCCGGGCACCCTGCGGCACATGGAGAAGAACGCCGACCAGCACCGCACGACCCAGGGGTCCTCCGGTACGTCCACCGACGAGCCCCGCGTCGAGGCCGCCGCGCGCGCCGTCGCCCAGATGCTCGCCAACCCCCGCCGCACCCGCCGGAACTGACGAAGGACCCGCTGCTCCCCACCACTCGCGAGGTCGCGGCGGGCCCCGGCAGCGGGCCGTTCCAGCACGTCATGGTCATGACGGTGGGTGACCACATCGGCACCACCGATCCCCGGAGTCCCGAACAGCTCGGGCGCCTCTCGTCACCCAGAGCAACCAGCCCGGCGTGCCGCGAACTGCTCCGTCACGGGGCTGGTGCATCCTCGCTGACGTGACCGCCGCTCTCGATCTCGTTCCCGCCGACGACAGCTCGGCACCGGTCCGCCGCAGCCGCGCAGAGCGTCAGGCGATCGTGCTCGACACCGCGGAGCGGCTGTTCTCCGGGCGCAGCTCGCGCAGCGTCGGCATGGACGAGCTCGTCCGCGAGACCGGCCTCGGCAAGATGACGGTCTACCGGCTCTTCAAGAGCAAGGACGACCTCGTCGGCGCCTACCTGAGCCGCAAGGCCTCGACGGTCCTGGCCTTCATCGACGCCGAGCTCGAGCGCCTCGAGGGCGACCCGCGCGCCGCGCTGCTGTCGGTCGTGGACGCCGTCGAGCGGGACGTCACCCGCACCGGGTTCCGCGGCTGCCCCTTCACCAACGTGAGCAGCGAGTACGACGACCCGCAGCACCCGGCGCGCAGCGCCGCCGCCGACTACAAGTTCGAGCTGCACACCCGCCTCGAGCGCCTGGCCGACGAGATCGTCCCGGGCAACGGGGAGGACCTCGCCGCGCAGATCCACCTGATCATCGACGGCATGTACCTCTCCGGCGGGCTCCTCGGCCCCGACGGGCCGGCCGCCCACGGCCGCCAGCTGGCCGAGAAGCTCGTCGACGCCGCCGTCGCCCGCGGCTGACCTGCGGGCCGCCCGCCCGCGCCGCAGGATGGGCGGGTGACCAGCGACCGGACCCGGCCCGATCTCGACGACACGACGGTCGAGGCACTGGGCAAGCTCTCCGAGGCCCTCGAGACCGTCGACCAGGCCCGGGGCTTCCTGTACGCCTTCCACCAGCTCACCGGCAAGGCCGACCGCCTGCTGCAGGAGTCGGTGGAGCTGTTCGAGCAGGCCGGCGCCGGTGTGCTCGCCGCCGACCTGGACCGTGACCTGGTCGGGCGCAACGTCATCGCCGACCGCTGGACCTTCCAGATCGTCGAGGACTTCGACGAGAACTACTGGAGCAGCTTCCGCGCCTACGACGCCCGGGCCCGCGACGAGCTGGCCGGCGGTGACCGGCACGTCTACGAGGCCCGCATGAAGCAGCGCGAGCGCACGGCGGGCCACCCCAACCACGAGGCCGGCCCGGCGCTCGCCGACTGAGTCCGGCACGGCGCGTCCCGCCCCGCGCGGCCGGACGCGTGTCCACGACGCGCCCGCCAGGGACCGGCTGCGGAGCACCAGGGGCCCGACGGCCGCGGCACACCCCTGCTTCCCTGCACGAGGGCACGGGGCCACGGGGTGACTTCTCGCCACCCCCGCTGAGCAGGCCTTCCGCTGCGCGGCGGCGGTTTCCCCGACCCTCCCGCCGGGCAGACCTTCCGGGTGACCATGCCCGACGAGAACGACACAGGCTCCGACCGAGACGCCGCACCGCTGGGCGCGGAGGTCGCACCGCCCGGTGACGAGGAGTCGCAGGGCGGCACCCCCGGCGCCGCCAGCGGGGTCGCCGGCCCCAGCTACCCGCCCGCCGAGACCGAGCCGGACGCCCGATGAGCGCCCCCGACCAGCGCCCGGGCGGCTCGCCGTCCGACCCGCTGAGCGTGGGCCTCGGCGGCCACCGGAGCGACAGCCCGGCGTCCGGCGGTCCGGCGTCGACCGGCCCGGATCCGGCGGGTCCGACGGGTCCGGCCCAGCCCGATCCGGCCACGAGCAAGCCGCCGCAGCAGGCCCCGCCCCGGGAGCGCCACACCGGCCGGGCCATCGGGCGCACCCTGGCGCTGGCGCTGCTGATCTTCGTCACGGTGCTGCTGGTGCTGTTCGTGGTCTTCAACGGACAGACGGTGCAGATCAGCCTGGTCTTCACCGACGTGGACGCACCGCTGGTGCTCGCCCTGCTCATCGCCGCCGTGCTGGGTGGCCTGCTGGTGTGGCTGGCCGGTCTGGTCCGGCGCGCCCGTCGCCGCAACCGCTGACCCGTCCGGGTCAGACGCCCCCGTGCGGGCGTGTCGCAGACCCCACCGCTTGCCGTTGCTACCCGCGAGTAATAGCGTTTGTTACTCGCGAGTAGCAGTACGCCGCACACCGGCACGGAGCACGGGAGCCTGAGCGCAATGACGCACTACACCGCCAACCTCCGGGACCTGGAGTTCAACCTCTTCGAGTTCCTGGACACCAAGGACAAGTTCGGCACGGGTCCCTTCGAGCAGATGGACGCCGACACCGCGCGCGGGATCCTGGCCGAGATCCGCAAGCTGGCGGAAGGCCCCGTCGCGGCGTCCTTCGTCGACGCCGACCGCAACCCGCCGGTCTTCGACCCGGCGACGAACTCGGTGAAGCTCCCCGAGTCGTTCAAGAAGTCGTACAAGGCCGTCGAGGACGGCGAGTGGGCCCGCCTCGACCTGCCCGAGCACCTCGGGGGCTTCGGTGCGCCGCACGTCCTGACCTGGGGCGCCTTCGAGATGATCCTCGGCGCCAACCCGGCGGTGTTCATGTACGGCTCGGGTGCGGCCTTCGCGGCCATCCTCGACGAGCTGGGCACCCCGGACCAGAAGCGCCTCGCCGGGCTGATGCTCGAGCACAACTGGGGCGCCACGATGGTCCTCACCGAGCCCGACGCCGGCTCCGACGTCGGCGCCGGCACCACCAAGGCGGTGGAGCAGCCCGACGGCTCCTGGCACATCCACGGCGTGAAGCGGTTCATCACCTCCGCCGAGCACGACCTGAGCGACAACATCATCCACCTGGTCCTGGCCCGCCCCGAGGGCGCGAAGGCCGGCACCAAGGGGCTGTCGCTGTTCGTCGTGCCGAAGTTCCACGTGGACCTGGCGACCGGCGAGCTGGGCGAGCGCAACGGCGCCTACGTCACCAACGTCGAGAAGAAGATGGGCCTCAAGGTCTCCACCACGTGCGAGGTCACCTTCGGCGACGGCCCGGTGCCGGCCCAGGGCTGGCTCGTCGGCGAGGTGCACGACGGCATCGCGCAGATGTTCAAGGTCATCGAGCACGCCCGCATGTTCGTCGGAGCCAAGGCCATCGCCACCCTGTCGGCCGGCTACCAGGTCGCGCTCGACTACGCCAAGACCCGCGTGCAGGGTGCCGACCTCACCGCCACCAGCAAGGACGCCCCGCGGGTGACCATCACCCACCACCCGGACGTCCGGCGTTCCCTCATGCTGCAGAAGTCCTACGCCGAGGGGATGCGCGCCCTGTACCTGTACGCGGCCAGCTTCCGCGACCAGGTCACCGAGGCCGAGGCCGAGGGCGACGCCGAGAAGGCGAAGCTCGCCGAGCGGCTCAACGACCTGCTGCTGCCCATCGTCAAGGGCTTCGGCTCGGAGCGGGCCACCCAGCTGCTCACCGCCGAGTCGCTGCAGACGCTGGGCGGCTCCGGCTACCTGCAGGACTACCCGATCGAGCAGTACATCCGCGACTCCAAGATCGACACCCTCTACGAGGGCACGACGGCGATCCAGGGCCAGGACTTCTTCTTCCGGAAGATCGTCAAGGACGGCGGCGTCGCCCTGACCTGGCTGGCCGAGCAGATCCAGGCCACGGTCGACGGCGAGGCCGGCAACGGCCGCCTCAAGGAGGAGCGCGCGCTGCTCGGCGCCGCCCTGCAGGACGTCCAGGGCATGCTCACCGCGATGTTCAACCACCTGACCGGCGCGCAGGAGGACATGACCGCGCTGTACAAGGTCGCGCAGAACACCAGCCGACTGCTGCTGGCCACCGGCGACCTGATCACCGCGTGGCTGCTCATCCGCCAGTCCGAGGTGGCCCTGGCCGCCCTGGCCGGCGACGTCAGCGAGAACGACAAGCACTTCTACGAAGGCAAGCTCGCGGCCACCCGGTTCTTCGCCACCCAGGTGCTGCCCCGGCTGACCTCGGAGCGGGCGATCGTCGACAACACCGACAACGCGCTCATGGAGGTCGACGAGGCCGCGTTCTGAGCCCGGCACCAGCGTCCTGACGGCCGCCTCCCCCAGGGAGGCGGCCGTCGGCCGTTTCCGGGACCGGTCACCGGGCATGGCGGGAGGACGCCGACCTTCCAGGAGGAGACCGTGAGCGACCCGCAGGGCAGCGACCGCATCGAGCAGGACATCCCGACCGCGTCGGGCACCGGCGACAACAGCGACTCCGCGTCGTCCTTCGACGACGTGCCCCTCACCGCCGACGAGGCGATCGAGCGGGACGCGGCCCAGGGCGACGACCTCCCGGCCGGCGCCGACGGTGACATCGCCCGCACCAGGCGTGCCGGCGCGTCCGGCGAGGTATGAGCCAGAACGCACGCCCGACCGCGACCTCCCGAGGAGAACGATGAGCGACCCCACCGGCTACGGCGAGTCCCCCGACACCGAGGACGGCCCGGTCGCCGAGGACCAGAACTCCGAGGGACCTGAGGGCAGCGCGACCCTGACCACCGACGAGGACGCCCAGGCCGACGACGGCGTCGTCCGCCCCGGTAACGCAGCGGGCTGACAAGTCCCCCGCCCTCGCACGCTCGGAACCTGGCCCTGCAGGGGCCCAATATCCTGAGCAGGTGCGCCCCGCTCCCGCTCTGACGTCGGTCCTGCCGCCGGTGGAGTGGCAGGACCGGTCCACCCGCCACGAGATGCGGGTGGACCAATGGGTCACCCCGCACCTGGAGCGCCGTCGCCGGGGGGAACCGCACCCGGTGCTGGACTTCCTGTTCACGTACTACCGCGAGTCCCCCGGTCGGTTGCGACGCTGGCACCCAGGAGCCGGCACGGCACTGGCCCCGCGCGAGGGCGGGCCGGCGCCGCACGGTGGATGGCGGTGGTACCGCACCGACGTCAGGGGCGTCGCCGGGCTGGATCACGCGGCATTCCTGGCCGATCGCGCCGGAACCGTGCGTTTCATCCGTGAGCTGCTGTCCGCGACCTCGTCCCGGCCGGCGTTCACCGGCTGCTTCGGGCTCCACGAGTGGGCGATGGTCTACCGGGCCGACGAGCGCCGCCACCCGCTCCCCCTGCGGCTGGGCCGGACGGGCACCGACGCCGTCGTCGAGGGCGCGCAGATCCGGTGCAGCCACTACGACGCCTTCCGCTTCTTCACCCCGGAAGCGCTCGGACGCAACCGCCTGCAGCCCAGCCGCGAGACACAGGTCGCGCTCGAGCAGCCCGGCTGCCTGCACGCGACGATGGACCTCTACAAATGGGCCTACAAGCTCGGACCCGCCGTGCCCGGCGAGCTGCTGGCCGATTGCCTGGCACTGGCCGCCGACGTCCGCGAGCTGGACATGCGGGCCTCGCCGTACGACCTGCGCGCCCACGGATACCGACCCGTCGCCATCGAGACGGCCGAGGGCAAGGCCGAGTACGTCGCCGCCCAGCGGGCCTTCGCCGACCGGGGCGTGGCGCTGCGGCGCCGATTGCTGGAGGCGTGCGAGGCCGTGCTAGGCCCAGGGCCGGCCCCGACTCCGCGACAGTGACCAGGGGGTGGGGCGCCCCACCCCCTGGTGATCACAGCCCTGCCGCGACCTCGACCGGCTCGGCGCCGCGAGCCGGCAGCTCCAGAGCGCGTGCAGGCGCCGGGAGGCCGAGGTAGAAGCCCTGCCCCAGCTGCACTCCCGCCTCCCGGAGGGCGTCCCGCTCGGCAGCGGTCTCCACGCCCGAGGCCACGACGCGGCACCCCCGTTCCTCGGCGAAAGGCACCAGCGCCCCGAGCAGGGCGCGGCGCGCGGCGTCCTGCTCGATTCCGGCCGTGGTCTCCCGTCCGAGCTTGAGGAACGCCGGCCGGTGCTCCTCCACCCACCGGAAGCTGTCGTACCCGACGAGCGGGTTCTCCAGCGCGACCTGCACACCGATCGGCAGCTCGTGCGACGACGGGTTCCTGTCCCCGGCCAGCGGGCCGGACTCCAGGACCACCGGGCAGGCCGAACGGCTGACGATGGAGGCGAGCTCTCGCGGCGAGCTCCACAGCGCCGGGGAGACGTTCACCGACACCCATGCGCCCTCGGGGAGCGAGGCGGCGGCAGCCAGCGAGGCCCGCAGGAGCGCGCCGTCGAGGTCCACGCCGAGGCCGCGGTCGGTCGCCGCGTCCAGCCGCTCCTGGGGCGCGCGTCCGTCGGCGAACCGGCACAGCGCCTCGTAGCCCACCGGTTCGCCGGTCGCCAGGTCGACGATCGGCTGGAAGACGGTGAAGAAGATGAAGTCGCGGAACGCCGCCACCACGGCGCTGTCGTCCGGCTCGGCCGGCGGGGCCGACCGCGGTGCCGGCACGCGAACGACGTCCCGCCCGCTGCCACCGGCCGTGGGCACGGCGACGCCGCCCGGGATGCCGTAGTGCAGGACGGAGGCCCAGTCGGGAACCGACGGGACGGCGACGGACCGGGGCTGCGCGGCGCCAGGCGACCGGGACGGCCGGACCACCTGGACCGCCGCCTGCCGGCGAGGCTCGACCGGGCGGTAGAGCCAGTCCCGCAGGTGCACCCACAGGTCCACCGCGGTGTTGCCGAGGCCGACGAACGCGACCATGGCGTATGTGGCCAGCGCGGTGTTGAGCCCGGCGAAGACGAGATGGCCCCAGTGCTGCGACTGGATGTCCACGACGACGGTGTAGGCGGAGAACGCGATCAGCGCCAGCGGTGCGAGCAGGAACACCGCTCCCGCCGTCGTGCGGTCACGGACCTTCGGGGTCCGCTTGAAGGCGCTCTTCTCCCCGGTGATCAACTGCAGGATCGAGGCGAAGGAGCCCGACAGGTTGACCGGCAACAGGATCAGGTTGAACCCGTAGATCCGCAGGACGTCGGTCCGCCGGTACCCGGTGGCGCGCAGGTCCCCGGCCATCGTGAGGAAGTACGGCACCGACACCAGCAGCAGCAGCGGGTTGAGCAGCTCGGCGTTGAACGGGTAGAAGAGCATGACGACCAGGCACACGGAGCTCCAGAAGATGGAGGCCATGTAGTTCACCCGCAGGAAGAGCTCACCGAAGCGGTTGCGCTCCCCGCGCGCCCGGCGGGCCCGCACCTGCTCGCGCAGTTTCGAGAGGATCAGCAGCCCGCCGTTGGCCCACCGCTGGCGCTGGATGCACAGCGAGCCGAAGTCCGGCGGGGTCGCCGAGTAGGCCAGCCGCTCCGGGTAGTTCAGCAGCGCCCAGCCGTGCACCCCGAGGTCGATGGTCGACTCGGTGTCCTCGATGACCGTGCGGTCCTGGATGTAGCGCCGGATTTCGAAGTCGCCGTCGTAGTCGACCTCGACGATGTCGTCGAGCGCGCGCTTGCGCAGCACCGCGTTCGCCCCGACCCAGAAGGTCGCGTCGTACTGCGTCATGCCCTGGTGGACGATGTGCTGCAGATCCGTCGACGCACCGGAGATCCGCTCCAGCCGGGTCGCCGAGCCCGGGAACGAGCTGTACGGCGTCTGCGCGACGGCCACCCGGCTGTGCGCGCTCTGGCTGAGCAGGTGCACCATCCGTGCGGCGTACTCCGGGAGCAGCATGCTGTCGGCGTCCAGGGTGAGCACGTACTCCGGCTCCTCCACCGCCAGGTCGGCGGCGCGCGCGGTGGACCTGACCAGCGCCAGCCCCACCGGCGTCTGGACCTCCCGGTAGCTACCGCCCATGAGGCCGATGTAGCTGTTGAGGTTCATGGCCTTGTTCGGCTCGTGCGAGAGGGACCGGTAGCGCTTGCGCTCGAAGCTGCTGACGCGTGCGCCGAAGGTCGCGGTGAGCCGGCGGTAGAGCTGCAGCAGCCGGTCCCCGGCGAGGACCGCTCCCTCGTCGGCCGCGCTGGCGAGGGCCTCGCCCACCGTGCCGAGGTCGGCGGCCAGCGCACCGACCACGTGGTCGACGAAGAAGACGTCGGTGTGGTCGATGGTCTCGTGCCGGGCGCCCAGCTCGTGCAGCCACTCGACGGCGAACCGGTAGTGCCCGGCCAGCTCGCGGACGTCGTCTGCGGTCGCGGCCCGCCCGGTGCCGCCCGCCACCGCCCGCTCGAAGGCGTCGCGGGCGGCCCGGAAGCGGCCGGCCGGCACCTCCAGCTGAGCCATGATGCTGCCGGGGAGCGCCCGCGCGTCCTCCAGCAGCGCCCGGGCCCGGTTCGTCGTCGGGTTCTGCGGGTCGTCGACGAGCAGGACCACGTGCAGCGCCGGGTACTCCTGCAGCGCTGCCGACAGCAGCGTCGTCCGGATGACCCGCTCGTCCTCCTGGTAGGACGGGACGAGGACCGTCACCGGGGCCGCGGGCTGGTCGAAGAAGGCGTCGAGGACGGCGCGCGACGCCCGGGTGTGCGCCCGGCTGCGGTAGAAGAACCCGATCCGGGTGATCAGATACGCCATGGCCGAGGTCGCCAGCCCGGTGATCAGCAGCAGATAGACGATCGCCTCGATGACCAGCCGCGCACTGTCGGCCTTGCCCTCGATGAACTGCTGCTCGATGGTGAAGGCCACGTACACCGCCCACGCCGAGACGGTCAGGACGATGGCCAGCCGGCCGATCGCCATGCGCCGTTCGGACACCTTCGCGGGCACCAGCGGAAGTGGCTCGCGCCGCCGGTCGCTCCCCCACTGCCGCCGGACGTCCGGCCGGTGCGGATCGGGAAGGGTGCGTCGCATCTGTTCCGCCTTCGTGCTCGTCAGGTCGACGGGTGCCAGGCGTCCGACCGGCGTCCCCCACGTCGGATGGCATCCTGCGCGCGTGGCGGCTCCGGCCGCTGCCCCCGCTCACCCCTCGTGGTGAGCTCCGAGCCCGGTCCCGTCGTCCGAGCGCGCTTCCGGGGCAGGCTGTTGCCCAGGTCGAGCCACCCACCCGCAGTCCGGCCGGAACTGCGTCGACGAGAGCGAGGGCTTCCATGGGCGCATCGAGCGCCGTATCCCCCGGCGAGGACCAGCCGGTTGCGCGCCGGCTGTCCTGGCCCCGCCTGGGCCTGGTGCTGCTGGTCGTCGCGGCGGTCGCCGGTGGGGGATTCGTCTCGGTGACCGAGGCCGCGGACCGGACTGGGGCGACGAACCAGTCCTGGAGCGTCCCTTACGTCGACGTGACCCTGACCCCGACCTTCCAGTTCCAGGACCCGTCGGCGAACCCGGCGCGGACCGTCGCCCTGGCCTTCGTCGTAGCCGACCCCGAGAACGGCTGCGCACCGAGCTGGGGCGGCTACTACTCCCTCGAGCAGGCCGGCACCGACCTCGAGCTCGACCGCCGGATCGACCAGCTGCGGTCCGCCGGTGGCGACGTCATGGTGAGCTTCGGTGGGCTGGTCAACGACGAGCTCGCCGTCACGTGCACGGACACCGGCGACCTCACCGACGCCTACCGCGAGGTCGTGGAGCGTTACGACCTGTCCGCCGTCGACCTCGACGTGGAGGGCACCGCCGTCGCCGACCTCGCCGCCGCCGACCGGCGGGCCGCGGCCCTGGCCGACCTGCAGCGCGAGCGAGCGGCCGACGGCTCTCCCCTCGCCGTGTGGCTCACCGTGCCGGTGGCCCCGACCGGGATGACCGCCGAAGGCGTGGACCTCGTGCGGGCCACGCTGGCCGGTGGGGTGGAGCTGGCAGGCGTCAACGTGATGACCATGGACTACGGAGGGGCCAAGCCCGCGGAGCAGTCCATGATCGCGGCGACCGAGCAGGCGCTGCGGGCCACCGCCGGGCAGGTCCGCGCCCTCTACGAGGAGATCGGCACCACCCTGAGCGACCGGCAGGTCTGGAGCCGGATCGGCGCGACCCCGATGATCGGCCAGAACGACGTCGAGGGCGAGGTGTTCACCCTCGACGACGCCTCGACCCTGGCCTCCTTCGCGCGGGACACCGGTCTGGGGCGGATCTCGCTGTGGTCGCTGAACCGGGACACCGGCTGCGGCGCGAGCTTCGCCGACGTCGCCGTCCACTCGAACACGTGCAGCGGTGTCGCCCAGGAGCCCCTGGCCTTCGTGGACGCGTTCGCCGGCCTCGGCGGCGACGGCCCCACCGTGCAGATCAGCGACACCGTGGCGGACACGGGTCGGCAGCCGGTCGTCGACGACCCGAGCACCAGCCCCTACCCGATCTGGCGGGCCGAGGCCCAGTACCCGGCCGGCTACAAGGTCGTATGGCACGGCAACGTGTACCAGGCCCGCTGGTACGCCGTGGGGGTGGATCCGTCCTTGCCGGCCACGGCCGCCGTCCCGTCGCCCTGGGCGCTGCTCGGCCTGGTGCAGAAGTCGGAGTCCGCCCCGGAGCCGGTGCCGACCGTCACCGACGTGACGGAGGGGTGGAACCCCGAGACGCTCTACCAGCGGGGTGCCCGCGTACTCCTCGACGGGCTGCCCTACGAAGCCCGCTGGGCCAACCGGGCTACGGCCCCCGGCACCCTGTTCCCGATCGGGCCGGACGAGGCCTGGGCGCCGCTGTTCGCCATCCCCGGGGAGCCCGCCGGCAGCTGAGCCGGCGTCCGCCCCAGCGGGCCCTGGACGTACCGTCGCACGAGTGACCTCCCCGCACACCGGCCGCTGGATCCGGCTCGACGGCACGACGAACATGCGCGACCTCGGTGGGCTGCCCACGACCGACGGCGGGCGCACGGCCCCCGGCCGGATCCTGCGCAGCGACAACCTGCAGACCCTCAGCGTCGCCGACGTCCGCCGGCTGGTCGGCGACCTCGGGCTGCGCGAGGTGATCGACCTGCGGACCACGGCGGAGATCCTGCTCGAGGGCCGGGGCCCGCTGCGCGACGTCGCCGAGGTGACGCACCGGCACTTCAGCCTGCTCCCCGAGCGCGGGCACCACACCGACGTGTTCGCCGTCGAGGAGCCACCGGAGGACCTCGCCGAGGGCTGGCTGGAGTCGCTCCTCCCCCGCCGGGTCGCCGAGCACGACGAGGGCGAGCCGCCCGCGGTCCGCTCCTACCTCGGGTACCTCGGGCAGCGGTCCGACGCCGTCGTGGACGCGTTGCGCGCCTTGGCGGCACCGGTGCCGGGCGCGGCCGTCGTGCACTGCGCGGCGGGCAAGGACCGCACCGGTGTCGTCGTCGCGCTGGCCCTGGCCGTGGCCGGGGTGCCGCACGAGGAGATCGTCGCCGACTACGCGCTCACCGCGGAGATCATCGACGCGCTGGTGGCCAAGCTGGCCGCCTCCCCGACCTACGCCGAGGACATGGTCAGCCGGGACGTCGCCAGCCACACGCCGCGCGCGGAGACGATGGAGCGCGTGCTCGCGATCCTCGACGAGCGCTACGGCGGACCGCTGGGCTGGCTCGAGGCGCACGGCTTCGGCGCCGACGAGCAGGCGGCGCTGCGCGCCAGGCTGCGCTAGCGCCGACCGTCCCCGGGGGCTCTGCCGCCCCTCGGAGGCAGGATCGGTCGGCCCCGCGGCAACCTCGAGCGGGGCCTCCCCTGACCGGTGGACCCCGGCGCCCCGCTCAGCGGGGTGCCGAGCTCCGCCGGTCGTGCTTGTCCCGGTACATCGCCGCGTCGGCCGCGCGCAGCAGCTCCTCGGGGCCGGTGCCGTCGGTGCCGTGCACGGCGATGCCCACGCTGGTGCCCACGACGACCTCCCTGCCCTCGAGCCGGAACGGGTCGGTGAAGCAGGCGACGACCCGTGCCGCGAGGCCGGCCGCGTCGGCGGGCTGCTCCAGCCCCGGCAGCAGGACGGCGAACTCGTCCCCGCTGAGCCGTCCCACCGTGTCACCGGGACGGACGGCGGCGCGCAGCCGGGCCGAGACCTGACGGAGCAGCTCGTCGCCGGCGGCGTGCCCGAGGCCGTCGTTGACCTGCTTGAACCGGTCCAGGTCGCAGAACAGGACGCCGAGATGGGCACGGGGGTGGGCGTCGGCGATCGCCCCGGTGAGCCGGTCGAGGAAGAGCACCCGGTTGGGGAGCCCGGTCAGGGCGTCGTGCGTGGCCTGGTGGCGCACCGTCTGCAACAGCCGCGCCTTCTGCAGGGCGGTCGTGGCCTGGTCGCCGACCCCGCGCAGCCGGGTGAGGACCTCGCCGTCGAGCTGGGCAGGGGCCTCACCGCGACGCCAGCCGGCGGTCGCCGCTCCGAGGAAGACGCCGTCGGCCAGGAGGGGGACGGCGACGAGGTCCGACGTTCCGAGCCGCTCGAGGAGGCGGCGCATGACGGGGCTGCTGGTCTCGCTCCGGATGACCTGCGGTTCGCGGCCGGTCAGCATGCCGACCAGCTCGGGGACGTCCTCGGCGCGCAGGGCGGTGGAGTGCAGGAGCTCCCGGCCCACGGGGCCCATGCCCACCGAGGCCTGCGCGCGCAGGGATCCGCTGGCGGCGTCCCAGAGCAGGATGCTCGCCGTCCGGCACCCGACGATGCCCGGTAGGGCCTCGGCGACCACCTCGGCGACTTCGGCGGCCTCCGTGGTCGCGGCCAGCTCGTGGGCGAGGCTGAGCAGCGATCCGGCGCGGACGGCCTCGGTGCGGGCCTCCTCGAGCGCGATGATCAGGTCCAGCGCGGCTGCGGCGTGGCCGGCGTAGGCCGCCAGCATCGCGGACTCGTCCCCCATCGCCCCGTCCCCGGGCCGGTAGAGGGCGGCCAGTCGGCCGTGCGTGCGGCGCGCCGACACGACGTCGACCACCACGGCACCGGGACCGAGATCACCGCCGTCCAGCAGCGTCGCGGCCAACTGGGGCAGCTGCTGCGGCGCCACCCCCGCCCCGTGCACCAGGGGCGGGCCCCCGGCCGGGGCGTGGACGGCGAGCAGGTAGGCCGGCGCCAGCACGGCCTCGGCGGCGCGCGACACGATGCGCTCCAGCACGGTGTCCACGTCGTCGCTGGCGACGAGGTCGGTGGCGGCCGACTGCAGGATCTGCAGCTGACCGCGGAGGGCGTGCAGTTCCGGGTCGAGCGGCAGCGCGTCGTCCGTCCGACGCCACGGCAGCCGGGACCGGCGCTGCCAGGTCAGGTGGTAGACGCAAGCGGGGTGCCCGTCGGACTGGCACTCCTCGTGCACGATCTCGGCCGCGGGCAACGAGAAGATCTGCGGGACGCAGCTGAGCAGCCCCTGGGTGTAGTCGCAGTCCAGCCGCGAGTGCGGGTAGCCGTCGTGCAGCCGGTAGCGGATGGCCGCCCACGTGGGGCCGGCCTCGAGGATCTCCATCGTCGAGGTGGTGCTGAACTTCTGCACCGCCCGGGGGAGCTGGCGGAAGACCTGGCGGGGCGTGCCCATGGAGCGCAGCAGCAGGACCAGCCCGTGCGCCAGGCCGGAGCGCAGCGCGGAGGCGCCGACCTCGTACATCGTGCGCGCGTCGCCCAGCACGTCGGTGGCGGCGGCGAACAGCGCGATGCGGGTGTCGTAGCTCCACCAGCGGGACTGGTCGTCCAGCTCGGCCGGGGTCGCGTCGACCCCGGCACGCCGCAGGACCTCGGTCACGGCCTCGTCGCCGCCCTGGCCGCGCACGTAGCGGAGGAGACCGCCGGTGGTCGCCCCGGACGTCTCGCGCCCCTGGGTCTCCTGGCTCATCGTGTCCTCTCGACGTCGGCGACGTCCGCAGCGGGGCGGGCCGACGTCGGTGACGTCTCGGCTCCCGCCCGCTCCTCCTGCACAACAGGTGATCGGCACGTCGTCGTCATTGCCTGAGCCCACTGCCTCGCAGGGGGGAGCCTGCGGAGCGGGCGGCGGGGGTGACCCGGCGTACCTGCACGGCTACACCTTGCCAGCATCCGCCGGATCGGTCACGAGATGTCCCCTGAACGCATGCGACCCCGGTCTCCAGGAGACCGGGGTCGGGATGTCGCGGGCCGCGCGCGCGGCCGGTGGCTCAGCGGCCGAGGAACTGGCCGCTGTTCGCCATCGTCAGCAGCTCGTCCCGCATGGCCGGGCTGCTCGTGCGGGAGAGCGCCCTGTCGAGCGCCCGCCGGGTACGCGCCACCTGCCGACGCTGGCGCCAGCTGATCGTCACGCTGCTCATCTCGATGTCCTCTTTCGTCGTCGTAGGGGCCTACGGCCGTAGTAACGCAGGCGCACTCAACTCTAATCCGACGAAACGTCGGCAATCCTGATGCTTCGCCGAAGGTTCCTCACTCGTCGGGGTGAGTCTGGTCACGCCGCCGCCCCCGCACCCGGGTGGTCGCACGCCGGGACGACGACGGCGCCCATCCCCGGGTCGGGGGTGGGCGCCGTCGTCGGGCTGCGGAGATCAGCTGGGACGCGGGACGTCCCCGCGCCAGGCACCGGTCTCGGTACCGCGGCTCTCGATGAACTCCTTGAACTTCTTGGCGTCCGCCTTCACCTGGCGGTCGTCGAAGCCGAGGGCCGCACCGGCCTTCTCGACCAGCCCCTCGGGCTCCCAGTCGATCTGGATCATCACGCGGGTCTTGTCGTCGGCGAGCCGGTGGAACGTCACGACCCCGGCGTGCTTGGCCTCACCGCTGGTGCTGGTCCAGGCCACGCGCTCCTCGGGGTGCTGCTCGGTGATCTCCGCGTCGAACTCGCGCTTGACGCCGTCGATGTTGGTGACCCAGTGGGTGTGGGTGGCGTCGATCTGCGTGATGCTCTCGACGCCGCCCATGAACTGCGGGAAGGACTCGAACTGGGTCCACTGGTCGTAGACGGTCCGGATCGGGACGTCGACGTCGACGGACTCCTGCACGCTGGCCACTGTCTGCTCCTCTTCCTCGCGAACTCGGTCGTGCCCCGCGTACCCGGACGGACTCGCGATGACACGTCGAACCAGCAGCTCAGGGACCCGGGCGCAGGCGGGCCGCGACGCTCCCGCGCACCGGGCGGCCGTGGAGGAGGAGCATCTGCGCCAGGTGGTAGCCGTCGGGCCGGCCGGACCAGGTACCGGACCCACCTCGCCGGTGGGCGTCAGCTCGTGCTGCCGGTGGACGGGTCGTGGCGGCCGCCGCCCCGAAGAGGGCGACGGCGTCACCAGCTCGCGCTAGGGCGCGGTCCGACGGTCCGCCGCGAGAGCGATGGCCAGCCGCGCCGTGACCACCCCGATGACGCCCAGGCAGACCACCCGCACGAGGCCCGCGCCGATGTCCGCGCCGTCCTGGGCCATCGTCAGCACGTCGACCAGCGCCATCACGACGGTCGCCCCCAGGACGACGGCACCCAGCGGGCGAGGTGCGGCGCCGCCGCGGCCCAGCAGCAGCGCGGCCGACAGCAGGGCGGACGCGTAGCCGGCGAACTGCACCGCGTTCGGGGCGATGCCCTGCCCCGTCCCCGCACGGGCGCCGCCCAGCACGATGGCGACGCCCGTCAGCAGGACGAACAGGAACAGCGCCGCCAGCGCGGGCACACGTCGGTCCATGGGCGCCGATCCTGCCGAGCTGCGGATCAGAAGGTCAACGCGTTCCCCGGATCGTGCAGCAGGGCGCCGACGTCGGCCAGGAACCGCGAGCCGAGCTCGCCGTCGACGATGCGGTGGTCGAAGGAGAGCGCCAGCTGGGTGACCTGCCGGACCCTGATCCGCCCCTTGTGCACCCACGGCATCTCCCGGACGGCGCCGAACGCGAGGATCGCCGCCTCCCCGGGGTTCAGGATCGGGGTGCCGGTGTCGACGCCGAAGACGCCCACGTTGGTGATCGTGAACGTGCCGCCGGTCATGTCGCCCGGCGCGGTCCGACCGTCCCGGGCGGTCGCCGTCAGGTCGCCCAGCGCGGCGGCGAGCTCGGCCAGCGACAGCCGGCCGGCGTCCTTGATGTTCGGGACGACGAGCCCGCGGGGCGTGGCGGCGGCGATGCCGAGGTTGACGTAGTCCTTGACCACGATCTCCTGGGCAGCCTCGTCCCAGCTGCTGTTGATCATCGGGTGCCGCCGAACGGCCAGCAGCACCGCCTTGGCGACGAACAGCAACGGGCTGACCTTGACGTCGGCCAGCTCGGGCCGGGCGGCGAGGCGGGCCCGCAGCTTCATCATCCGCGTGACGTCGACGGTCAGGAACTCCGTGACGTGCGGGGCGGTGAAGGCGCTGGCCACCATCGCGGCCGCGGTGTGCTTGCGCACCCCCTTGATCGGGATCCGCTGCTCGCGTGCGCCGTCCGCGACCGGCGCGGCGGCGGTGGCCTGCGGGGACGGCGTCGCCGAGCGGGCGGCGAGCGCGGCGTCGACGTCGGCGCGGGTGATGCACCCGCCGGCGCCGGAGCCGGCCAGCGTGGTCAGGTCGACGCCGAGGTCCTTGGCGTACTTGCGCACCGGCGGTTTGGCCAGCGGGCGCGGGCCGCGGCGGCCCGGTGCGGCCTCCCGCGTGGGCGCGGCGGCCTCGCTCAGCGCCGCCGCCTCGGCCTGGCGCCCGACCTCCAGACCACCGTGCCGGACCGG